>JBAYQJ010000003.1:0-170521 GCA_041677245.1 Spongiibacteraceae bacterium | reverse complement strand
TTTCAGCCAAAAAATAGTGAAAAAACTGTCATAGCGTACCAATGTAACACACTTAGACGATGATTAAGACGAGGACGGCTTAGCCTTGGTGGAGTATCGATCAACAATACTAATGCAGCCTTCTGACTCGCAGCCCCACGCCCATAATACTATCGTTGTACGCTGCGGCCAGTATTATCTCTGCGCATTGAAGTTAAATCGATAAGCTATTAATAGTATCGTGAACAGCTTCTGCTTTTTCTAATTAAGCGCTGAATATCATCTGCATATAAGTTGACCTCTACGATATAGGGGTTAGTAGTCAAACTATCAGCATCATATTGACGATCGGCCATCGTCTAAACGGCAAAGACTCGCACCGCCTTGACTGTATCAACAATAGCTTGTGAACCTTGCCCCTCGACATCAATTTGGACACCGTTAATGGTATGCCACTACAGCCAGATAACTATCAATCACCGAGACCTTATCCAAATTGATGGTGATACCATCGAGTTGCCAGTAGTCGTTTACATTGTCCGGATAATAACAAAAGCCTGTTTTCCTTAATTGGTAGTCCACTTCTATAGTAACATACGCCATCCAGCAGTAATCTCAACAACGCTCTAACCTCCGACGCCCCACTAACAATCAGACATGCCAATGAATGACATAGAAATAATTTATCAGGACGAACAGTTTTTGGCAGTCAACAAACCCGAGGGACTTTTAGTCCACAAGACCAATATCGATAAATATGAGACCAGATTCTTACTGCAAGAACTCAGGGACCAAATAGGCCAGTATATATACCCTGTCCACCGGCTTGATAAACCAACCTCCGGACTGATTATATTTGCGTTGAACCCAACAACCGCCGCACTACTACACCAGCAGATCGAGGATAATACCGCCAAGAAAGATTATCTGCTCATTTGCCGAGGATATTGCCCCGCTAGCGGTACTATCGACCACCCGCTCAAACCAATCGATGAATTTAAAAGTAAGCGGCAAAACCCTAAACAGCAAAAACCCGCCAAAGCCGCGATAACGACATTTACACGACTCAATACCATAGAGCTACCTGTGGCTATAGACAAATACCCCGCCAGTCGATATTCACTGGTTAAAGCAACAATTTTAACCGGTAGAAAACATCAAATTAGGCGACACTTCAAACATATATCACACCCTATTATTGGTTGTCCCAAATACGGAAAATCAACACACAATATTTATTTTTCTCAACAACTACAAACACCACGATTACTTTTACACTCTTATCAGCTAAGCATTAAAAAACCGGATACCGGTGAAGACATCAACTTAACAGCACCAGTTAATGGCAGCTTTAAAACATTGCTGGAAAAATTCGGATGGGATAAATCTATTTAGTCATGACAAACTGAAACTACGAGTGGCCGCTATGTACTAAGACGTTTTATCGGCAACATACCTCCACTTACCCTGCAAAAAACCAAATGCCACCGTGATGTTAAATTTGCTCATAAAACTTAATCTACTGATCATTCTAATCGTTGCTCCGACGATGCACACTTATGCTGCCGGTAACGCATCGGTCGAATCACGCTATCAACGTACGATAAAAGCTTTAAACGGGGCACCAGCAGAATCGCGCCAGCAGTTTGCCAGCATCGCCCTGTTACTGCTGGCCGATGCTTATTTTTTTGAGGCTGCTCTTGCGCGACAAAATGCTGTTGGGGATGACCAACAAAAATTATTTCGCTGGTCCAAAGGCGTCGACCGCTATGCGACAGAATTACTCCAGCTACAAAATGAAATTACTAGTGGCGTACCAGTTCAGTTAATGTCGAGCGCAGACTTAGCGGTGATTATAGATATCGCAGGGCACTCTGTGATGCTGACTCATCCTCGTCCTATTCAACAGGCGTTACTTGAGCATCAAATCCTAAAACAATTTTGTGAGCAGAACACTTGTAATAACTTAATTGCAGCAGATGACCAGGCCCTCGATGATGATTTAGCCATTCATCGACAACATCTACCCTCAGTAACGCCCAGCTGGGAACTCACGCTCAAAGGCCCAGTCTGTACTTATAACAATATTCGTATAGCGTTTAAGCCGGTTATTGATTTTGCAAAAATGCGGCCATGGTGCAAAAACCTGTTCGAAGAGGTGGCATTACTCGCCCATGAAATAGCCTGGTTGCAGCAACAGCACGTCATCGTCGATCAACAGAAGCTACAAATTACAGCAACCCCTCAGTCCTCACAATACTTGATATTGCTAAATACAATGGGAGACAGTTTAGTGCTAAAAACCCCCATTTTATATCGACAACCAACGATTTTTGCCGCGCTAAGGCCCTGGCTAACAGGCGAACAGAGCGGCTCGGCGTTAACTATCAAAGAAGAAGATATCCAGTGGAATGCTACGCCACTAGACCAGTAAGGATTATAGACGCTGACTAAGGTGTAGCGAATGTTTTAGCGGGGAGTGTTTTACAGCTCAAGTCCTGTGGATTAACCTTGGTAGCCACACTGGCAAAAGCCGTTTCCTTAGTGGATTTTGCGCTCTATCTAAGGCAGAATTGCGCGCCCGCGCGAAGGGCCGTACAAACCGTTATAATACTGGCTTAGAGCCCGTTACCGCTATAGGAGAAAACATTGAGTCAACACAACGATCAGGACTGGGGACTACAGCAATCAATCGACTTATATGGTCTTGAACGTTGGAGTAATGACTACTTCGGACTTTCGAGTAGAGGCAATGTTACCGCCCAAACCCTGAACACCTCAGTTGAGTTAATGGATATTGTCGATAGCTTGCGCGAGCGAGATGTGCAAATGCCTATCTTACTGCGTATTGAAAACATTCTCGACGCGCAGATTCACCGTCTGAACACCGCCTTTGGTGATGCCATTAAAAAAATGGACTATCAAGGCCGTTTTCGCGGTGTTTACCCCATTAAGGTCAACCAGCAAGCACAAGTGGTAGAAGAGATTGCCGCCTTTGGTGCGCGCTTCCAACATGGTTTAGAAGTAGGCAGCAAACCGGAAATGATTGCTGCTTTAGCCATGCTCGATGAACCCGGCAGCCTGATCATCTGTAACGGCTATAAAGACGAAGAATTTATCGATTTAGGCTTACAGGCCAAAAAACTGGGGTTCCTATGCTTTTTTGTGCTGGAAACACCCGCAGAATTGGCCATAATCATTGAGCGCAGCCGTATTTTAGGTATTGAGCCCGCCATTGGTGTACGAGTCAAAATGAGTACTAAGGTCAGCGGCCACTGGAACTCAACTAGCGGCGACCGCAGTATTTTTGGCTTGACTAGCACCCAGCTGATCGACGTCGTAGATACGCTAAAAAAAGAAGACATGCTGAACTGCCTGCAATTATTGCACTGTCACCTGGGCTCTCAAATACCCAGTATTCAGGAAATCCGTGGTGGCGTGGTCGAAGCCTGCCGTTACTATACCGACTTGGTAAAAGAAGGCGCTCCACTGAACCACATCGATCTTGGCGGCGGCTTAGCGGTAGACTACACAGGTGCGCACTGCGGTGATGACCAGAGCCGCAACTACACCTTAGATGAATACTGTCTGGATATTGTCGAAACACTGATCCACACTCTGGACGAAAATGGCATCCCCCACCCCACAATTGTTACTGAATCTGGTCGTGCCACTGTGGCCTACTCGTCGGTATTGCTATTCAATATTCTCGACACGACCAATTTTGAGCCAGCAGGTATCTCAACGCCTAATGCCGATGAGCCTGAGCTACTGGCTAACATGCGAGAAATCATCAACTACCTGCAACCAAGCAGAGTTCAGGAATGCTTCAATGATGTGCATTTTTACCGTGACGAAGTACGAGCACTGTTTAAACGCGGTCAAATCGACCTGCGCACTCGCTCCGTTGCCGAAAATTTGTTTTTAGAAATCTTACACCGGATTCTGGCTCTGTTAGAGACTATGGACCGTATTCCCACCGAGTTGATCAACCTAAAAGAGTCCCTAGCCGACATTTATTACGGCAATTTTAGCTTGTTTCAATCACTGCCGGACATATGGGCTATCGATCAACTATTTCCGATCATGCCGATTCATCGCTTAAATGAACGCCCGACTCGACAAGCAGTGATTGCGGATATTACCTGCGATTGCGATGGCAAAATTGACCGCTTTATTGGTGATACTGAACCAACAAAAACATTGCCACTTCATGCTTTAAACGAGGACGAAGAATACTATCTTGGGGTTTTTCTCGTCGGCGCCTATCAGGAAACCCTCGGTGATTTGCATAATCTATTTGGCGATACCAATGTCGTCAGCGTACGCTTAAACCGCGATAGCAGTTATGAAATCGTCAAAGAGATTCATGGTGATACTGTCGCCGATGTATTGAGCTATGTAGAGTATCACCCCAAGGAAATGCAACTGCGCTACCGCAATACCGCTGAACGCGCCGTGCGCGAGGGCCGTATTACCGCCCGCGAACGCCAACAGATGATTAATACCTTTAACAACAGCCTGCAAGGCTACACCTACTACGAAAAAGAGAACTAAGGAGTTCCCCATGGCTAAAGTCCTTATTATCGGAGCCGGCGGTGTCGGCCAGGTTGTCGCCCACAAGTGCGCCCAGGTACCCGAGGTATTTACTGAAATCACCTTGGCTAGCCGCACCGAAGCCAAGTGCAAGGCAATTGCTGCGCAAATTGACTACCCCATTGCCACCGCCCAGGTAGATGCTGACAACGTACCCGAGCTGGTCGCACTGATTAATAAAATCAAACCTGAGCTGGTGATTAACGTCGCCCTGCCCTATCAGGATTTAACCATCATGGACGCCTGCCTCGAAACAGGTGTGAATTATTTGGATACCGCCAACTACGAGCCACAGGATACCGCTAAATTTGAATATAGCTGGCAGTGGGCCTACCAAGAAAAATTCAAAAAAGCTGGTTTAATGGCCCTGTTAGGCTCTGGCTTTGACCCTGGCGCGACCAATATTTTTACCGCCTACGCGGCTAAACATTACTTTGATGAGATACAGTATTTGGATATCATCGACGTCAATGGTGGTGACCACGGCTACCCCTTTGCCACCAACTTCAACCCCGAGATCAATATCCGCGAAGTCACCGCTGAGTGTCGCCACTGGGAAGATGGCGCTTTTGCCACTACTCCTGCGATGTCCACACAGCAGAGCTTTACCTGTCCAGAAGGCGTAGGCACCTACAACATTTACCGTATGTACCATGAAGAGCTGGAATCACTCACCAAACACTACCCCAGCTTAAAACGGGCACAATTTTGGATGAGTTTTGGTGAAAGCTATTTAAAACATCTGGAAGTTCTGAGTAATGTCGGTATGACAGGGATTGAACCCATTGAATTTCAGGGTCAGCAAATTATCCCGCTGCAGTTTTTAAAAGCCTTATTGCCCGACCCATCAACATTAGGCCCACGCACCAAGGGTAAAACCTGTATCGGCTGTGTGGTTCGCGGGATTAAAGATGGCAAAGAAAAAACGGTCTTTGTCTATAACATAAAGGACCATCAGGATTGCTTCCGTGAAGTCCAGTCTCAAGGTATCTCCTACACTACCGGTGTACCGGCGATGATCGGTGCGAAAATGATGCTGGAAGGTAAATGGATGCAGCCTGGTGTATGGAATGTCGAGCAAATGGATCCTGATCCCTTTATTGCCGACCTAAATAAATATGGTTTGCCAGTTCAAGTCATTGAAGAGCCCGGCTTCGATTTGATTTAATCGCCGACCATGTATTAAAAGGTAGCAGTAGATATGAACAGCGCCAGCTTCGTTAATTTTGATCCCTCACGGGTACCTTCGCCCTGCTTTGTTGTTGACGAAGCAGCGCTGGAGTACAACCTACAAATTTTAGCGCGGGTACAACGCGAATCCGGTGCTAAAATTTTGCTGGCCTTAAAAGCGTTTTCCATGTTCAGCCTCGCGCCTTTAATCAGTCGCTATCTCAGCGGCACCTGCGCCAGCGGCTTGCATGAAGCCAAGCTGGGTCATGAGGAGTTTGGCGGCGAAGTACACACCTTTTCCGCCGCCTACACCGCTGCTGACTTTCCTGAAATTTTATCCATTTCACAACATGTGGTGTTCAACTCCTTTAGTCAGTGGCAACGATATAAACCGCAAGTCACTGCAGCAGCCAAGCAACGGACTAACTTAAAAGCCGGTCTACGTATTAACCCGCAACACTCAGAAGGTGCCACCGCCATTTACAACCCCTGCGCCCCCGGTTCGCGCCTAGGCATTACCGTTGACCAGTTTGAAGATCAATCGCTTGACGGTATCACTGGCCTGCACTTTCATACCTTGTGCGAGCAAGGCTTTGAACCACTGGCACGCACTCTCGATGCTGTCGAAGCACAATTTGGCGATATTCTCCATACGATGGAGTGGGTCAACTTTGGTGGCGGCCACCATATTACCCACCCCGATTATAATGTCGACGGTCTTATTCAGCGTCTGATTGAATTTAGCCAGCGCTATAAGGTACAAGTCTATATGGAGCCTGGAGAAGCCATCGCGATCCATACCGGCGTATTAGTGACCGAAGTACTAGACAAAAGCTACAACAATATGGAGCTCGCCATACTGGACACCTCTGCGACTTGTCATATGCCCGATACCATAGAGATGCCCTACCGCGCCGGTATTTTTGGCTCAGGCACAGCAGGTGAAAAACAATACACGTATCGACTCGGTGGACAAACCTGCTTAGCCGGTGATGTCATGGGTGATTATAGCTTTGATCAGCCCTTACAGATTGGTCAGCGCTTAATGTTTGATGACATGGCCCACTACACCATGGTTAAAACCACTACCTTCAATGGTATTGGTCTACCTTCCATCGCAATTTGGAACGCCAAAACAGACGAGCTGAATGTTATTCGACAATTTGATTATGGAGACTTCAAGCAACGCTTGTCGTAAATCCATCCGCTCGATCTAAGCTCTGAGCAGATTTAAACAAAACGCTCTGCACAAGTCATAGCAGCAAGTATTTATAAGAGGATAGCAATGGACACTTTTGATCAACTGGCAGCACCTGGTTATCCTGTTTTTCTCGGCTCTGAAATACAGCATCCCGCCAAACAAGATGCGCATTTTCACATCCTACCAGTACCCTATGAAGAATCTGTTTCTTACGGCGGCGGTACCGCGTTGGGCCCAGCCGCCATTCTCGAAGCTTCTTGGCAATTAGAGAGCTGGGATGGCTATAGCAAACCCTGTGACTTGGGTATTTACACCCACCCACCGGTAGACGTCAGTGTTAGTGCTGATCAAGTCATCGACAATATCGCCGCTGCCACTAAAGCAATTGTCGCTGGTGGACATTTTCCGATTGCCTTCGGCGGAGAGCATACAGTGACCTACGGCGTCATCAAGGGACTGATAGATGCCGGCATAACTAACTTTGGCGTGGTACAAATCGATGCTCATGCCGATCTGCGTGATGCCTACGAGGGCAACCCCTATAGTCACGCCTCGGTAATGAAGCGCATTGTCGACTTAGACATTCCGCTGTTTCAGCTTGGTATCCGTGCCTATTGTGAAGAGGAAATAGCAACCCGCAAAGCATTTAACGTCCATCACCTTGATGCCGATATATTAGTGCCAAAAAATATCAGTGAATTTGAACTGCCCGCCGACTTTCCTGAGTTGGTATTTTTTACTCTCGATATTGACGGTATGGACCCATCGGTATTCCCCTCTACCGGCACCCCGGTACCCGGTGGCCTCGGCTGGTACCAAACCTTATCGCTGTTTGAATCAGTGGCTAAACAACGGAAAATAATCGGCTTCGACATTATGGAGTTTGCACCTATAGCAGGCTTTCATGCTTACGAATTTTCTGCGGCATTACTGACCTACAAACTGATGGGATTGGTACAGCGCAGTTAAAAACCTCACAACAAACCTGGCGCGATAGCCTAATAAATTATTTCACGGTAAACTGCCAACGGTTAAAAATAACTTTCCACTGCTATTGATAAAATAAAACCCAAGCAAGATCAGTCTATGGAAAAGCGGCGTGCACTCATTGTTGATGATTCAAAAACAGCGCAAATTCGCCTGAGTAAAATCTTGGCGCGCTTTGATCTGGCTGTAGATACAGTTTTATCCGCTGAGGAAGCCTTGGATTATTTAAGCTACCGCCAGCCCGATGTGATTTTTTTAGACCATCACATGGAGGGTATGGATGGCCTGCAAGCGTTAAAAATCATCAAGTCAAATCCCAAAACCGCAATGATTGCCGTGATCATGTATACCTCTGAGCAAGGCGATGTCTACGTCGGTCAAGCTCGTGCGCTAGGAGCTATCGATATTTTGGGCAAAGGTATACTCAAACACGATAATTTAGAGAAGGTATTAACGCCCCTTGGTATTACTGCCACAGATGATCAAGCCTCCACGGTAAGCTCTGAACATAGCTATCTGGCCAAAAACCAAACAGACCACCCCCCAACCAACTTAACCGAGAAACATACAGTTCCGGCCGCTGCTGAACAGCTCCTACAGTTACAAAATCAAGTGCAACAACACCATCAGCAGCTACAGCAGCAGATGGACTATCTGTTTGACATAAATATCACTAAACTTAGGCAGGAAATAGAGGATAACACACGATTATTATTGCGCCGCTTAATGAAAGAGCGCCAGCAAAAACCCAGCTCTAATCTCAATGCTAACGACTCAACTACTGAGGCTCTTGAGCCAATTAACAAGCAAACCATAGTCGACTCACCCACCACACCATCAACGCCTAAAATACCAACACTGATGTTAATGGCTATCTTGCTGATGTTAATCCTGCTCGGCTATCAGTTTTATAATAACAACAACCAGTTGCAAGCACTCAACACTCGCCTGGAGACCCTTGCCACTCAAAACAACAGTGCCGCCATATTGACTCAACCTTTCAGCGAGCAAAAATCGCTCAGCCCAATACAAAAAGTTGAGGAAATACTGACGACGAACAACAATCCAAGGATATTGCTGGATGATTTAGCGTGGGCAATTAATATTAACCCTGAAATCCCTTTTGGTAGGGTAGCTCTCGATGACAATGCTATTAATATGGTCGGCGAGTTACTGGCTGTGTTAACCACTTCACAATTTACCGGCAAGGTATTTTTTGATGTGCATACTGGTAACTACTGCGTAGTCGCTGACTCAGCTGGGCAATGGGTTTTACCTACACCCGAAACGAATCTCAGCGACTGTTTGTTTTTAGCTGACCAAAAACCTGTCATTGATGACTTCGCTTCAGCAGAGTTTTTGACCTATATTGATAACGTGGATGAGCTTACCAACTCAACTATTACTGCAGAAGTATTCTCTCAAGGCTACCTTGAGCCTAAAGAACCTTATCCCACAGTGACCACTGCCACCACCGCAGGTGAATGGAATACTGCCGCCCAAAAAAACAACCGACTAGCTATCTCGCTTGCCTTCGAGTAAATTTTGAACGCTTCGCGGCTGCGAACATTGATGCCGTTTATACCGCACAGTAGTATAAGTCGCCGCCAATAATATTGGCTTCATAAGCCTATTGCCGTTAAGCTAGCCAACTGCATTGAATACCGTGCCTCTTCCCTACAGTACTTTAATAGCAATACTGCATGATCTATTGACACACTATTATTTATGAAATCAGCAACCACTACTGCGCCCATTATCACCTTAGCTGCACTCGCAGCCATTGCACCTTTTGCAGTTGACGCTTATCTACCAGCAATGCCTGCTATGGCCGAAGGGCTAAATACAAATATTCACCAGATAGAGCTTTCATTAAGTTTATTTTTAGCTGGATTTGCAATTGGGCAACTGATCGGCGGGCCGTTTTCCGACCACTTTGGTCGACGCTATTCCATTTTTATAGGCTTAGCCTTATTTGCTCTCGGCACTATCGGTATTATTTTTAGCACCGATGCACACAGCTTATGGCTATTTCGCATTATTGAAGCTCTGGGCGCGGGCTTAACCGTAGTTAATCCACCAGCCATTATCCGTGATTTAAGCGAAGGCCAAAACAGCGCACGTAATCTTGCACACGTAGCCGTAGTGATGATGCTCGCGCCTCTCATTGCGCCAATGCTAGGGATGGGAATATTACAAATTGGTCCCTGGCAAGGCGTATTCGTTTTCTTACTGCTATATTGCTTTGCCCTTGCCATCATTACCTATATTCGCTTACCGGAAACAAGGGTGCGTCACGAGCAAGTAACGACATTATGGCAACGCTATCGACAAGTGCTAAGTAATCGACCTGCCTTAGGATTTATCGCAGCACAGAGTTTTTCCTATGGCGGTATGTTCGCCTTTATTGCCGCATCTCCTCTAGTCTATATGTCTTACTTTGGCGTCAGCCAGCAACTTTATCCGTTTCTTTTTGGCAGCAATGTTGTTGCTCTGGTTGTTTTAAATAGACTCAATGTCTGGCTTTTGTACAAATATCTGTCATCTAAATTACTCCGCTTTGGTCAGGCCATCCAAATCCTCGTTGGTGTCACACTGCTGGCTTATATATGGCTGGCGACAACACCAAGTCTCGTGGTTACTGTTGTACTGGTCATTGTTTTTATCGGCAACCAAAGCTTTGTTTCTTCAAATGCTACTGCATGCACCATTGAATTTTTCCCCCGTAACAGTGGCACTGCAGCGGCACTATTGGGCGCCTGTAGCTTTATGGCCGGCGCACTAGCTGCCGGTTTAGTGGGGCTGCTTGGCGATGGCACTCCGCTACCAATGGCTGCAGTGATGTGTGGCTCTGCTATTTTAGGGCTGATATCTAGACTATGGTTACAAAGAGGTTATTCAACCATTGCTGCTGATGTAAGCTAAGTCGTCACCAATCCAGCTATTGCTAATTACTTAGATCAGTCGAACTCCCTATCGTCGATGCCACCCTGATTACGCTCGATTAAATCATTTCCAGTATCTTCCTCATCCAAGTCCTCCTCTGGAGACAGAGTAGTATCGGGCTGTTTTTCCGCTACATCTTCAGTACTGCCTGTGTCGACGTTTGTTATGGTTGTTGCTGACGAAGTGCCCAAATCAGCTTTAATCGACTCTGTTACTGGTGTGGCAAGGTCAGCGGCTGGCGTCGCCACCGCTTCAGTTAAAGGTTCGCCTGTTTCATTATCAACTATAGGTGCCGGCACAAACTTCTCAGAAGAACGTATACCCACATGGAAAGCAGCAAAACCAGGTTGTACTACCTGATTGACCGCCATACCAATTATTCGCCCATCCTGTGGTGAAAAAATCTGCGTCTTAGTATTGGTGATTGGGTCTCTAACTTCACCCAATAAGCTATTTACACTGACACGATCGCCTAAAGACACATTAGTAAACAGTATTCCACCGCGCTCAACCCTCACCCATACGGAGTTGTAATACACCGGCTGCGGATCCCCCCACAAACTAAAGCTTTTAATCATATTCATTTGGTTCATTAACGTGTGAATACCCTTCACTCCATGCTCCACTGCTTTTTCCTGTAGACGCATGGATTCACCCGCTTCAAGTGTCACCGCCGGGATACCTGCTTCCACGGCTGCTCGTCTTAAAGTTCCCATTGCACCCGCGCTTTGTAATACCATGGTCGCACCAAAGCCCTCCGTTAATTTGACCACCTTTGGATTGCGAACATCGGCGCGTAGCTGCGGTAGGTTGGTGCGATAAAATGAACCAGTATGCAAGTCGACCAAGGCATCGCAATGGTGAATTACTTCAGTAAAAAAAGAGTGCGCCAATCGCGCTGCAGAACTACCGCTGGGATTGCCAGGAAAATAACGATTGAGGTCACGGCGATCAACCAAGTAACGCGAACCGCGCCTAAAGCCCTGTAAATTGACGATAGGAACACCTATTACGGTACCGGATAATTTGCCCGGATCGATGTTGTATAACACCCGCCTAACGATTTCTATGCCATTGAGTTCATCGCCATGTAACGCCGCGGTCAAACACAACACTGGCCCGGGCTTGGCACCATGTGCTATCAACACCGGAGTTGGGGTAGAAATCATTTCAAAAGATTCTGCGGGAGACCAGGATAAACGCGTGGTGGTGGACGGCAATACTTCAGTGTTGAGCATGACTAGAGGTTTACTCGATTGTAATTCCTGCGCTGCTGTTGTCACCTCACTGTCCGTGGGTTGCTCACCCACCTCGGCATCATCTTCCGCCACCGGCGCAGGCACCAGTGTAGCTTCTTTGATTTTAACCGGTTCACCTAACTCAACACTGACTGCCCGAGGTAACTTAACAGGAGCAGTTGATTGTTGTTTTTTATCACCAGAGTTTTTTGTAGCGTTTTTTCTCTCGGATTTTTCCGAAGCAACTACCTGCTTCCCTTCAGATTTTTTTTGTTGGGCTATTTTAGTGTCTGCTTGCGCGACCTGAGTAGTAGCTATTTCATCCTGTTGTATTGCTGAAAACTCTGCCTCAATATTTACACTAGCCTCCGCTATGTCAGGTTCAACAACAGTAGATTCATCTACAACAGGTTCTACTACAGGAGATTCCGCAATAACCCCAGTGATAGCGGCATCAACTACATCAACTACATCAACTACAGTGACATCAACTACAGCGCTATCAATGACACTAGCTGTTTCTGCGAAACAGCTATAACTCTGCGCGAGTATCAATACACTTGCGCACCATCCCAATTTAAACATAGATTAATTCAGCCCGAAAAATTCTGTTAAGAAATAAATACGTATAAAACAAGTTCGAAACTACCCACTTTTATATAAACATCATGAATTTGCACGCTAACATGTAATTACTCACGTTGGAAACCAGAGAGCCTACTCTAGTTCCTCCTTCGCCTGAATAATCGTAGTGACAAGCTTACGTAGCTCGGTTAACACCTGCCTCTTGCCACTCAAACCCATGCTATCGGCGACTTGTTTGATTGGACGGTTCTGTAAAATCAACTGTATCAACAACTGCTGCTGCGCAGCGCTAAGGTGTTGTTGCAGCACTAGCGAGGAAAACCCGATACAAACTAAACGCCACAATGGCAGCAAACTCTGCTCCAGCTGGCGATATGCACGGCTGAATGCCTCGATATCCAAGTGGTCCTGCTGATCTAATTGATGCTGCTTAGCTGCGTTGTTATTCAGCAATAACACTGCCACTAATTCGGGCTCTAAAAACTGAAAATGCAGCGCCAACTCACGGGAGAAGTGTTGATTAAAACGCTGCCGCGCTAAATCAAATAATAACTCGGCACGATTGGTTAAAGGAGCTAGTACCAACGCCGAATGACAACCACTGCTGGCATCGCGGCTCAGCCCTAAGCGCACCGGCTCAAAACCCTGCTGACGCCAGAAGGTTAGCACATCAGCAGTAGCAGCAAAACTGGAGCCAACAAAATCATTATTATCGACTCGTGCCTGCTGCATTATCACTGTCATTAACTGCTGCCCTAATCCCATGCGCTGCACTAGAGGATGAACAGCAATACGCATAACTCGCTGATAACGCAGTTGCGCGGCTTGTTGTAAACCACATTGAGACGACAAGGTTTGCGGCAGTAAATGCCCCCTGGGCCTGCGCTCACCCCGCCAGACAGCCATAGCTAAACTATCATCAAAACCGCCTTCGGCGGCAACCAGGGCTGCCGCAACGACTTTACCTTGAAAACGACTGACCCATACCGATATATTGGGCCCGTCCAGCAATAAACGTAAATCAGCAGGTGTGGTTTGATAATGCGCCAGTACCAACAAACCAAATAATGCTCGCAAAGTGTGTTTGTCGGCTAATAATGCATCACGATCAAGCCGTTCAATAACACATTGCCTGGCAGCAACGGTGGCAGCATCAATATCATCCGCTGCTGAGGCATTAAGCAATAAAGCCTCAAATAACCAGTGCTCTACAGGATCACCAGCGGCCCAGCGGATCGGTTGCTGCAAATTAAGTTGCTGCCATTGCGGCCTTAGACGCTGCAGGGTTTGGGTAAAACGAACATCAAAACCGCGCCCGGTACCCTCGTAACCCTGTACGGTAGTGGCAAAAACAATGCGCTTATAATGGGATAAAAACTGCTCCAATAAGCTTGCGGGAATGGCTGCTGCCTCATCGACCAGTAATAAATCAACATTAAGTGGTGTTCTAAGCAGTTCATCAGGGGCAACAAATTGTAAACTGGACGAGCCGCTGCCGCTGTATAGCACTGTCATCGACGTAGGCGCTGTACCAGCAGCAGGTTCAACCGCCAATACTCGGGCGGCGTGCTCGAACACTGTTGCTACCGATGCGGATCTCGGTGCAGTAACCGCAATATGTATATTATCTCGCTGCATCAGCTTGGCACTGGCTATGCCCAGTGCCGCCGACTTGCCGCGGCCACGATCTGAACGTATTACCAACGGCCTGCGCCGATGTCCATCTACCACATGGATCACAGCCGCTACCGCTGCAGCCTGTTCATCAGTCAAACACTCATCGTCGCGTTTCAATAAGGGCTCGGCACTAGTTACAACCGGCTGAAAGTTTACCGGCGCACCTTGCTCTAATAATAATATTGCTTGGGCCAGACTCAAACTATCGATGATGTGCTGAACAAATCGCCCGCTAATATCCACAGATAGAAAAGGATGGGCCAATATGGCTGAATAATCAGGATCAGCATAGCTGCGCCACTGCGCCAAAGGTGGTACCAACAAGATTAACAGGCCACCACCGCATAAAGCACCGCTCACGGCCGCCAGAGCATCGGGGTCAAACCCAGCGTAGGCATCATAGACCAATAAATCCAACTCGCGCCCCAACCATTGCCGCGCCTGCTTGCGTGTTATGCAGTTTAACGCCGGCGCTAATTGCTCGGTAACCCACAAGGTTTGTTGTAGTCCTGATTGCTGTACCAATGTAGCAATGATTTCGCCTCCCCACTGCGGCTCTCCAGCCAAAACCACCAAACGCCGCTGGCAGGATTGGCGAGCGGCGTTGAGCTGGGAAAAAATGGCATCTAATGGTGTGATATCAGACAAAAGGCAACACTCGTAGCAAATACAGGGTTTATCGATAATCGTGTAATTTATCTAGCAGCTGGGTTCAGTACCCAATGAGCAGCATAGTCATAAACACTACAACCGTCATCAGCAGCATATCTAGACACAGCGTAATTCACCCAACACGCTTAAACCAGCAAATTTACATCACGCTTTGCACGCGATCAGTAGTCCCCGCCCGCAAGCCAGAGTGGTTGTGTATAATTGGTGGATTTACTCGGCGTTCCTACGAGCACTAAACATGAGTCGTACCCACCACCCTAAACACATGCCAGCCAAGTTTGTTGATGGCTCCATCATGCGCCATATTATGACCATGACCAGCGCTGCTGGCATAGGCCTGATGGGGGTTTTCCTGGTTGATCTAATCGACATGCTGTTTTTAAGTATGCTAGATAGCGACAATATTATTGCCGGGGTTGGCTTTGCAGCCAGTATTTCTTTTTTTACTGTATCACTGAGCATTGGTATTACCATATCGATGGCGGCACTGGTATCACAGATGATTGGCCAACGTAATTCGTCACAAGCGCGGCGCTATGTGGTCAATATATCAGTCCTCGCTTTTATCTTGACCGCTGTTACATCCAGTATAATTTGGCTGTTTTTAACTGATATATTCAAGCTGTTAGGTGCCAGTGGAGAAACTTTAGACATTGGCGTTAGTTATTCCAACATTTTGTTGCTATCACTGCCCATCTTCGCTGTCGGTATGGCTATGAGTGCGGCTATACGTGCCGTGGGTGATGCCAAGCTCTCTATGTATGCCACATTGATTGGCGGGGCTGTCAACGCGCTACTAGACCCTATTTTTATCTTCACGCTGGATATGGGCGTTGAGGGCGCCGCCATCGCCTCGGTTATCTCCCGCGTAGCGGTATTATTCGTTGCTTTTTGGGGGGTAAGCCATAAAAACAAGCTAATTACCCGTTTTAATTTAGCTGATTTTATTACTGACCTCCGTGCCATTTTTGCTATCGCTGGGCCCGCGATGTTAACCAATGTGGTCACGCCGCTTGGCAACGCCATCGTCATCAATGCTGTAGCCAAGTTTGGTGGAGCTTATGTTGCCGGATTTGCAATTATAGGCCGAATAATCCCGGTAGCCTTTGCCTTGATTTTTGCCCTTTCGGGTGCGATTGCACCGATTATCGGGCAAAATTTTGGTGCCAATAAAATCGCTCGAATTAAACAAACCTTTAGCAATGCGCTGATATTTTGTGTGATCTATGTCGCAGCGGTCTCCGCCGTGCTGTTTGTCTTACAAGATCCGCTGATTGCCTTATTTAAACTACAGGGTAATGCTGCCGAGCTCATGCGGGTATTTTGCAGCTGGATTGCCATCAGCTTTATTTTTAATGGCGCGCAGTTTGTCGCCAATTCCTCCTTTAATAATTTGGGTAAACCCTATTACGCAACCTGCTTCAATGTCGGCAAAGCAACGTTGGGGACGCTACCGTTCGTCATCATTGGGGGGAACTTGAATGGAGCGGCCGGTGTATTAATGGGGCAAGCCGCTGGTGGCATGCTATTTGGTCTTGTCTCAGTAGTCGTTGCCTACGCCCATATCAACCGACTGGAAACTAAATTTACAGTGGCAGCTTCTTCATAAAAATATCGCACTACAAGTGCCAACGATTAAAATATACACAACAGCTAACTCGCCAGCTAGTTGCGTCGACGACCTTTCGTCTCACTTCACTTTAGCAATACCAGCCTAAATCGTTCCATTAAGGTGTTTTTATGCTTACTATGGACATCATTATTGACTACAAAAGCCAAACTTAATGGTTCAACACGAGCAAATGTACAGCCAAGCTATAGCCCCCACCTTTTTACTACAAAATAAAAAGCCACAAACGCAACTTGTATTTAGCGGGCACTGGTTAATTCACCAAACCTGCCCCTCTCTAGATAGTATCGTCAGCCAGTTACAGTCGCAAAAGACCTTGGCCGTCACCATTGCGATTGACGATAGTTTTATCTGGGATTCAATATTTATGTCGCGGCTATACCCATTACAGCTATGGTGCCAACAACAAAATATCGAGCTCGACTGCTCAGCACTGCCCAGTAGCGCAAACCAACTATTACAAGTAGCAACAGCCGTAGCCCCAAGCCCTAAAAAGCACGATGAGCCAAGTTATTTCAGCGCAATCAATCTCAGCCACGGGCTCAAGCGAGCCCGTAAAGAAACAGAAGCCTTTATCCGTTTTATTGGTGAAATCAGCATCTCTATCAGCCGCCTGTGTCGAGGCCAAGCCAATACTCGCGGGATTGATTTTATCTATTTTGTGCAGCAGGCCGGGCCTAATGCTATCGGTATTATTGGTTTAACCAGTGTGCTTATTGGGATGATTCTAGCCTACCTTGGTTTAGTGCAGCTACGCTTACTCGGGGCTGAAATCTATATCGCCAACCTTGTCACTATCGGTATGATGCGTGAAATGGGCGCACTGATGACCGCTGTCGTCATGGCGGGCCGCACCGGCGCCGCATATGCAGCCCAACTCGGCACCATGCAGGCCAACGAAGAAATTGACGCCCTTACCACCCTCGGCATCTCCCCCATTGAATTCTTAGTGTTGCCACGAATGTTGGCACTGATCTGTGTAATGCCGCTACTATGCTTATTCAGCAATATGATGGGCTTACTGGGTGGCGGCCTGGTTTCAATGGGTATGGATATTACCTTCAATCAATACATCACTCAGACTCAAGAAGCCGTTGTCGCTAGCGATGTGTTTACCGGCTTATTTAAAAGCCTGGTGTTCGCGGTGTTAATCGCCATCGCCGGCTGCCAAGCCGGTATTCAAAGTGGACGCAACTCTGCGGCCGTGGGTAAAGCAACAACTAAAGCTGTGGTCACTGCCATTGTCTATCTCATTATTGCTGATGCAGTATTGAACATCATCTTTAGCCGCCTGGGTATTTAACCATGACTTCGGCAGAAAAAACTCTACCGCAACAATCCAGCCAAGCACATATTCAAGTTCGCAACCTGACCATGGCCTACGGCAGTCAAGTGGTTCAAAAAGAACTAAATTTTGATGTAAACCGTGGCGATATTTTTATTATCATGGGCGGCAGCGGCTGCGGCAAAAGTACCTTGCTCAAACATATGATAGGTCTTTATCAACCGGCACAGGGTGAGATACTGATCGACGGTGAAAACTTTTTCCAGTCGGGGGCGGCTCAACAAATAGCAATGCGCCGCCGCTGGGGTATCACTTACCAGAAAAGTGCGCTCTTCAGTGCTATGACACTCGCCGAAAATATCGCTATTCCTTTAGAGCAATACACCACACTGAATGATAAAGATATACGCGAACTCACCCACTACAAATTAGCTTTAGTCGGCCTGGCGGGATTTGAGGACTTTTATCCATCAGAAATCAGTGGCGGCATGCAAAAACGTGCGGGACTAGCAAGGGCTATTGCACTAGACCCAGATATATTATTTTTTGACGAACCATCAGCAGGATTAGACCCCTTAAGCTCACAATTACTTGATGAATTAATCTTAGAACTACGTAACAGCCTCGGCACTACGATAGTGATAGTGACCCACGAGCTCGCTAGTATTTTTGCTATTGGCAATAACTCAGTGTTTTTAGATACCGAGAAAAAAACCATGCTAGCCTATGGCAACCCTCGGGATTTAATCGAGCATAGCAACCAAGAAAAAGTAAGACGTTTTTTAAAGCGTGGAAGATAGTTAAGTAAACTATTAACAACACCTCAACTGGCATTACCCACAAGGACTGCTCTATGTCGAACAAAGCCAACCCACTAGCCATCGGTGGATTCGTCGTCGGTATTGTAATACTCGCTGTATTTATGACTATTTTCTTTGGCAAACAATCACTGTTTGCCGACACCATTGATATGGACCTGGTGTATAAAACTTCGGTCAAGGGCTTAGGCGTAGGCGCACCAGTAACCCTACGCGGGGTAAAAATTGGCGAAGTAACGTCGATAAAAACTAAAATGTATACCAACCAACTCGACTTCACCACCATCGTCACGGTCAAACTGGATAGCAAGGCCATGGAGTGGATAGGGTCTAGCTCTAGCAACAATAAATTGTTAGCCGAACTTTTGGCTAAAGGGTTTGCCGCACAACTAAAGACGCAAAGTATTTTAACTGGCCTGCTCTATATCGATGTTGATTTTTATCAAGCTGGAGAAACTAACTTCGAAGATGTCGAAACTGATAACCCGCAATTTCCGACGGTAAAAACCAACTTGGAAGCATTTACTCAACAGCTCGAAAAAATCAATACTGAAGAGTTGTTTGATCAAATCAAAGCTATTGGTAGCAGCTTGCAAAAAACCATCAATAATCCAGATTTTGAGCAAATCGGATATAATATGAACTCGACACTCAGCTCCCTCAAAGCAGCTGCCGACAATTTAAATACTCAGGCAAGCAACCTGGGTAACAACCTCAAACCAATGAGTGAGCAAGCGAACGCGCTACTAGAACAATTAAACCGAGAGCTCCCCATACTTAGCAATAAATTAAATACAACCTTAGATAGCATCAGCCAAGGCTCTACAGACTTACAGCGGACACTCAATAATACCGACTACCTGCTCTCTGATGACTCACCATTACTGTATCAGCTAAATGAATCTGCCAAACAGCTGGAAAAAGCCGCCACCGCTGTCGAGTCGATGGCAGATACTATCGACCGTAACCCAGAATCCTTACTCCGAAGCAAACGAGGCCAATAATATGCTCCGCTTAACTACGCTGATATGCGCGCTGATTTTACTGGTGGCCTGCTCCAGCTCCCCCACTACCCGCTATTATCTATTGCAGCCTCTATCCAGTCCCCCGGCTCAAAGCTCAATAACAACTGCAACCGTTATTGGCTTGGGACCTATTGAAATCGCTGAGTATCTGAGCAAACCCCAACTACTTAAAACTAACGGCAGTTACCAATTAAATTATTCAGACTTTGACCGCTGGGCCGAACCCATAGAACAAGGCATCCTGCGGGTTTTACAACAAAACTTATCTATATTGCGCAATAACAGCCCGGTTTATCCCTTTCCTTGGCGCCGGGATGAACAACCACCGATAGCCATCCGCTGCCATATTCTGGCACTGGATGTTAATCAGAATAATCAAGCGTTATTGAAAGTTGACTGGCGCTTGGTTAACACCAGTACAGGGGAAAAACTCGCTGGAGCAATCGATATATTTAAGACCTCAGCGGGGTCGAGCTATGCAGGGCAAGCACAGGCCTATAGCCAATTATTAGACCAATTTAGCCAGCAACTGGTAAAAGTGGTTCAAAATCTCCCCAGATCAGATCAACACTAATACCACGGTGAAAATACCAAGGTATGCCTAGCCATAGATAACAAAGGTGTTAGTCCTCCTGCCATTTTATAACTTTGTAATTAAAGCTAGCTTGTAAGGTAGGCTTAACAATTTGAAAATAAGGAGACAAATCAAAGTCCCTCGGTGTGAAATGACTGAAATGCTTTTTCTCTAAATACACTTGTTCACACAGTGCCGGTTGGTCGATAGCACAGATATCTATCTCTCTGGGTAAGATCGGATACTTAATCGACTGAAAAGCCTGCGCCACCAGCGTGGAGCAAATGGCCTTAGTAGGGTCGCCACTACCCAGGGCAATCATTTTTCGACGAAAACGCGTTGGCACAGGCGGCATGGGGAATAGATAGCGCATCAAATCGATAATATTTTTAGTATCGTAGTGCAAGCCTATACGTTTAATGGCGTAATCTAATACCTGTTGTAAATCCGCTTCACTCAAATTGACCGGCCGGCATATTCGCAGGTTAAACCCCTCATATTTACTCAGCGGCACAGTCATAATACCGCCGATTAAATCGGCTTCAAGCAAAGGATTAAGCCCTTCCCGCTCACCAATATACAAACAAACATGCGACCAAGTCGATTGTGTTAAATATTTAATCGCTGTGCTTACTCGGCTATTGCCTTCAATTAATAATAAGTCACCTGGCTGCAAATACTGCTCTAACAACTCTTCGGTTATATTAGAAAACACTTCATAGCGCGGCAGCGGTTTAGTGATATAGCGAGCAATTCCATTGCCCAATAAACGAAAAAAAGAATTCATAGTAACTCTTTCACCCTTAGCGTAAGTGGCTCTTTAATGGGCTAAGTAGATAGTAGGCTTGTAGATTCAATGATCACTATAGAGCACACCAATAAAAGTCCAAACAACTGTAACCCAAAGGGCCAAGTTATTATTAAGCTGCAACAACCTCCTCGGTAACTTCATCCTGCATTCTTAATGCAAGTACAATAGAGCCGACTGCAGGTGTTAAATTATTATCAGTAGTAAATGGCTTAACACGCCCCTTGGAATCAATTAAAAATAACGGCAAGCGTGTTTTTTCATATTTTTCCATATAAGTATTCCAGTCGAATTCCTCTGTCAAAGTAGTACTTTTAACCTGCCGACCTTTAACTACCATACTGACTAAATCGCCATAAGTCATATCGTCACTGAATAATTTGCTGCCTTGGTAACTACCGGATGCTTTATGCTTATCTAACTGATTTCTATCAGCCGCGGCAGCGAGACTAAAAATTCTATCAGCACCAAAATCAGCGCGGTAGTGCACCGCTGATATGACATTAATATAACGCTGACGCGACATAGCTAGCAAACCACCGATACCGCTCAAATCTAGCAGCGTATCCGCCTGTTCAGAAACAGGATTACCATAAAATGTTTCCAGCCCAGCCATTCGAGCCTGGCGAATATTTTCCCAGCTGGAGTCAGCCAATACGCAGCGCAGATCATGTTTCACCAACTCCTGTGCAACCGCTATGGAAAATGCATTAGCACCAACAATCAAAAACCCTTTTGGTGGCGGCTCGGCAACACCTAACCAGACAGCAATGATCCGTGCCGTACTGCTTTGTAATACCACTGTACCAATAATCATCGAAAACGTTAGCGGTACCAGCAAGGCCGCATCGGGATAACCACTAGCGACTAATTTATCGGCAAAAATAGCTGAAATAGCCGCCGCAACAATCCCTCGAGGGGCAATCCAAGCCAATAGTCCGCGCTCTGGCCAACTAACATCCAAGCCTACTGTACTAATCCAAATTTTTATTGGCCGGGCAATAAATTGCAGCACCAATAGTAATAATAACGCCTTCGAAGCAATACTCGCCAGCTGATTCAAATCAATACGAGCAGCCAAGACAATAAACAAAATAGAGATTAATAATAAACTCAAGTGTTCTTTAAAGTTGAGGATTGGGTGGATATCAACATCTGTCTTATTAGCCAACCACATTCCCATCACTGTAACCGCAATTAAACCTGACTCATGCTGGATAGCATTCGATGCAGTAAACGAAATCAACACTAGGCTCAAAGTCGCGAGGTTTTGCAGATATTCTGGTAGCAGGTTTTTCGATAACAGCTTACCCAATATATAACCAGTGGTAATCCCGCTGATGATGCCGGTAGCCAGCGATCCAAAGAATAATAAAAATACATGGCTGATCGCCGGATGCTCAACACTGGCGAGAATAAACTCATAGGTTAATACCGCCATCAACGCGCCGATGGGATCTATTGCAATCCCTTCCCAGCGTAATATATTAGCTATTTTTCGTGTCGGCCTAACTGAGCGTAGCATAGGTACGATAACAGTCGGGCCAGTAACAATTGCAACCGCACCGAACAAAGCACTCACTTGCCAAGAAAAATCAAAGATAAATTGCGTGGCACAGGCGACGATCACCCAAGTGGCTAAAGCACCTACGGTGATCATGCGCTGTACCACTTTACTTACATCTTTTATTTCTTTGAGATTTAATGTCAAACTGCCTTCAAACAAGATGATTGCCACTGATAGCGACACCATCGGCATAAGCAAATCACCAAACAGCGCATCAGGGTCAACCCAACCCATCAGTGGCCCAGCGATAAGCCCAGCAATCAACAGAAACAAAATAGCGGGTAAGCGCACCCGCCACGCGATCCATTGACAAAACATTGCCGCCAGCAGGATAAGAGCAAGAACGAGTTCAAAATGAGGCATGCAAAATGTTCCAAATAATTAGATAAACAGCGCCAATTGTAACGCCTCACCGCCGACACACCAATGGGAAATACCGCCCGCAGAGACAAGAGGTTTAAACATTTACTATCGATGATAGGCCGATAACGCACAATACCCGCACCAGAGCTGGCCCCAAAGGCTTTTTATCCCGCCGCTCAGTGATCAAATAACTATTTAGCATTAGAAGCCTATCTACTTTATGGCAATAGTTAGCCAAACCAGCAATGTAGCTGGAAGTCAGCTGACACCTCTGTCTTGGCAATAGCGCCAAAAGCTAATTTGCAATGCAACAGGCTATTGGATTGGTTGGCTTAGGTTGATTTTATTATTTCGGCCTCAAGGCCATTGCTAAGAATCATATTGCGCAGCTCCTTAACATAGTGCTCACCGCGAACCGAGTATTTTTCTAAGCCTTGCACCAGCTCAACACCTGTAGGGGTCTTGCCCTCAGCACGAATTCTCTCCCTGACTTCACGGGTGCGCACATAAGCAGGGTGAGAGTTAATGTTCAAAAAGTATGCACCAATCGCCTTATCAACACTGCTAAATTTTTGCACTTCGTGAACCGAACCTTCTGAGCGTTGCTCGGGAACCAAGCCACAGCCTTTACTGAAGCACCACTGACCAAATAGATTATTTCCCTCACGGGCAAATCGCGATGTCCCCCAAGCTGATTCCACCGCAGCTTGAGCCAATACCATCGATACCGGCAATGTATCGACACGTCGCAGCAACAGAGCAACAGCTTGGGCACTGCTGTCTTCTTCTGGCACGCGATAACGTTTACGCATGGCCTGCATATACTGCTCCTGGGCTGAAGACAACTCCAAATGATGATTTATTCTAATCTCTATCCCTTTAAGTATTTGCCGACGCTCGCTAATCAGCTGATTTTGATATTCAATCGCCGGTCGCAAATAGTCAAAAAAAGCACTTTTACGATCGGGAATATGAGTAATATCCTTAAAATTGGGTAGCTTTTTATAATCAACTTCAAAATTCCCCTCTCTTTTTACCGTTCCATCGCGTGCTATTAATTTCAGTTTTCTTAAGTTGTTATCAGCATAATCTACAAACATCTGTTCAGCATTATCTCTGGCTGCTGCAGCGGCCTGTGCGTCATAACCCTGCTCTCCTTCGACGGCCATATCTTCCGCTTGTGGCATATTGGTTGATTGTTCATCAGACTCCGAGCAACCGGCAAGACCAAATAGTATAAGCACCATTAGCACCGTCAGGCTTCGCACCATGTTGCAGCTGAACTTAATCATGAATATCCCTCAAATAATATTTTTTATTAATGACGACCTTAGTGTAGTCGTTATTAGCTTATAACAGGCCACGCACAGCAAGCTACCACGCTCATTGTAAGCTTAGATCATGGTATTACTTTTAAAATATAAAAGTTAGCCCTGTTGACAAATGGGCGCGGCAAGGTTGCAACTTTAGGTCAATAATTCATCCAAAGTTAATTGATAGCTCGGGGCAAATACCTGTAAAAAATACTCCACCTCGGGTAAGTTAATTGCGTCTAACTTTTGTTTGATGGTTTCGGCAGCTTTAGAAAACTCGGTATTACCCGCTGCCACCTCTGTCTGACACTTCAAGTAAGCGGCTATGGTATCTGCTGCTTTTATAATGATATGGTGTTCCAGTGGAACATTGTCTTCAATAATTACAGCTTTATAGTCGACTTGTAACTCGAGTGGCAATAGCTTCAGCAACTCTTGTTCAGCCTGCCGCTCAATTGACTTATAAGCGGTAGTAATTGCTTCGGAATGGTACTTGATTGGCGAAGGCATATCACCAGTAATCACCTCACCGCAATCATGATACATAGCGGCAACCACAATCGCGTTAACATCGAGCTGACCGTTAAAGCAACGGTTTTTTATCAATCCCAATGCATGAGCTATAGTGGCAACTTCCCAGCTGTGCTCCATGACATTTTCAGTAACTGTGTTGCGTTTTAAACCCCAGCGTTGCAGCCATCGAATTTTACTAATATAAGCATAAAAATGGCTTTTCATTAAGTGAAACCTATTTAATCAAAAAATTATCGTATTAGAAGATAAAGCTAGTGTTTATTTTTAAAGTCTACATGGATGACATTGCCATCCTTTCGCGAATGACTATAGTTTTTAGCAGCCGATTTTAAGTGGTTGGGTTTTTCTCGCAACTTATTGTTAATATCGATATCTTTTACTGTAACAGCAATAAAATCACCACTTATTAATTCACCACATAAATCTTGAAAAGCCTCCACCGGTCGAAAATAATCTTTATCACCACGACGCTTTCTTAATAGCTCATTGACACTAACACCAAATTCAAAAGCTGCCATTCTATCAACGGGCAACGTTTCGCCCTGATAGCGCACCATTAACTCCAGATGCTCCGCAACCTGTTTAATATGCGCTGTTACCGAACGATCATGTCCTATTTGATAACGCTGCTGCTCGCATATGTTCAGCACTGTTGCTGAAAGCTGGCTGATATCGCTCTCTGGAATACCCTCACAAACCGCAAACACTTCCCGCCATAAACGGTCCTGAAACAAATCAGGAAAATGCTCAAAATCTGCTTTTTTCATCCCACAAAACACCATCGCGTAACGTGAAGTAGCCTCCATAATAATGATGCATTTACGTCTAGCTATAATGACGCGGTGTGCATACCAGGTCATCACTGGTAACAATGTTACTGCGGGTTTATCAGCCCCTACAGGCGATTCCACCACCTCTTTAGTATTTACAGCATGATCTGGTTGTGGTCCAGAGACATGCATTGCCATATCTTCGGCGAGAATCTTGGATAAAAAGAATTGTATCATTAGTCAATTTACTTGTTTGCTGACGCTGGAAACAGCGAGTGGCTAAACTGGCAAGCATACCGTGATTCCTGTGTCGAAGAAATACAGCCCGCTGCACTGTAGATAACGGGGTGGCACAAAGGTTCAGCCGACTGTGATTTTTGCTTATTTTACTAAAGCAGCGAGCAATCGATGAAGATACACTTCACATCACTCGCTGCGCTGTTCTTGTACCATCGGCAATACCAACTATCAGTAGCCGGTTAACAACCCTAAAATGGTACCGAAAACTACGTCCTCAATAGTAAACATCATACTGTTTAGGCTTCTATCAAGTAATAACATCTGGGGCATTGCGCCCAGTAAACGCTTTGATTCCAGCAACGCTATCTGCCGCAGCAATCAAGTCGGCCAATGCTTGCAGGGGCTCTTGTGACAACAGGGATGAATCATCCTGATAACAATCCAAATACACCCTCAGAGTGGCTCCCTGGGTACCTGTCCCGGATAAACGAAAAACAACCCGACCTCCGTTATTAAAATACAACCGGATACCCTGCCCCGAGCTTTGACTACCATCGACTGGATCTACGTAGGAAAAGTCATCCGCCGAATCTATCAGTAATTCACCCACCTTTGTCCCCGGTAATTCAGCTAATTTATTTCGCAACTCAGTGATCATCTGCTGTGCTTTAGCGCTATCGACGCCTTCGTAATCATGGCGAGTAAAATAATCCCGACCATATTTAGCCCAATGCTCCCTAAGTATTTGATCAAGCGGCTGCTGCTTAGCCGCGATAAGATTGAGCCAAAATAACACCGCCCATAAGCCATCCTTCTCTCTAACATGATCCGAACCGGTGCCAAAACTCTCTTCTCCGCATAAGGTAATTTTTCCCGCATCAAGTAAATTACCAAAAAATTTCCAACCTGTCGGCGTCTCATAACAATGTATGCCCAGCCCTGCCGCCACACGGTCCACTGCACGGCTGGTGGGCATCGACCGAGCCACGCCAGCAATACCATCAGCATAAGCGGGTATATACTGTGTATTAGCAGCCATTAGCGCCAGACTATCGCAAGGGTTTAGGTAAAAATTATTGCCGTGAACCATATTACGGTCACCGTCACCATCGGAGGCGGCACCAAAATCCAGCGCATCCGGGCCAGTTAACAAACTAACTAACTCATGTGCATGCAGCAGATTGGGGTCTGGGTGGCCGCCGCCAAAGTCAGTAAGCGGGATCGCATTAATCACCGTACCCACTGGCGCGCCTAAACGCTGCTCCAGGATCTCTTTTGCGTAGGGACCTGTCACTGCATGCATAGCATCGAAACACATCCGAAATGTCCCGTTACTTAACAAGGATTGCATCTGCTCAAAATTAAACAGCGACTGCATTAAGTCGGCGTAATCCTTGACCGAGTCAATCACCTCGATTACGGTGCTGCCTAATGTATACATACCTTGTTTATCGAGGTTGATTGCATCAGCTTCAAGGGTTATATAATGAGTCATTTCCAGAGTCTGTCGATAAATCGCCTCGGTCAATTGCTCTGACGCTGGCCCACCGTTGGCGGCATTGTACTTAATACCAAAATCACCATCAGGGCCACCTGGATTATGACTTGCCGAGAGCACAATACCGCCAAAAGCCTGATATTTCCTGATAATACAAGACACAGCCGGTGTCGAGAGAATGCCGCCCTGCCCAACTAATAGCCGCGCAAAACCATTGGCAGCAGCCATTTTTAAGATAATCTGGATCGCCTCACGGTTATAAAAACGACCATCACCGCCAATCACCAGGGTTTTACCGGTACAGGGCGCAATAGTATTGAAAATCGCCTGTACAAAATTTTCCAGATACCCGGGCTGCTGGAACTCTGTCACTTTTTTTCGTAACCCTGATGTACCCGGTTTTTGTCCTTCAAACACAGCTGTTTGAATATTCCGCACTGTCATTATCTGTTCCCTAGTATCAAAGTAGCTCAAAACTATCAGGCTAAACCCGCTATTTACCTACCAACAGCTATCATCAGCCTATTACTCTACCCTTAACGGTTTCACCGGTAGCAGGGTATAAACCAAAGCAAACGCCAGTTTATAATAACGATTTAGTAAGCATGACTCTATTGAACCATAAAAAATATGTGCCAAGTTTTTCTTAGCTATAGCTTAAACCACCCCGGATTCTAACAATAACTCAATAATGTGAAATAATCGCAGCCCATATTGGGAAGAAGCTAACAGTAAATAAAATTAATGCCTTTACAATACCCATATACCTGCTGACCCTCTTCCCTATTGAGACGTTACATGAGCCGCATTTCAACGTTAGATCCTTTAACTTTTGTTAAGCAATTTTCACCACTTGACCGTGTTGATAAAAAATATTACTCAAATTTATCTAAACAACTAACACTACAACAGGTTAAAAAAGGAACAACCTTCATAAAGAAAAAACGTCAGCAAGATGTGCTGCATTTTTTAGTTGAGGGTAACGTAGAAATAAGAAAGTCCTTTGATCAACGTATTAGCCAATCTGCAAAAGACAAACAAAGCCGTAAGGCAATAGAAACTCGTCTCCCTCCAGAGAGTAGTGTCAAAGCCCTGGAGGACTGCTTGATCCTGAGCATATCCAATACAGAGCTCAGCCAGCTGCTTCCTGCCCCTCAACACTATACAATTGATTTTCTAGATAGTGGTGACATACCTCTTGACGATGATCAATTAATCGACGATGACTACCAAGAAGATTGGGATAATAGATTCATTCGGTCTAATTTAGCAACCAACCTACCCAGTACTGTCATCCAACAGTTATTTTCCCAGCTTGAAGATATTCCCACACTCGCTGGTGAAACCATTGTAAAAGCCAACACTCCTGGCGACTATTTTTATATTATTAAACGCGGCTCAGCGATAGTAACAACGGCGATTGAAGGCCCCTATGAAGGAGCACAATTCAGCCTCTCCCAAGGAGACTATTTTGGCGACGAGGCACTGGTGGCTGAAACGCCACGCAACGCAACAGTTACAATGAATGTGGATGGGGTTTTAGGACGGCTTGACCAAGAAGGGTTCAACACCCTCGTCAAGAAAAACCTAATCACACCGATCAGCAAAGACTATGTAAGTAGCATGGAGGGGGCTAAAATACTGGATGTTCGCTTCGCCATTGAATATAAAAAAGATCACCAAAAAGACAGTATCAATATACCGATTAGTTTTTTACGCCAACGCTTACCTGGTTTTAATAAATCGCTCGTTTATCTGATTACGCCTGCCGATGATCGCCGCTCCGAACTGGCAACTTACATTATGAGACAAGCGGGGTATAAGGCCTACCTTCATTCGGAGCATAATATTGAACTTGATTTAGAGTCGCTATGACCTTACGATTCTATCAACGCATAACCACCCTCCATTACAGCGGGTTTGGTATATTTCAATTGCATATGAGATGCTCATTTAGCATTAATATCGTTCATTATGCGTACAACTGCCTTAGTTGATCGTATTTTAGATCCTAATTTTATATCTATTTGTCGTGGACATATAAATGATGAGCGAACTTATCCGCTGCAACTGGTGTTCGGATGACCCAACCTACCAGCTGTACCATGACGACGAGTGGGGTGTTCCTGTTTATGATGACCGAGTGTTATTTGAATTTTTAATTTTAGAAGGAGCCCAAGCGGGCTTATCGTGGATCACTATTTTAAAAAAGAGGCCGGGTTACCGCAAAGCCTTTGCCAATTTCGATGTCAATAAAGTTGCCCGTTTAACCGACAAAAAATTAGAAAATCTATTACTCAACCCCGATATTGTCCGCAACCGCTTAAAAGTGTTTTCTACACGCTCTAATGCTATCGCTTTTATCGCAGTGCAAAAAGAGTTCGGTAGTTTTTCAAACTTTATTTGGGGATTTATTGATCACAAACCGATACAAAATCACTGGGTTAAGCAACAGCTAATCCCAACCAGCACTGCATTATCTGACATGATCAGCAAAGAGCTAAAAAAACGCGGGTTCAAATTTGTTGGCACTACAATTATCTACGCCTATATGCAGGCGATAGGTATGGTTAATGATCATATCAGCGACTGCTTTCGTCATAGCGAATTAACGCAGCAAGCTAAAAAACCAGTAACATAGCTACTCATTAATAAGGCAAGAAATCAAACTGGTAATTAACCCGAGTATTGATAACATCCTGTGCAGGGAAACGAATTAATTTTATCCGCGATAGGATCTTACCATCCAGCTCCCCATTATTTAATTCGCTGGATAACAACTTCACATCAATAACCGACCCATTGGCTGCAATCAAAATTTCGAAAACAAACTTACCCTGTAAACCAGGATCTGTACGTAGTGCGCGGTTGTAGATCGAAAAAATTGCACCCTTATTAGCATCCATAGTACGGCGAATAGATTCATCACTACGCCCTCCCGCCGCTACAGATTCAGAGTTGACTCCCTGCTTTTTAGCCTGCTGATCCAAACTACTGCTAACTTTGGTATCTTGCTTGCCTGACAAGGCCGAGCCACCTGTATCTCGGCTGAGTGCTGCGGTCTGAATACCACCACTAGTAGCAGTTGCCTTGGAGGTAATAATCGAACGTTCAACTTTTGCCGCTTCAGCTTCACCACGGCTAAGATTATTCTTAGATAAACTCGCAATATCGACGCTGTCACGCATATCAGCCAAGTCATCCTGAAAAGCCAGCAAGCCTGAAACTGCTGCAGTCTCTTTCGCCTGTCTAACCAAATCAACCGGTTGTGGTTTTGGCTTAGGTTTTACTTGCGGCTCTTTTATTTTCTCTTTTATGACCTCTTTTTTCTTTTCTACCGGTTTGGGTTTAATCGGTTCAGGCTTTGGTAGCTGCTTCTCCTCCAAAATCACCCGCGCCAGCTGTGGCGGTAAAGCCTCTTTTTGTTCACGAGTGATTTCAGCAACCGGAATCAACGGTATAATAACCGCCAAAACCAAGAATAAAATAAATAGAACCCCCAGGATTTTACTGAACGTCGTATCTTCCTGCGCACTGGATGACCAAGGTAACACCAACTCTGAGCCTCGGCCTTCTACCATTGATACCACAGCCTAGCTCCCCTCTACTGAAGTTTGAGCTGAATTAGCATCAATAAAGCGTTGTTCGTCCATTTTTGGTAACGCATTAACTGCCAGAGATATATCGCGGTAATCAGCTTGCGCACAGGTCGCCATCACCCGTTTTAATAACTTATAAGGAATATTTTTATCCCCCATAATGGTAACCGCGCGGCCCTTTTCTTTTTCAAGATCAGTCAATAATGGTTTTCTCTCGGCCAGATATTTTAGCTCAGTATCTAAGGTTTTAATTGCATTATCGTCGGAGGCTAAAATATCAGCCACCGATGCGATAGCTCGACCTTGGACAATAACATCACTCTCGCTGATTTTTATTAATAGAGTTTGATCGGGCCTTTGCTCAGCAACAGACTCCGGTAGCAGAATATCTTTATCCGACTGCAAGACTTCAACATCACCACTATTCACCATCAAAAAAAACACAAGAATGGTGAATATATCCATGAGTGAAACCAGATTAAGTTTAGAGGTACTTTGCATACGACGATGATTTCTCGCCATGCGCTTGGCGCGCAAAGAAGACTTCATAACTCCTCCCCCGCTGCCGCATGATCAACTGCGGCAGCCTCAATGACAGGGGCATCACCAAATGAAATTTCTGGAAAGAGCTCCGCATCTACGACTGAGGTAACCACTACTGCCTTGTAAGAACGCACCGTATCCATAGTTGAAACTATGGTTTGATAGGGCGTATCAGGCTGGGATAAAACAGTAATACTACGGTTTTCTATACCTGTTTCCCGCAACTGTCGCTTAACCTCCTGCAATACCAGGCTAAGTAATTTATAGTCATAGACCATATCAGCTGCAATAGTGGGGCTATTGGTATCAACCACTTCATCATTACTCGTTTCTGGTACAATTTTAGCAATACGCTTTAGTAAAGTACCCCGTGGGTAATTAAGCAACATGCCATCCGGCTGAATAATCAGCTCAAGTTGCTTGATTGCGAGGCTATCGCTAGCCGCACTGTTCGCGCTTTCAGGTAACTTGATATCCAGCACTGTAATTTGTGAAAAAACCATACCCAGTAACAATACGGGCACCAGTACAATCATCAAATTCATGAAAGCCGTAATATCCAGCTCCGCTTCTTTACGCAAGCTGCGGTTATTTTTTACTCGTCTCATCGAGGGTATCCAATAAAATCGTGAGTTATTTCACCGCATCGCTATCACGAGTACTACTACTAAAAGCTTTATCAGAGAGTAGATTCAACACCTTGACGCCAGCCATCTCCAGGCTATCAACAATTTCGGTAGTTTTTGTTTGCAATAAAGCGTGGAACAGCAGCAACGGAATCGCCGAAATCAATCCAAATGCCGTGGTGTTCATCGCCACTGAAATACTTTGTGAAAGTAAGCTGGCCTTTTCAGCGGGGTCAGCATTGGCCACTGCAGTGAAGGCCGCGATTAAGCCAATAATAGTACCGAGCAAACCTAGTAAAGTGGCAATATTGGCTAGAGTAGCCAGATATTGGGTGCGCTTCTCCAGCCTTGGCAGTGCTTCCATCACACCTTCTTCCATGGCATATTCAATATCGTCACGACGTTGACTCTGTGCCAAACGGGCAATCCCTGCACCAATAATACGACCCATCGGTGCCTTCAACTGATTAGAAACCCGCAACACCTCATTGAAATTACGTTTTTTCAGTAATGGCATTAGTTGATTAAACGCTTTTCGATTAGAAGCTCTAGCAGCAGTTAAAAATACCCAGCGCTCAATGGCTATCGCCACACCACACACCAGTACGATAGCTATAGGGTACATAAACGCGCCCCCATCTTGAAAAAAGCGGATAATAGTACTGTAGAAATCCATGATTGTTCCTTGCCTGGGCCTAGTTATGAGCCTAGTGATAAGTCAAATTTAAAATTGTTAATCAGGTCGTCGTGTGCATGACCACTATAATAATAGCGGGATTTTTCAAAATTACTGTGAACATAAGCGCAATGGCATAAAAAATATTTATCCGCAGATAAATATTTTTTTATTAGGGCTAAGCTATACATTTACGACTATTTTTTAGTCGATAATTTTTCACGATAATGCAATTCACGTAAAAACTCATCACGATCTACTTCTTCATAGACCCCTTCAACCAAAGACTGCAAAGGCTGATAAATCAACTCCGGGGTTTCAGCCTGCCGCCACGGCACAATATAAAGCACCTTAGGTTGCTCCTGATTACCGGTTACCGTACTGCGTAAGATTACTTTGGCCTCTTGGGCTAACACGCTAGAGGAAAGTGTCGCAATTACCAATAAAATACTGGCTTTAAACATTTTTATCCCCTTGCCTATTGGTGATTCATTCGTCGCTGGAGGTCGATAATCCAACCATCAAGCTGACGCGATGGTTCATCTAATAAGGATTTATAGCTTTGATAATGCTGCAATGCCAAATCTAGCTTACCCATATATAGATCGTAAAGAATAGCTAAATTTAAATGGCCCTCTGGGTAATCTGGCCAAACAGTTAACGCTTGTTTATAGCGCTGTTCGGCACCAGTGAAATCGCCTTGCTCACGCAGCAAAACCCCATATTCATTATAGGCGTAGATATTATTACCATTGGCATTAATGGCCCGTTCAAACATTGTCGCCTGTTTATCCTGTTGCCCCAGCTGGCCATAGACCATAGCTAGGTTCACATAAGGCCCTGACAAATCAGGGTAATGCTCGATTAACCAAAGCAAATGTTGCTCCGCCTGTAACCAATCGGCATTACTAACAGCCTGCTCTGCCTTAGCAAACCGATCTTTGGCCTGCGCATTAACAGTGGGTAAATTAGTCAAATAAGGATTAGGCAACCGAGCAATAACGGTATCCACATCGCTATCAGCTAGCGCATCAATACTGGCAGCTTGCTCATGACCTGGATTAAATTGGCAAGCACTCATAACAATCATCGCCCACCATACAAGGAAATGCCTTAGCCACTGGCTCTGTATATTAATAAATGCCATGGCTAAAATTTCCTCTGCTCTCTTCTTTGCCATAGCGCGCTGGTAACAACACCTTCAATGCCGCAAAACTTTGTTTAACCCAATCGTCGTAGATACCACTCCAACTGCGGCGAATATTGGCCTCGTGGATATCGATCGCCTTTTCCTCAAAAGGAAATGCCTGTTCCTCTAACAATATTTCATACTGCTCCAAGGCCAGCTCATCTAAATTATTGGGACGTTGAGATTTCATTAAATCCTGACTCAGCTGGCTATAAACGGCAGCAATTCTAAACGTAGCCTGCGTGGCAAACTCCTCCACGGCGTAATCAGCTACTGCTTGATAGGCAGCCAGGGTTTTATTCAATGCCTGTTTTTTCTTGTTCAGGCTGGTTTTTAACGGCAGTTTAAGTTTGATCTGTTTAAATGTTTGATACTCATCATCGGCAAGTACATTAGAGGAATAAGCGGCTAAATACCGCGAGCGTTCGCTAGCACCAACGCCTGCAGATTTATCTGCAGCAATGATTTTTTTCAGCCAAAAACGGCGCTTACTAGCTTGATTGGTCTGCCGATACAACTCACTCAGTTTATAGCGCGCCTCCATTGCTGTGGCAAAAGGCTCTGGGTAAGCATTGGCATAACTGCGGTAACGTTTAATAGCGGTTGCCTGATCGCCCGCCTTCTCAAACAACTCGGCAGCTTGATAAAGCGACTCTTTTTTCACCGCCTCATCATTACTTTTGCGATAAATAGCGGTCAGCTCAGCTCCCGCCATAGCCCACTGGCCACTCTGCTGGAAAGCTACCACCATTTTCGCTGGGATACTTTCTACCAACGAGTGATTAGGATAGCTACGGCGAAAACCCTCCAATACCGTCACTGCCTGCTCATAGTTAGCTATATTCATCAGTTCAGTAGCCGCATCGTACTGAGCTGTGGCAGCAATTGCCGAAGTCGGCGCAACCTGAACAACACGCAAATATTGATCAACCGCTGCAACAGAATCACCGGCCGCCAATGCCTGCTCAGCTTGTTTATACACGCTAGCTGCTACGCGGTCGACGATACTGTTGCGACTGCGCTTATCGTCATTATCATTGTTATCCATCAAAGCAAGGGTTTTATCGTAGGCTATTTCTGCATTTGCGTATTGCTGTAACTCAAACTCACTGTGACCAATAACCAGCCAAGCCGTTTTACGTAATTGTTTCTTCGCAGCCGGATCACGACGCAGTAATTGTTTTGCCGCATCAACCGCATGTCGATATTCAGCCAACGCCATCAACTCTTCCGCCGACTTCACTAAAACTGCGGGCGCATGACTATCCGATTGATAAACACTGGCAAAGCGCAGCTGGCTGGCAATTTTCAACCGCAACCAATTTTCCCGCAGGATATGCAGCTCATCCCTAGCCAATGTATTTTGAGGTAGTAAAATCTGAGACTGTTGTGACTGAGTCAGCCGTAGTTGATCTAACTTCGCGGGTGCTAACGGCTCTTGATCCAATATGGCTAACAACTTGCCATAGCTAACAATCGCCGAGTAACCTGCCACCGCGCCGCGTTCATAATCCGCATACTTGTAGGCAACAACTTCATAAGCAGCAATAGCCTCACGATACACTCCCGCCGCAAATCGACTTTCGGCAAGTAAAAAGTGTATCTCTGGTACTTGATCATTTTGCGGGAAGGTATCAATAAATTCTTGATAATAATTGCCGGCTTTTAGGTAATCATTAGCTACTATTAGCTCCAACTCTGCCTTCGATATAGAGCTTGTTTTTGCTGTATTTAGCGATTTCAGTACGGCGATGTTCGCCCCATCAGTAACTGTAGGCTGTGCACTAAGCCCTTGTGCTTTGGCATGATAATACTTAGCTAGCTCAGGTAGATATTTTTCCAAAAAAGGACGAATATAATCACGGCTACGCTCAGTTTTTCTTGCCCAATAATGACTATGAATACCATACAACGCGATGTAATTTTCTTTCTCTCGCAACACATCACCCGGAAAGCCACCGGCGATATATGCATCGATCAAATCAGCATAAAACACCGGCGAATGATCTGACTGAGGATACAGTGATATAAAAGCACTATAAGTCTCGGCGCTGTCGCGATAACGCTCCTGACTTAAATATAACTTCCCTAAATTGGTATAAAGCAAGGGTAAATAATGTCGCGCGCCAAACTCTTCATAAACCTCGTTAATAGTTTGAGCGCCATCAAGATAGGAAAATACGATACTCATTATCTTAAAAGTATCTTCCGTTATCTCCCGCTTGCCGCGATCCAAATTATCGAGCCGGTTATTCTCGGGGACATTAAGATCTAACATTGCCGAAAACGGCCGTAGTGATGCACGATAACGCTGCTGTTTAAATAGCGACCAGCCATACATATACAAACTATTTTGAAAGTGTCTGCTGCTGTTGCCATGATCAACCACGTCCTTATAAGCTAATTCCGATTGCTTATATTCCGAGTGGGAGAAAAATATTTCTGCGCGGCGAAACTGAGCTTCGATATAATGCGTCGATGTTGGATAATCTTTTACCAGTTCTGTCAACACCCTCATCGATTGATCGATCTGACCACCAAGATCGTAGGCCTTAGACATTTGATATAACAAAGTATCATTACCTTCGCTATCAGGGTCAGTGGCTAACAAATCCTGGTAAGCTGCTATTGCTAAATCAAACTCCCCACCCATAGTATTTTGTTGATAAATTTTCTCCTCTGCACGTTTCATTTCCAAACCCGCCAAACGCTGCTTGACTCTCAGACGAGTGTTTTCGTCGACGGTTACATCCAGTACTTCTTTATAAGTTGCAACCAATGTATCCAAATCAACTTGAGGCAGTGTAACTGTTTTGTCAGGCATCACCGCTGGTGATAAATCGGCTAAGGTCGGCACTGCTGTATCCCCCGGTGGATTAACAGCAACCATTGAACAAGCGCCAACTAATAACAAACCACTGACAAGGCTTGCGTGGCGCAGCCAGACTAATGTTTTTTTCAACGGTGAATATTTAAAATATATACTTTGTATGCTCCACAAACTCATGGCAATGACTCCGCATTACCTGCATCATACAAGCGCGCCACCGCCAATTTTGCCTGCCCAAGATAATAGGATAAACGCTGCCGCTGATGACTAAGTTCATCAATAGCCAGCTGCCTAATTTCTGCTTCCGACCGCTGTATCAGCTGTGTTACCTGTTGCTGCTGAGTATCTAGCCGCTGTTTTTTATGCTCTATTCTTAAAGCAAACTGATCGTTATAGCGGTTTTCGTCCAGTGTTTCCAAGCGCTGTAAATGCTGTTTGGTTTCGGAGAGAAGCTGCTCTAATTCCACTAGTTGCTTTTTATACTGCCAGCGACGCGCACTCCATTGCTCACTTGCCTGCCAATACAATAAACCCCGATATAAACGCAACTGCTCCTGCTCGTCACTAATATCTGCACCATTTGCCTTTAACTGTTCTAACATGCTGGTAGCGTGATCAACTAACTGCCACAAAACCAGCTCGTCCTTATTAGCAAAACGGCGGGCATCATTATCGTCCAGCGCTGCTATTTGCTGTTGTTCCAAGTTTTCCTGCACCGCTAATAGATTATTATACTGCTGACGAAAATGTTGCCGCTGAGATTGATTTAAATTTTCTCGCCAAACCCGTTGCTGAATCTCAAGCACTCCCTGCATTGCCGCCAAACGGTCGTTAGCCTCAGATAAATATACTTGCATCCGCAGGAGGTCACTTAAACCTTTTACTGCCGATTGAAAATAATTTTGTGCAATTAAGTGCGTTAGGTACGGAGCCTGTTCGTTAATGGGTAAATTGTCGCCGCCCATAATCCAGTCTTCACCTAAGCTGGCGCTGTCATCGCTAACTAAATCAATAAGTGGTAAATCCCTAAATATCACTATTGCTTCTGCCAACTTATCCATGCCTTGCTCATACGCAGTAATAGCATACTGGTACTGCTGTAATGCACGTCCTCTGGCATCAAGTTTTTCATAGGCATAAGGTATTGCCAGCAAGCCCTCCTGTACACTGGGCTCAACTACCGAGCGCTGAGCCAATGCCTGCCACGGTTTTAAGGCCAGTTCAAAGTCGCCTTGCTGGGCTGCAGCCCAACCGTAACCTAGCATGGCACGATCAACCATGGGGCTATCTAAACGTACTTTTAGAAAGTTTGTAATCGCCAGCTGATACTCTCCCCCTTTTAAATAGGAAAAACCTGCTGCCGTGTAAGCTCGATCCCTTAAACTTTTACCTTCTTCCCCCGACAATACCAGCTGATCTATATGTAAAAACGAATTCACCCCCTGCTGCCACTGACCAGATAAAGATTGTTTGGAACCAAGATTAAAATAATAGTAAGCGAGCCAAGGGGATGTCTCCGGCAATGAGGCTATAGTCGCCGCTGCGGCTTCCAAATCACCGCTGGCCAGCAATAAATTAGCTTTTAGATAAATTGCTTCTTGTTCTAATGCTGTAGGTAGTGGCCCCTGAATATTCAACAAAGTAGATTTTGCTTTCGCGTTATTACCGCGCAGATAATCCATTTTGGTTAAATAAAACCAAGCTTGATCACGACGCACCTGCTCCGGCAAGATATCAATTAATTCAGTAAAGATAGCCTCAGCCTGGCGACTCATACCATAAGATAGGCTCATGCCACCGCGCAGTAGCTTTGCCGACTGCTGATGAAAAGGCATATCTTGACGACTCTCGCCCACCATCGACTCAGTCAAGGCTTCAAAATAGGATTGTTGAAAAAAATGATACAAAATAACGCCGTAGCGTAAATCTTGAACCTCTGCAGGAACGGGCGGGCTTGTATTTTCATCGGCCCGAAGAGAACTGGAAAAGCTGCCGATTAACAAACAACCCAACAGCGCATATATAGCCTGAGAACAAGTGGCCAGCGAGACACATCTTAATAATTTTACTCGAACAAGCCTGAAAGATTGTTTTATCATTACCGCTACCACTGTTTAACCAAAAACTCCGGTTGTGCTGTCGCGGTAGAATCAACAATTTTCAATTCAACTTTTTTCGCTTGTGAAGTTTTATCAAATAACAGCGTCGCACCGCGTTTGTACTCTCGACCTCGAGGGCCTCGACCGGTAAAAACTGCGACTAATTCATGCTGACCTGTCTTCATATTACCCAAATATAACCGCTGCACACCCCCACGATGTAAGGCATCGATTTGCTTATCGGTATAGAGATAATTGGTAACCACTTGATCATCCAGTTTTAGCTGTACTGCGTCTAACTGAAAAAACTCACCGACATTCATTGAAACAAACACAGCAAGCTGAGTATTGGCGGGGAATAATAGCTCTTCTTCCAGAATAAACAGATCACGATTTAACTCGATAACCTGCTGTTTTAAATCCTGCACTTGTTCATCCAGTGATTTTGCTGCTTGCCCTTCAGCCTCTGGTGTAACGGCTTGCGGGGGTTGAGCAATGGCTAATGATTGTGCCAGCCATAATAAAATAGCACATATCGTTATCCTTGTTGGCATGCGTTCTCTCTCGTTTGTTCTGTGTATTTGTTGCTGGTATCACAACAATCAATGGAGGCCTATATAAAGGAAAGACCTAGAGCGTACCTGTTACAATCGGTTCAAAGGCGATGTAATGGTCTAAGTTAGTACCCAATCCATGCTTTTTATTATCAGCGTATATTGCACCATTTTGGTCAAATGCTGAAACCGCTGCGTCGCCATGCAATGCTGCGTAGTTTAGCACTACTGCCTCAGCCAAGCGATCAACGCTATTGGCAAAAGCATAAACATTACTGGTTTCAACCGAGGCATCACTGCGCATCCAACCCAATTGTTGATGCTGAAACTGATCGCGTCCAGCACTACTGTTGAGTATCGGCTGCCCATTAGGATTATAAACCAAAAAGAATGACGCACCGGTAGATGAATTATCTCCCGTCCACTGTCCCTTCGGATTAGCTAAATTCATATCCAGCATACCGTTACTGGATACCGAACCATCGCTGAAGACATAGACCATAACCGGTACACCGACTGCCTGAGCATACTCCAAACACGCTCCAATACAGCGACCAGCCCGTTCATCGCGTATTTCGCCAGTGACTCTATCCCCCGTATGATAATCATAACCACCCATGGTAATAGTCCCGGCGGCAGCGTAGCCATTAATAACCATTTTCATCACCGATGCGGTTTTTTGGAACTCCCGGTCACTGTCATATTCTTCACGAGTAAAAATAGGGCCTATAATATTGTCATCTTGACTAGGATCTAATTCTGCAGGGTCAGAAAACTTCTCATAGGAATCGGCACTTTTTAAATACTCACAGCTGATACGTTCTTTCAGCGCTGCATCGGTCGCCAGGCCGGTGTTGACCTTATTCAGCTTCAAGTCTGAAATTCGCTTAATGGTCTCCATCACTGACACCACATCAGCCGGATCAGTCAATACTTTACTCAGATCACCTACATCAACCAATCCGGTTACATCGCTGGCACGGTCAACTTTGGTTGGCCTCACCTCTGGATCGATCATCATAGCAGGGGCCAGTGAGTTCCCCCCCGATTCCGACGCCCTCGAACCGGTTAATTGCAGCAACGTGCCACGCGCGCCAGAGCGATAAATACCGTAGGTTGGGTTATGGGGGTTGTTACCAGTATCATTTTCTGACCGTGCCGGTAGTACTGCACCATTAGTATTTTGTTGTGTGGCCACTGACGGAGCACTTGCCAAAATACCTCTTAGCATGGCGCTGTCAGAGTGAAAGGCCAGCCCCAATTGACGATTAATAAAATCACTATTGCCATTACCCCCATCGGCAACTGAAGGCACCATATTGGCTGGTAAACCCAGTTTGCTATAACCCGCAGTGCTGAGAAAATCCTCCTGCCCGCCAGGGCCACCCACTAAAACATTGGAGCCAGAAATGTTAGCTCCACCAGCCAGATCAAAGCAGATAAAAGGTATTTTACGGCCGCTGACATTAGCCAAATCACAGCTGCCAGTCTGCGTGTACCCCTTAAACATCTCATCAGAAATAGCAAAGCCTCGACTACTCAAGGCACTTAAAGCCGACATCCCCAGTACGGTGCCTACACCACGGCGAAAACCCTGGCCGATAAGATCACGCCGGGTAATCGGCCGATGGGTATGGCGTAATGGCTCATCAACTTTAAAAAACTTGCCGCGCTTAGACATGGCAGACCAACCTCAATTGATTTAACGTTTGCAACTCGTAATACTTCAACACCGTCTCCTCTGCTTTTTATTGCAATAGGACAGCAGCACTGCCTAGCACCGAAGCACATACTGCTTTAACCACTTCTTCAGTGCGCCCAGCTGGGCAATCAAAGCTGTTACCAGCGCCATCACAGCGCGCCAATCCATCGGGAACGCCATCAGGGGCAGAAACATAATCGCCCACATCCGAATTAAATGGATAGGGTTTAGCATCATGGGTATCAGTAATCAGATCTAGCAATATATCAGTCACATTCTCGTTCGCCCCGCTCTCCCGCAACGGTTGTGACGCCAAAAACAAAGGATCACCCGTCTCAAGAATTAGCGATGCTTTTAGCAGTGGCGCAATCACTAAATTGCGCCAATTAGCATCCGATACTAGGTCCGCACGCTGACTAAAATCAAACGTGGTACCGCCGTTGTTAAAAAAACCAGACCGCGCGCCAGCATCTTCAACCAGTGCATCACAATAAGCGATGGCCAACTGCGCCACGCCAGTTTGGTGGGATGCCTGATAAGCCTGAAAATCGGCAATCGTCGGTAATTGTTGTTTGATACCCTGATCATTGGTGTTATTAGCCGCACCATAGAACAACTGATGAACTTGGCTACGGGTGCTGGCAATACCAGTAATTTTCGCCAATGTCGCATTAATTTCCTCAAAAGTGCGCACACCTACCTTTGAGGTCGGCGTACCTACTAAGCTGTAATTAAAACTAATATCGGCGGCGTTGATAGGGCTCAACTCAACCCCCTCAGCACCATTGAAGTCTTCGAAGCTTAGAAAAAACTCGTCATCAGCTGCGCCTTCCTCCAAACTGATAATAGTACCGATATTGGCCAGCGGAACGCCTCCAGCGGTATAGTTCGCACTGCTGATATGTTGGTCGATACTACTGAATGCTTGCCCAGCTGCTGCCAACTTGCCATTAATACCCAGGTAAATACCTTTAATATGAATGTCAGGGAGGGCTACATTATCTTCGTTAAGGTTAACGAAGAACGGGTCGCTAAATTGATAACTGTACTCATCAAATTGACTGACCTTGAAGACGATATAACAATAATTAACCAGTGAACTACCACTTCCCTGATGGCATACACCCTCTTCATCTATTAGGTGCGAGACACTGAATAACAAATAATAGTCCAGACCAATACCGATATCGGTATTTTGCTGAATTTGTGCCGGTGTTAATGCTCTGCTGTGCAAAGCGAGCAAGCGCACAATTCCCTTCCAAGGACGCGAACCGGAAGCGTCGTTACCAATCACCACGGAGAACGTATCATTCCAATTTGGCATGGTGCCGCCGCCCAGATCATCGACAACATCGGACAAGATACCATTCACATAGAGACGACGGCCATTGACCGGATCAAACGTCAGCACCACATGCTGTAAGGTCGCCTGCGCTAACTCATCAGCATCAGGGGTTGATAAAACCGGCCCGCCAGAACTATCACTACCACTGCTGCGGTTATAGAAATCGTAATTGTAGAGTGTTTGCCCCAATGCAAAGTTGCGGTTATTAGAAATCCCTGAGTAACTGATAATACTGGTGTCTTCTTGCGATACATTATCGGGGATTATCCACGCCTCTATGCTGTATTCACCCGCCGCTGCCAAGGTGTTGCGTAACTTAACGCTGGTACCGGACAACGCTCTGGCAGAACCATTAATAAAGCGAATCCCGCCGCTACTGAATAGATCGAACTCTCCCTCTAAAGTCAGGGTAATCTCGGGTTGTACCCCGCTGGTATCGGAAGAGGTTAAAGTACACTGTGAATTATTCATACATTGGCTAATATCGGCAGGATTTCTGCCTTCACCAAACTTCCATTCAGCAACAATGTCGTCCTCATAACGACCACCACTCGAAGCTAAAATACCATCACTGCCAAGTACTTGCGCCTTACTGATACTATCAATAAGCGCAGCGTCTATATCTTCAAAGAAAAGAGTGTCCGCAATATTTTTAATCGCCCTCGCCAACTCATCGGCATCATTATCGCAACTACCCGACCAACAATGATGACTCTCTTGACGTAAACGCACCACCAAGCGAGAACTTTCAACAGTAATTAAGTCAATTTTACTTTTTACCGCCTCATAGGCTTCCACCACATCATTACTGGCAAAATAAGGCGACTGCGCAATAGCTGCACCAGGGCTGTGGCAATCCGAGCAATGCGTTACCAATAAACTATGCAAGCCACCGGCGTTGGTGTATTCCGTAGGAGGTGTTACTGGAAAAGACTTAGTACCACTAGGGTCAACAGGCGTTCTTGGCAGCAGCTTCACCGAGGTCGCCTCCCCAGAACTACTCGCAGCCCAATTGCTAATATAAGCAATCATCGCAGTGCGACAACTTGCTGTTTGGCCGCTGCCTAACCAGCAGTTATGACCATTAGCCACACGCTGAACTACGACAGATGCTGCCGGGTCACTCAGATTAACCACGCTCTTAGCCTGCTGCCAAGCGGTGTTAACATCAGCTTTATCCACAAAAGGGGTTGGCCCTGAGCCACCACTGGTATGACAATCACCGCAGCGGCCAGCAATGGTTAAGTTATCGTAAAACTCACGCTTAAAACTCTGCGTTTCGGTATTGGCCGCTGCTGGCCCAGCGTAACTAAAGCCGACGCTGGCTCCGGTATCAACAATCGTGGAAGGATCGCGCTCAGTGGAACCACCCCCACTACCCCCACTACAAGCTTGTAGCGTAACTAACAGTGAAACAGATAAAATCCTTGCTGCCGAGAACGTCGCCTGGGTCATCATCCTTGCCTTGATCATAGTTCCAACTCCTCAGAGCACGTCGCCGCCAATCCAGCAAAGACATTTTTTAAATTATGATCCGATAAAAACCCCCCCGCTATTGTCTCCACTGCACTACTGTCTGCTGGCGTTGGTTGCCGCAAACAAACAGCCTTAAAAGCTTTACTCACTTGGCAATAAGCAAAAGCTTTTGAATTAGCTAACTCGGCTCCCATACTGGCAGCGCCAGTACCATGCGTATAAATATCATCACCAGTGATATCGGTAGTCCAGCCCAGCTTTTCTACATTAGCCCCCTGACGCCAATGATTAGTCCAACTATCATCTGGGGTGACAAAACCAGGCTTAAAATTATTTCCATTGATCAGATATTTTTCCTGCACTACACCGGGAGTATAAACCAGCCGACCAGTCTCTTTGTCGTCGAAATAATCCCAGTCATAGTAGGCAAATGCCTGCGTTAATGGGTCCATTCCGGTATGGCAAGCAACGCAGCCATTTAAAAATAAGCGACTGTCGCCACCGGGGCTTCGAGAAACATCCTGACGGATACGATCTGCAGGTAACTCAGCGTCTTTTAACTGCTCCATATCATTACAAAGATGATTGCGGACCGTGAACCGAAACATTGCCCGATTAGTACCGTCAGAAAAAAAGGCTTTAGCGGCGGCGCGGGTAGAAAATATACCGGCTATGCCACGGCTATCAATATTTAACAATGACGATTGAGTGGTCTTTTGCAGTACCGCAGCGTCACCTAAGTTAGCACCGGACCGCTCCAGTTGCTCATAATGGCGGTTATTACTCATCGAGTAAGCATCAGCCAAGCCCAGGCCATTTGCACCTATGTATAAAATATCACCACTCAATAGCTGCCTAAAGTCAAGCTCATCACGCACCAAGCCAATCACCAGAGCCGAATAATCATTCAATGGCGCAAACACATCATCCTCTTCGTTGGTCCAAGGCGTGGCCCAGTTCTTTAAGGTGACCGTATAAAAGTTGCCCGTTGCCTCGACACTGCCATTACCGTCCATAGCTAACTTGGCGGCGCCAACCAGATCACCATGAATAATCTCTTGCTCCATAGCCGCTAACATATCTGCTGACGGTGGCGTACCATTCAAGCGATCGTGAATAAACTTAGCTTGCTCCCGCTCGATAGAAGCCGCTGCACCCGCTTGGGCAGATAAACCTAACATCGCCGCCAATAATAAGCACGGAGCCCAAGTAATAGGCAATACTCTACTCGATCCAGACTGTTTGCTAACCCATTGGGCTGAGTGCGTTATTTTCATTGCTTAAGCTTCCGCTTGTATCCGCATTTGTGATGGTAAGTTTTTAACACTTGCGTTAAGGCTTTGGTACTTTGAGTGTATTTTTTTAGCTGGCGATAAACCTGTCTCGCGGTTTATCTAAACGGTTATTTTTGTGACGTAGCATCCATGGCCTCGGGTAAATCCCTGACTAGACAAATCATAAACCCTGGCTCAGGCTCACAGGTCCCAGCTCATAAGCCTGAGCCGAAGATATACCCGCGAGTGTACGCTGGCCCTAACCACAGAACACAAAACGCTCACCGATACGTGATCGCACTCACATAAATAATTTTCAAATTGTTGACTGGTCACCATTTTGCAATCCTCTTACCCATAAGCCCTATAAGTTAGATAGAATCGTACCCCTTATTAAATAGTAGCCGCTATACTCAATGACCAGCATAGATATTACTGCATGAGCATTAACGCTTGGGCACCCATACCGTTAAACCTTTCATATTTATTATCGTTAACAAAAGGCAGCGTAGTGAAGGCAAGCAAATTCATTGTTAATATTGGCGGCTCAATGCTGCTAGTTTTAAGCCTAAGTAACTGCGGTGCAGGCGGTGATGGGGACAGCATTAGCTTAGTCGGCAGTGACGGACAATCCCCAGACCCCGTAGTGGTTGAGATCCCCATCGCTTATATCAAACGCATCGCGCCCTCAACCAGCGCTGACGAGGCTGATTTACGCGATCCGACCACCTTCAACCCTGGTGCCAAATTGTTGCTTAGAAACCGCGCATCTAGCAACGCCGAAGAAGTTGATATCACCCAACAGATCATTACCGTGGTCGCGGATGAATTAAATGTCGATAGCAACGATCTTGTTGTCGATATCAAAGACTTAGAGCCTGCCTTTGATGGTACAGGATTTTTATTCGCAGCCAGAGTCGTTCCCATACCTGTCGACAACAATCTCGAAGACACTACCTGGAATTTATGGACTTATGATATACAGTCCAATACAGCCAGCTATGTCATACCCTCGCCGGCCATCCGCGATGAAGCAGCTATCGATGGCTCATCACAAGATACCGCCCCCCAGTATTTACCCGATGGCCGTATTGTCTTCAGTTCAACGCGTCAAAGCGGAAACCTGACCCGCTTAACCGCCGAAGGCCGCCCGGTATTTATCGCCGCAGACGAAAGCCGCAACGGTCCTGCATCGGTTTTGCATATTTACGATCCCGACAATGGCAGCTTTGAACAAATATCCTTCAATCCCAGCCATGATTTAGATCCTACCGTTATTGATAGCGGAGAAATTATTTTTACCCGCTGGGATAATGCCCCCGGTAATAATCGCTGGAGCCTATACAGTATCAACCCGTCAGGCCGCCAATTATCGCTACATTACGGCTATAACAGCCATCTTTCAGGTAGCGACCCAAACACAGCTATTGAATTTACCCAGCCGCGGCAACTTGAAGATGGCCGCCTGCTCACTATTCTCAAGCCGGCTCTGTCACAAACTCGAGGCGGTGACATCGTACTAATCGATAGCGCTAATTTTGTTGAATACAACCAGCCAACCTGGGATAACCAAGGCAGCTCTGGAAAAGGACAAACACCGCTAACCGACACCGACGTACAAATCAATGATCCCTTATCACCCGCTGGGCAATTCAGCGCAGCCTTTCCACTCCACGACGGCACCAACCGAGTCTTAGTGGCTTGGAATCAATGCCGGGCTACCGAGCAGGATTTAACCGACCCCTTATTTTTAGATGATGACCCCAGCAATGATCCTGAGATTATCGTCACCCCCTGTCGTCTCGCCTCCAGCGCTGCATCGGCGGCACCATTACTTTACGGTTTGTGGATATTTGACCCATCCCAAGGCACTCAACGACCTATTTTGACCGCGGCTGAAGGCTCTTACTATAGCGAGATCATCGCTATCGAATCTCGTAGCTTCCCCTCCATCCCCGCGGATGAAGGCAGCGATGAATTCAACGTCGACCTAATCGACCCACAGACGATGAGTGAAGGCTATGGCTTGTTAAAAATAGACAGCGTGTACGATTTTGACGGGGTGGATGACTCCGAACTCGATGGTAACGATGATATTGACGTGGGCATTGCTGCCCGTGCCAACCCTGCAGATGCTGCTTATCCAACTCGCCCCGCACGCTTTTTACGGCTGCTTAAGCCTGTGCCCTTACCCGACCCGGATAACGACAATTTCGATATTCCTAATGCGGCTTTCGGCGTTAACCGTTCGCAATTAATGCGAGAGATTCTAGGCACAGTACCCATCGAACCAGATGGCTCGGTTACCGTCAAAGTACCGGCAAATATTCCTTTTGCCATCAGCGTACTCGATGTTAACGGCCGGCGCATCAGTGAGCGTCACAGCAGCTGGTTACAACTGAGTGAAGGGGAAATTCTACATTGCACCGGCTGCCATAGCAGCGATAGCCAGCTCCCCCATGGCCGCCTTAACTCACAACCAACATCCGCTAATCCTGGTGCGCAGAGCTTGTTCGTCGACTCGGGTACCGGCATTGGTTTTGCCAATACTAAAGTGGATCGTAGTTTATTCCCTAGCGACTTTCTCGACGGCGGTAATATCGGTCAGACCATGGCAACCATTTACGACTTACAAAGACCACTCGACGACAAACAAGTAGCAGCACGTTCGTTAATGCTATCCGAATGGCTATATACCGACGAGTGGAGCGCAGGGTTAAACCCTGACCCAGCACTGGATTACAGCTACGGTGCGGACTGGGTCAACAACCCGACGGTCACCAACAGCCAGGCTATTTACGTCAACCGCATTGTCATCAACTACATTGACCATATTCAACCTATTTGGGAGCGCAGCCGCACGATGGAAAACAATGGCACTGCAGTACTCGACTCCACCGGTGCCGTCGCCACCAACTGTATTGCCTGCCATCGTTCCAATACCGACGACAACAGCCCTGCTGAAATGTTCGTCCCCGCCGGCCAGCTGGATCTTAGCCGTCACAGCTCGGCTAATAATTATTACCGCTCCTACAACGAGCTGTTGCGCAGTGACACCGAGCGGGTAGTTATCGACCCCACTACCACGGCATTTCGCACGCGTAGTTGTACCGCTGAACAGGATGATGGCATGGGCGGTACCGAAGTCGTCCCTGTTGCGGATCCCTCACCACCTGCAGCAATTCCCCCCAGCATGCGCGCCGGCGCAGCATTAAGCAGCCTCGGTTTTTTCAACTGCTTCGAAAATGGCGGCGATAACTGCGGTGTTTTTGTACAAAACACCGCCACGCCAGCAAATTGCATCGAAGTAGGCACCCAATTTACTGACCCGCAAAGTTTCAACCACAACGGTTGGCTAAGTCCCGCTGAACTACGTTTATTATCAGAATGGCTAGACATTGGCGGCCAATACTATAATGATCCTTTTCACTCGGGCGTGGATACACTCCAATAACATTATAAATATAAGCAGAGTCAGCTACGCCAGCCTGACTCGCTAGCACACTGTCACTAAGGAAACCGATTTGAAACCATACAATAACAGGCTGACCTCAACACAATGATAAGTCGCCTTCAGTTACTGCTATTTTCTCTCAGCTTAAGTTTTGCTGGGCTTTTTACCTACGCTGATGACAATACTGCCGACACAGATACCAACGTGGTATCCGTATTTATCGCCGAGGCCTATATTGAACTGCATACCGGCCCCGGCCGTGGCTACCCTGTTTTTTATATCGCTGAGCGTGGCGAGTACGTTGAAATTTTAAAACAACGCACCGACTGGTATAAAGTACGCACCCTGCCCCGTAATCCCAACGACAGCAAGATAAAACAGGGCTGGGTTTATATCGATCAAATCGCCAAAGTGCTAGACCATAACAAACAGCCTATTAGCCTAAACTATCCCGAGTTTAGTGATTTTACTCAGCGCAGCTGGGAAGGCGGCTTCATGGCCGGTAGTTTTGGTGGTGTCGATGAGGTTTCTGTTTACGCCGGTTATCATTTTACCCGTAATTTGGCGATTGAACTGGCACTATCCGAAAGCTTTGGTGATATTTCGAATGGCCAGGCAGCAACCATCAACATCGTTCACCAACCCTTCCCTAACTGGCGGGTATCGCCTTTTTTCACCCTGGGTGGCGGCATGCGTAAAACCGAGCCCAAATCCAACCTGGTTTCAACTAAAGACCGCACCGACGACACCCTCAATGTCGGTGTTGGTGTTACCACCTACATCACGCGGCGGCTACTATTACGGCTGCAATACAAAAACCATACAGTTCTCACCAGTAGAGACGATGACGAAGAAGTGGAAGAATGGAAAATCGGCTTAAGCACGTTCTTTTAACCGGCAGCTTGCTCATTAGCGGCTTTCAATTTAGCTCAGTTTGTTTGGCGGAGGAAAATATTCAAGTTATCGAACCTGACTTGAATCGTCGCGAAATAAAAACTGACGCCATCGACAGCGAAAATTTCGAAGTCGGCTTCTACTATGGCGTGCTCAGCATCCAGGACTTCTCCAGCAATGAGGTCTACGGCCTCAGGGCGGCTTATCATGTCACTGAAGATATATTCTTTGAGGCTGCTTATGGACAGTCAGAGGGCGATTTAACCAGCTTTGAAAAGCTCAGCGGAGGCTCACCCATTCTCAGCGATAATGACCGCGACTATAAATACTACAGCGCGTCATTAGGCTGGAATATTTTTCCTGGCGAAGTCTTTGTACTTAATGACTATAGTTTCAATTCAGCTATTTATTTAATTGCTGGTGTTGGCAGCACTGAATTTGCTGGAGACAGCTGGTTCACCGTCAATTTTGGTGCGGGTTTTCGTTTACTATTAACCGACGAGATTGCATGGCATATAGATGTGCGTGACCACATGTTTGACCGCGACATATTCGCAGACAGTGAAACCACCCATAATGTGGAATTTACCACCGGCTTCACGGTGTTTTTTTAGCGGCCTGATAAGCTAGTTGTGTTAACCAAGGAGAACATGAATGCGCACCATCCTGATCATTTTATTAGCGAGTATCAGCCAATTTAGCCTCGCTGCCGATACCACCCCTGACTTTACCTTAAAAAGTAATCAGGGTAACAACCAGCGTTTAAGTGAATACCAAGGTCAGGTCGTATTAATTAATTTCTGGGCATCCTGGTGCGGCCCCTGCCGCCAAGAAATGCCTCTGCTAGAAGAAATACAACAAAAATATGCCAAGCTGGGTGTTACCGTTTTAGGTATTAACGTCGATAAAGATCCATCCAAAGCCGATAAAATTCTCCGCGAAACACAGGTTAGCTTCCCTATCCTCTACGACAGCGAAGGTGAAGTCAGCAAGTTGTTCAAGGTCAAAGCGATGCCGACTACATTCATTCTGGACCGCGAAGGCACTATTCGGTTTTCCCACATGGGCTTCAAACCTGGATACGAAGATCAGTACGCTGCCAATATAAAAACCCTTATTCGAGAATAGGCAACATTAACCTCATGAAGAAATTACCCCTTCTTACACTAGGCCTACTAAGCAGCAGCTTATTATTAAGCGGCTGTAGTTTTGACCCAATCAAAATCGAACCTTGGGTACAGCCTTATGAAAGACAGAATATGGCTGACCCTATTATGAGCGCGAATCGTGACCCCGTGGCCAGCAGCTATCTTCATCACGTATATCAAGCTCGCGAAGGCGCAAAAGGTGCTGAAGGTGGAGGTGGTGGTGGCTGTGGCTGTAACTAATAAGATAACTAAGACCATGCTGAGAAAATTTATTTTACTAGCCCTTATCAGCCTTAATCTAAGCTCCCAGGCTGCGGTATTACCTGAGGATCGCGCTGATATCATGTACCATCGCTATGAGGGTGGTGGCGTCACTATCGATGGTCCCTCGTTATTAATTCGTAAAGATTTTGCCAGTACGGTATCGGTGAGCGCCAATTACTATGTCGATAGTGTCAGCAGTGCTTCTATCGACGTAGAAACCAGCGGCGCCAGTCGATATTCAGAAGAGCGCACCGAATACAGCTTGACCGCAGATTATCTTTACGACAAAGCTATTCTCAGTGCTGGCTACACCAATAGCGAAGAAAATGATTATCAAGCTGACACTTATTACTTCGGTGTTAGCCAGGATTTTTTTGGTGACCTAACTACCATCACCCTCGGCTACTCCCGTGGAGATGATACCGTTATGCAAAACGGCAACGATCTATTTAAAGATCAACTAGACCGACAAAATTATCGCTTTGGTATAAGCCAAATAGCCACGGCCAATTTAATTGTCAATGTGAATTATGAAGTCGTGACAGAAGAAGGCTACCTCAACAACCCTTACCGCAGCTATCGTTATATCGACCCCACTAACCCAAATAATACCATTAGCGAGACCGAGATTTACCCAGCAACCCGCACTAGCGATGCAGTGTCTTTGGGCGCCCGATACTTTCTTCCTTATCGGGCTGCACTTAGCGGTAATTATCGCTACTTTAGCGACGACTGGGATATCAAGGCGCAAACCTTTACACTTGGCTATACCCACCCCATCGGCAATGATTGGATTTTAGATTTTACTTATCGCTTCTATCAGCAGGACAACGCTTTTTTTTATAGCGACTTACATGACTTCCAATCGGTCGATAGCAAAGATTTTCGCGCCAGGGATAAGGAACTAAGTGAATTTAGTAACCAAACCTTTGGTATTGGTGTGAGCTATCAATTTCAATTAGGAAACAGTGAAATCTTCGACAAAAGCAGCATTAATTTACAATACGATTTCATTCAATTTGATTACGATAACTTCCGTGATATACGTAACAGCAGTACACCAGGCGACGAACCTTTATACAGTTTTGACGCTAATGTACTGAGATTGTTTTTCTCAATCTGGTATTGATAATGGCCTGAGGAAAATATGTCACTGTAACAACGTTGATATTATTTCCTCAGGTTTATGTTAACCCCAGGGCTTTACTGTGGTACATAGCGAAAAACAATCTCGCTCATGGTCATAATCCCAGCGCTGTATACATAAGCCGTCCCTCCCAGTATCAAACTGTAACCGCATAAATGAATTAGGTATGCTGTTACGTACTCTAGTTGAGATGGCAGTACCAGCCTGCACCACCCAAGGATTACCCTGCAAGCCAACCATGTACCTACTCAAAGGTGCCGTAAATGGAAAATGGATATGCCCGCCCAGCACTAAATCCAAACCTGCCTTACCCCACTGCTCAATGGCCTTAACTGCTCCACCTATAATATTTTTGTTATCCGTAGTTAATTGCGCAGCAAACGGGTGATGGGCAACAACCACCTTCAGCGCAGTATTCGGTGCAGCTTGTAGCTGCTGCGTTACCCACGCTAACTGTTTGGAGCTCACATTGCCATCAACGTGCTTGCTTCGCTGTACCGTGTTCAAACACATGACCCATAATGCGTCACTGCGATAGGTAGGTTGTAAATCTGTCGCTAAATATTTTTTATAAGTCCTGAAAGGAAAGAATAAACGCGCTGCCAAATTAATCAACGGTATATCGTGATTGCCCGGTATAACTAAAACCTGTCGAGCAGGCAGGCTAGCAAAAAATATTTTGGCCGCAGCAAACTGTTCGCTGCGCGCGCGCTGGGTTATATCTCCGGACACAATGAGAAAATCCGTATCCAAACTCTGCAGACATCGCTGCAGTGCCGTTTTGACCTGTATGTCTTCAGTACCAAAATGGGTATCTGACAAATGAATTAAATTCAACGATACTGCTCCATTAAATGTCCTCACCCACTCACAACAGGCAACGAATGCCGTTGGCGATAACTTTAAATTTTAGCGGCAGAGACATATGCATCAACTCACCATCAAGCGCTACCCGTACAGATCTTTTCCGCATTCTCACGCAGATATCATCAACCGCAAAACAAATCATCTGGTCTTCATCCAGTAAACGACCAGTGAGGCCATTAACCAATAGCTTCAATAGACGCCAGCTGGATACGGGCCGCATATGCAGCACGGCTAACCTTTCTGCTCCCAATGAAAACCGCTGATCTAACTGCTGTAGCTGTTCACGGTTATGACTAATCATTAATAAAGGTGTCGACAAACGCTGATCGCGGCCATCATATTGTAAATGAGCATGACTCAGATGCCGCTCACGCAACAAAGTCCATACACCGGAGACAATAGCGCTCACACCACTGCGACCGGAGTACTGTTGATGGGCTTCTCGGGCAGCAATAACTTTCGGGTATAAACCCAAACCAACATTCACCAGGAAGGCATGATCATTCAAATAAGCAAGTGGAATACTCATCGCTTGTGCGTTCAGGGCAAATTTTAATGCTGCGCGAAGATCAAGTGGAATACCTTTACTACGCGCAAAAAAGTTAAATGTGCCTTGCGGTAACACGCCGAATGTCCTTTTGGTGCCAGCAATAGCATTAACCACACTGCTGACCGTGCCATCACCACCGGCAACTATCAAACTGCTATTACGACGATCACAATCGGCTAATGCCTGTTCAAGGGTTGCGCTAAAAGAGCTGGCTGGATCTTTAAAAAAGGTCTCGCCCCGGTATTCAAGAGGGATAAGCTCATGCCATAAATCATACAATAATTCAGACTGCATGCTTCCTGCAGCACTATTGGCAAATAGGGTAAGTGCGTTTGGCATAACATCCTTTTGTAGCTTTGCTGATATGACATGGCTAGTACATTAGAACGAGCTCAATAATGATATATTCGATGGATTATTTTTGGCTTACAATGGCTGACACTAAAGTAAGGTACTGGTATTTATAGGTATTTGTAACCTGGCTATTGGCAAGCAAACTCACCAATAGCCAGTATTTAACTTACTGACACCACAATTAACAGTCAGTATCTTGTGCGCCAGCTCCTTCTTTCATGTCTTCACAAGCATCTTCAATTTTATTACCTAGATCACGACCTTGATCCTGCATCTGCTCTACAGCATCATCCATGTTCTCACCTGCACGCTCTGCTGGTCCATCTTTTTCACAGCCACTAATAAAAACAGCCATTACAACAATAAGCGATAACATAAGTTTGTTTAACATAATCTTTCCCTTTTAGTTAATACAAAGATTGTACGTTTTTACAATCAACGCTATTTAAATAGTCAAATAAGGTTGATTGCATGGTTAATACACCAACACGGTTACGCACGATTCATAGTAACTGACAACATAAATAGAACATATACTCATTTATTTTTTATTTTATCGCCTTCAATTAAGCTACCAAGTGACAATAACACGCCATATACTTATCTCTTTGGCCCGGCCATGGCCGCCGTCAACACTATACGCATAGCATCTTGTACGCTCATATCCAACACCTCAATTTGGGATTCAGGCAACATAACAGTATATCCACTGATCTGATAACTCATCGGCAGATACACAGCTACAAGATCCGTCGACTCGCCTAGAGAAATAGATTTATTAGTCACAAAACCGATTAACTTTGCCTCTCCTACCAACTGTACTACCACCGCTTTTTTTAGTTCAGAACTCTCATCCGAAGCCGATGCAAATTTTGAAATATCACGCACACTGTTATAAATAATTTTCACGATAGGAATTGCCTCAACCAGCCGCCCTAATGCACTCGCCATTCGTTGAAATACATAGGCATTTAGCAAAACACCAACCGCAAAAATAAATACGAAGCCTGCAATCAACCCCATGCCAGGCCAGTACCAATTACTCGGCAATAACCACTTAATCACCTCACCCAAGGTTGATTCAGCCACTGCTCCTAACCAATAAAGTACCGCCAACGTGACTGCAATAGGTAATATCGCAAACAAACCCTGTAAAAATAGCTGACTGACTTTTTTCATTATGATCTCTCGATATGTGTTTTCACCATTAAAGTATCACAAGATCCAACCAGTATGATGCTAAAATATCCTTAGCTCTTTACTTACCTAACAGGCTTATAACAAACAACGATACCTATTCAAGTAAATAAGGACCCTCATGATGTGGAAAAACTCCGATAGTGACTATGGGAATATCAGTAAATGCCTTCATTGGCTGGCTGCATTGACTGTGTTTAGTCTATTTGGGCTGGGTCTGTGGATGGTTGAACTTGATTACTACGACAGCTGGTACCGCAAAGGTCCAAACCTACATCGTAGTATTGGCGTGTTACTCATGCTACTTATGCTCGGGCGCCTCATTTGGTTAATGTTTAGCAACAAACCCCAACCACTGGCATCACATCGACCGTGGGAGCGAGCTCTAGCGACCATCGTCCAGTGGTTGATGATTATATTAATCTTTACTATTGGTATAACCGGCTACTTAATCACCACAGCCGATGGTCTAGCGGTCGATGTTTTCAACTGGTTTTCCATCCCTTCTTCCGGCAAATGGATCAGCAACCAGGAAGACCTGGCCGGAGACCTGCATAAATACCTTGCATACAGTATGGTAAGCTTGGCCCTGCTCCATGCAATCGCCGCATTCAAACATCATTTTATAGATAAAGATACCACTCTCAAAAGAATGGGCTTTTACCATTCAATCAATACAAAAAGGAGTTAGCACGATGAAAAAAATGACATTGTTTTTAATGAGTTTAATGCTGTCTTGCGCCAGCATGGCCTCCGACTACAAAATCGATACCAAAGGGGCACACGCTTTTATCGTGTTTAAAATCCCTCACCTTGGATACTCCATGCTGCTGGGGCAGTTTACAAAATTCAGTGGTGACTTTAGTTACGACGCTAACAATGTTGAAGCCTCCCGTATCAGCGTCAACATTGATACTACCAGCTTGAATTCCAACCACGCAGAGCGCGATAAACACTTAAAAAGCGATGATTATATCGATGCAAAAAAATACCCAACCGCGACCTTCACCAGCACACAGGTTAAAGACCTCGGCGAAGGAAAACTTGCCATCACTGGTGATTTAACACTGCGCGGCGTAACCAAAACCATCACTATTGATGCGAAGAAAATTGGCGAAGGTAAAGACCCATGGACTGGCTACCGAGCAGGATTTTCTGGCACAACCACACTGACACTAGCCGATTTTGGCATCCCTGATAATTTGGGGCCAGCCTCTGCGGCCGTAGATATGGAGCTCTATATCGAAGGTATCAGACAGAATAAAAAACCAAAGAAACTCTAACTACATTCCCGAATGATACTTACTTAAAGCCGTGCTATTAACCGTAGCACGGTGTTTTTATTCCATTGTAATAGGGCTACTGTTAGCCGCGTGATTTATTCGCACCGCGTACCGCTGTATAAACACCCACCATAACGCAGCACAATATTAACGCGCCACAAGCAAAAACAACGTCTCCTGGTACCCGCAGCCAAACCAGTGCTTCCATGATCGGGCTGTGTATAAATTCAGCAGAGCGAGCATACCAGTAACCATACACACTGGCGTTATACGTCTGCCAGATTCCGGCGGGCAAGAGTGCAAACAAAATCATCATTGCTAAGCCAATGTTTAAACTCCAAAACGCCCGATTCATCCAACGGTGATTCCACTCAAAACCAGGCGCCATACCTCTAAGACAAAACAACATTAAACCTATACCAAGCATACCGTACACACCGAACATAGCCCCATGGGCATGTGCAGCTGTAGTATTTAGCCCCTGCATATAATACAGAGCCAAGGGAGTGTTAATTAGAAACCCTAATAAACCCGCGCCCACCAAGTTCCAAAAAGAAACTGCCGCAAAGAATTTGAGCGGCCAGCGATAAAAACTCGTCCATACAGCTTGCTGCTCCAGCTTGACATGTTGATAAGCTTCAAAGCCAATAACCGTCAACGGAACAACCTCTAAGGCGGAAAAAACACCACCAATGGCTATCACTGAAATGGGAGTACCACTCCAATAGAGATGATGGAATGTTCCTAACACGCCGCCCGCTAAAAAAACAATTGTGGCAAAAAGTACAGAGATAGCCGCGGTTGAATCTCTTAACAAACCCATTCTCACAAACAGCAAGGCAATGATCGTGGTAGCAAAGACTTCAAACACGCCCTCCACCCACATATGTACCACCCACCAGCGCCAATATTCCATAATGCTGATGTGCGTATGCTCACCCCAGGCAAGCCCCGCGCCGTACAATAAGCCAATAGCCGTAGAGGATAGCCCCAGCAAAACAATTAATGAGCGATTATGGTCCTTTTTACGGATAGCTGGCCACAAAGCACGAAACATTAATAACAACCAAACGATCAAACCCACAAATAGAAATATCTGCCAAAACCGGCCCAAATCAACATACTCATAACCTTGATGGCCAAACCAAAAGTTCATGGTCAGACTGGCGAAGAATTGGTTGATACCCAACCATTCACCCGCGAAAGAGCCGACCACTATAATCAGCAGGCAAACATATAAAAAATTAACCCCGTAGTGCTGGTACTTGGGCTCATAGCCAGAAATAAGCGGCGCAACATATAAGCCTGTGGCCAACCAAGCCGTGGCTATCCAAAACACAGCCAGCTGAGTGTGCCACGTTCTGGTAACGCTATAAGGTAAATATTCTGACAATGGAAATCCATAAAAATCCTGTCCTTCTACCGCATAATGCGCGGTGACAATACCTAAAATAATTTGTAAACCGAACAGCGCTATTACTGTCCAGAAGTACTTTGCTGTTGCGCGCATAGAGGGTGTCTGAATGGCCTGAGCCAGCAAATTATCCTTGGCCACGCCCTTTTCTGGTTTAAGGTCTTCGCGCCAAAGATCATATTGCTGGGCATAAAACCAAACCAGCGCTCCGGTTGCACCTAGCAATAAAATGATACTGAGTAACGTCCAAATCAATAGACTGGCCGGTGGAGTATTATCAACCAGGATGTCATAGGGCCAATTACTGGTGTAGGAAATAGTATCGCCAGGGCGATTAGTTACAGCACTCCAACTAGTCCAAAAAATAAAAGCCGATAATGCATGCATGTCATTATCGTTAAGCGTTACCGTTGTTGAAAATGCATATTGTTCACGCAATTTTCGCGAGGTATCCGAATCACGGATCTGAAAAATATCGGCATAATGCCTGGCGACCTGCTGCACTGCTTTTTCACGTTTTTCACTGAGCGTAACTACTCCCGCTACGCTGTCCCATGTATTCTCCCTAATCTCTACATGTAAACGCGCTTTTAAAGCTTCTTGATCAGGCTTGTCAATGGCATCAAAACCTCGTCCAAATTCTTTGACAGAAGCCAATTCAAGCATCGCCACGGCCTCTCGGTGCAACCAATCGGCACTCCAGTCTGGCGCCAAATAACTACCATGCCCCCAGATAGAGCCTTTTTGCATGCCGCCGAGGGATTGCCAAACATTCTGGCCTCGCTGAATGTCTTTAGCAGAAAAAATTAAACTACCCTTATCGCTGACTACCTGGGAAGGAATAGGAGGCGCCTGCTGGTATATCTCACTCCCCAAAAACAACAATACCGAGATGCTAATAACCGTAGATATGGCTAATATTTTCCATAAATAGCTGGCACTAAATACGACTTTATAACTTTTCATGAGCGCCTCTTAAACTATTTTCATATGGCGAAAAATCAGATAGTAAATGTAAATTTTAAATGTTAATACAAGTCGTAAATTTATAAATCTTTAGCCAAGCTGAATGCTCCACGGACCTCCCCTAAAGAATAACCTGTAGCTACATCATCTGGATAATATTCTTTAAGAAGATTTTTAACACCAGGCGGTATTGAACTGCCATGGCAACCCAGACAGATGCCCTCGACAGCCTGCGCTTTCATATACCTGAATTTATCATCAACAAATTCAGAATATTCAAGCAGTGGAGCTGCCTCCCCGCTTATTTGCAGCTCATTAAATCTGTTCAGGACTTCTATTTCAAAAGCATCTGGAGCTGCAGTGCTTGTATTTCGAGGTTTTAAACTAACACGCTTAACGCTCCAGCCAGTATCATCGCTTAGACTACTAGCGATTCTGGGAGCCTCAACAGAACAAATTTTAATCGCATGTTCCAAGCCCCCACTTTGAATAGCTTGTTTCAGCTTAGGCTTTAATGTTTCGCTAAAAGTTTTAACAATATCAATAGCTTCTGCTTGTAACTCAGACTCACGGGGCAAGCTATCAGATTGCGATAATGTTGAAAAAAATAATAAAAAAACTACCGAGAACAATATCTTTATATGCTGCATACTTCACCTCTAGCAAGTCCTTGATATGGCCTCATCTCAATCAAAAATAACAGTGGAGATTAGTGTTTTTAAATCTCACTTTATCTTACGGCCTCGAGCGCATCGACAATGCCTCGTGTTTGTCTTGCATCATCAATACTACCAACATTATGTACATTGGTATAGCCAGCCTGAATCAGATCCGACATCGCCTTCCCTGCTCGACGACCACTGCGACAATAAAGATGTATTTCTGCATCTTTATTCAAATACAGGTTCGTCACTTCAGGAAGTACATCAGTATGCGTAATTCTAATATCGCCCTCAATGTTATCGAGCTTATGCTCTTCTGCACTTCTGACATCAATCCAAACAGGCTCGGCCATTAGTAATGATGAAAAAACAATACTTACGACTATAAAAAAAGTTCTTAATAACATCTGTTACCCCACTGTTGTCGATAGTAGTTTCACTATCCCATTAATTCTCAAAACACTTATTTTAAGCTCCAATAATACCAGCTGTGATAGCTTACTCGATATTTAATCAAGTAAGTTATGATATCAAACAAACTTATTCTGTTGCTTATTGTTTTGCCATGCCCGGCTGATGAATTGGGAGTGGTCTTGCCGCCGAATAACTAGCCTGCCTTTTTACTCATCAATAGTGGTACTTGTAGGAAACAGCCTTAACGACGGAATCGCATTAATTATCACAACACTAGGCTTTTCTCTGGGCGGATTCATTGAGAAAAAACAGGCATAAAACCCTCATTCGAGCGGTAAACGACTAAACATTGGGATAATTCTTTGTTGATTTTCCTTTTAAAAACGGCTCCCGAAGGAGCCGCCTATATTGATGTGCCGATGACCCGCTGGCTGTAATCTTTCCAGGCGGGCCTGGAGAAAAGATTATATTTTGCTCCGTTTCCGGCGAGAGAAACCAAGACCCGCAAGACCAAGACCTAAGAGTGCCAAAGAGCCAGGCTCTGAAGCAGGGATAGGATCAGGAACAATAACGCCTCCCTCCTGCTCAAAGCCTGCATATCTTACATCCGACTGAGAAAAATTATAAAAACCAAATTGTCCGCTGGTAAATGTCGAATCAGAAACGGTAACATCCCACAAAGTTGTAAGGTCAGCTCCAGCTCCCTGCGTAACCTCAATTGAGAATTCACCAGCTATGATGTTAAAGTCCAAATGAAAATCATAGAGTACTCTATCTACCCACCCTTTAGTATTGCTATGGTTTGTGGCAAGGACATCCATATCGCCAAAATCAGCTCTGTTTTCCCAAAACTCCTCCAGTGACAAATCCGTAGCCCCATCACCCGTACCACCTGTCATTTTCTTAATTGTCATCCCCTCATTGGCCACCTGACCGGCATATCCTTGGGTGCCTTGCTTCCAGTCAAACAAGTAGAAATTACTCGAATTTTGGTAACCAAAAACAAATCCCATATAATCATCATCACTACCTGTCAACACCTGCCAGCTACCGTCAATGGAGTAGCTCGTTTGATTGAGGTTATTCAGGTAAAACGATGGATCGGCATTAACGGTCTGTTTAACTGCAGTATTCCCAGCTTCCAACTGCCAATTTCCTTCAGGTTGCCCCCCAGGGAAAACAAGTGTTGATGCAGACCAAGTGGAAAGATCTATTGGCCCAGAAATGGCCAGCGGTGAAATTGACGCACAGAGTGCAACCGTGAAAAGTGATTTGATTCTATTATTCATAGCAAATATTCCTTTGTGATTGAGAACCAATAGCTTGTTTTTAGCACAGCCATAAATTCGCAAAAAATCAAGCATCTTTCATACCTGAATAAATAACTTATTGGTTTACAAAGGAAAAATAAATTAACTGCGACAACCAAATACTATAAATGTAAAAATTATCGACACTGAAAGAATAAAATATAAACAAAAAAAGGAAGACTAAAAATAAAAGCTATTTTTTATAACAAGGCTTCATATAAACCAACACTACAGCCTACCCTACAATAGCATTTACCTAAGCCATATTATCAACGGTAGGATAGAACTTATTCCACCTTGACCACTAAAATTTATCGGCCCGGCGACCAACCTCAGTGATCAAGATCTATCGACCATGACATATTTCTAACTTAATTAAACGCTATTTCGTCCTGTTCTAATTTTTGATATTTGAGTGGAACTGTAGCTTTTTTACCGAAACCATATTTAAGTAAATTGTTATACAAAGCTACGATAAACTGCGCCCCCAATTTCGATGCATAATAAGTAGCGCAGCCAATGAAATAGCCCCTACGATAATGCCCACAGGCTCACCGTAAGATTGAGGAAAGCCTAAGCCTATACCTGCAGTCACAATATAAGATACTGTCACACTGGTACCAACAATCGCTGGCAAACTCACAATCCAATGAAACGCACCCCGATCAAACAGGTACTTGGTGGCCAACCACAATACACTGGTGGACAACAACATGTTAGAAAACGCGAAGTAACGCCAGATCAAAGAAAAATCGATTTTAGTCATCCAGTACGCGATAAACAAAATCGGCAGTGCCACCAACAGGCGATTACGTACACTTTGGTGAATATTAAAGGCATCAATAATTGTCAGTCGCAGCGAACGAAAAGCAGTGTCACCTGATGTGATGGGGAATATGGCCACCGCTATCACCGCCATAATGCCGCCTGCTGTACCCAGATAGCTTGTGGTAACTTGGTTAACCACCAGACCAGGCCCCCCCTGATCCAGCAAGCCTTTAAGTTCAACATAACCACCTGGAAATGCCGCAATACCTGCTGTTGCCCACACACAGGCTACCAAGCCTTCAGCGATCATTGCTCCATAATATACTGGACGAATATACTTTTCGCTGGTTAGGCAGCGCGCCATGATGGGTGCCTGTGTCGAATGAAAACCACTGATCGCGCCACAGGTAATCGTCACAAACAATAACGGCCACACCGGTAATCCATCAGGGTTGGGAGTCAGTAAATCACTGTGATATTGGCTGTGATCAAAATACGCAAAAATATTGCCCATTTCCGGCAGTTGTGGTGCATGTAACAATAAGGCCGCACCCATGGACACTGTCATTACCACCATTAACAAACCAAAAGCCGGATATAACTTGGTAATTATCTTATCGATTGGCAACAAAGTCGCCAAAAAATAATATCCCAAAATGACCAACACCCAAAAAATATTTTCGCTCAAAATAGTGCCTTCAAACGCATCCAAGTTACTCAGCAACCCCGCCGGGCTCATGGTAAAAACCACACCCACAAAGAACAGCAACATGGCGGTGAACAGCAACATAACGCCTTTAAAATAAACATTAAAATAATGACCAGCGATTTCCGGCATGCTTTTACCGTCTTCCTTAACACTCAGCACACCAGAGAAGTAATCGTGAACCGACCCGCCGATTATGTTACCTAGCACAATCCACACCAAAGCGACTGGTCCGTATAACGCACCCAAAATTGGGCCAAAGATAGGCCCGACACCCGCGATATTAAGAAATTGAATCAAAAAAGCTTTTACGGGGTGGACAGCGACATAATCCACGCCATCCTCGAACTTCGCTTGGGGGGTTTTAGCATCGGGATCGATGCCTGCCTGCTTCTCGACAAATGGACTGTAAAACTTATATGCAAGCAGCAGTAATACGATACAAACAAAGAAAATCAGCATGTTTTATTATCCATTATAAGTAAGAGGGTATTAATCCAAAACTCTCAATGGCCCGCCGGAGCAGACTAAGAAACAGCGTATTAGGCCTAAGACTAGTACTGAACTCGACGGAAAACATACAAATTAAAGCAAATACATCGAAACGAATGGCTCAAATCATTTTACCAATGGCTACTCTAGTTATTATTGCGATGAAGAATTGTTAAACCACACTCAATATTCTGTGCAAAGCTCAAGGATATTCATCAAAATATCCATCTGCCAAGTGACAGAAAAGAGTACCGTACCGTCAGGTCCGGATCCAGAACTATTCTTTCACCATTCAAGCCCCCCAAAAGTATTCGTATGCTAGTTAATCGCGGCAAGCTCGACTTATCATTATTCGATAGCACTGCTATGAGCCTAATGATTTAACGCTTATTCAAGAGCCTCATGCACACACGCAACAAAAAAATCAATCTAGATTATTTTTATATTGTATGCAATTATTTATACAAACTGAAGTCACTAACAGTCTATAAAAACGTATATAAAATAAAATGAGGACGAACTATGCTAGCTAAAAATATACAAGAACAATTGGCAGCTATGCATCCAGAAAGCACCCTGAAACTTACACGCCTAAATCAATTGTCTCGTGAAACCACCGATGTCGAGCTACTTGACCTGTGCTCTAGCTATATAGATACCATGCTACGTGATCTGCCCTGGCAACCCCCAAACCCGCTGACCGACCGCGAGAAGGCTTTTTTAAACTTTGCCGAACAATTTATGATGGCGGTGAGCGCCATAGAAGATCAGCAGGTTGCAGCATTAATGAAATATGCCAGTGCCGATGAAATCTACTGTTTTGTTAATGCATTATACGTCGTGGATATGACACTGCGATTGAATCTAGTTATTGGGAGAGTTTTAAAATGAATAATGGATCACCTAGACTACCCCGAGAGAGCCTCACCGAAGGCATATCGATAGGTGGTGAACTGGAGCTTGCAATCGCCGACTTTGCGGCTGCGGTGATGCGCAATGGATCAGATCAAGCGATCATTAGAGAACTGGTTCGCCTGCGTTGCGCCCAGATACACGATTGCCGTCTGTGTGGCTCACTACGTATCAAGGATGCACTAGATCAAGGTTTTGATGAGCAATTGCAACGCCAAATCGCCAGCTATGAAACCAGCAATTTGAGCCCACAAGCCGTTGCAGCATTGCGGCTTTGTGATGCCATTATCATGTCGCCATCTTCAGCGGATGAGGCCTTAAGGGATGAGCTGCGCAACCACTTTACAGATCATCAAATCACTGGATTATGTCTTGATGTAATGAAGTGGAGTCAGCAAAAAGCATTGGTGTCGCTGCGTATGGATGCTGCACCCTGGGGAGATACAACAACAACCCTGATGTTTAACGATCAAGGTGATCCAGTATTTGGTAAGCCGGCTTATAGAGAAAATTAACCGTTTGCTTAGATGATTTGGAAAGAGTCAATTTATCATCCAAACATTGGCTCTATACCAATAAATATTTTAAATAGTGCTTTAAAGAGTGAGGTCATTTTTTACCGATTGAGGAAAAACAGCTATGAACCCCATATTTAAGCAGTACACAGCTAAAAATTAAGATAACTTTTTGGTTTTTCCATTTTTAAAACGGGTGTTCATGTTAGAAACTTATTTGTGGGTAATAGTAAGCAGTTTCCAGGGAGGAACAGCCAGCCTTTGATTGATAAGTCTAGCAGAGGATCAGATACCAAGTGCCAGTAAACCTCCAACCATCAAACCGACCCACACCCCGGACCACTGATTTGGCTTCTACCGCCATTCAGTGGAGTCACCTCTATCTGTGTACTAATCCGCTCTTTTAACAACGCCACATGGGAAATAACACCGATTAATTTTCCCTCCTGCTGCAAGCCAGATAGAGTTTCTAGCGCGGTATCCAGTGCCTCTTCATCCAGGGTGCCAAAGCCCTCATCTAAAAACAAAGAATCCACTCTCACATTTTTACTCGCCATATTCGATAGTCCTAACGCCAGCGCTAAACTGACAATAAAACTCTCCCCGCCTGAGAGGTTTTTGGTCGAGCGTACTTCACCGGCTTGATAATTATCCACTACATTGAGCTCCAGCGGCTGCGCCTCATCGCGAATCAACAGATAGCGGTCGCTCATTTTTTGTAACTGCCGATTGGCGTGAGCGACCATTATTTCAAAGGTCAAACCTTGGGCAAAGTTACGGTACTTCTTACCGTCAGACGAGCCGATCAACTCATGCAACACATCCCAGCGTGAACACTCGCGCTGCTGGGCCGCCATTGACTCTACTTTGCTGCGCTGTTGGAGTTTTAGATTCTCATTATCGGCAAGCTTGTGCTGAAGCGCACCCACCGCCTGCTGTAGGTCTTTTTGATTTATCAGTAATGTTGCTTGTTGCTGCTTGAGTGCATCCAAGGGTAAATCGGTTAATGCTTTTTGCTTTTCATTCGTAATCAATTGCAATTTTTCACGCTGCATCGACATAATTTCGGTCTGCTGATCCGCTAATTGTTTCGACTTTAGCGCTAACAGCTTGCGCTCTTGCTCTGGTAATTTGGCTTCGCTATAGTGATCTTCATCAACAAAATCGGCAGCGGCCAACTGTACTTTAAACGCTTGTTCAAGCGCTTTTAATTCAGGTTCACTAAGGTTAATAGCCTGTTCCACCTCAGACAACCTGGTTTGTAACTGCGAGAGATTTTGATTTATCTGCTGCGCGCCTTCGCGGGCTTCATTTAATGCAACCTCAGCCGTATTTACGGCTGCAACGAGACGGGCATCTTCATCATCAGGGTTTTTGTTGCCTAGCAACTCTTGCCGCTGCTGCTTGAGCTTATCACTATCTTGTTGATAAGCCTGTAACAGCGCATGACGTTTTTCTAACTCGCTGTGATGTTTATTCAGCTCTGTTATCTGGTGGTTGGTCTGTATTTCAAGCGCATTTATCTGCTGCTCCAGCTGCAGTTTTTGTTGCTGACCACGTTGCCATTGATCCCGACGTGCAGTCAATTGCTGTAGCACTGCATCCAGTTTTTCGACATCTAAACCCTCAACACCGAAGACTTGCACCTCTTGTTGCAACGCTGCCAGCGCTTGCCTTTGCTGGTGCAGGTTTATCGCTTGTTCCTGTTTTAAACGCTGCACGGTTTGTTCGGCGGAATGTCGATTATGCTCTGCCGACTGAGATTCACGCTCTGCGCTGGCCAGTGCTTCGCTGGTGCTATCCAGTTTATTACGCAGGCTTTTTAAAACCTGCTCTATCGCATCTACACGTTCTAATACCTTGCTGGCATGCGCTAAGGCTTGTATGTTTTGTTGTTGAAGTTGCTTTAGATTATGCTCGAACGTATCAACGTCTGTACTATCAATGGACCACGATAGTTCAGTCGTCAGTTCAGCACAGGCTGAGTTAATCTGTTGATCTGCCGTAAGTATTTTTTCAGCACACTCAACTTTACTCTGTTCAATTTGCTCAAGGTCTTTGGCTAGACTGGCAAGGCTTATGGTTAAATTTGAAATATCGACACCCACTGATTTCAGCTCGCTTTTTGCCGTAGCCAAGCGCTCTCGATTCTGGTCAGGCTTGGGGGTATTACCCTGAGCATAGGGATGCTCTTCAGCACCACACAAAGGACAAGGTTTACCATCTTCTAACTGATGGCGCGTGGCTTCAAGGTCTTCGATGCGCTGTAATAATAGCTGTTGGTCTTCGAGCAAGCTAACTTCGCGCTCCAGCGCTGTTTGCTGCTTTACCTTATCGACAAGTACAGCTTGTTGCTTTGTTTTTTCCTCGTTTAACCGGGAGCGCCGATGACTAAACTCTGCATCCGCCCGCCTCGCATTCAACATATTTTGAAGCGCTGCCAATGCGCCAGTCATGGCTGTTTGTTGTTGCCCCAATATAGTTTGATGCCTGCGCCAATCCGCAACTTCGCGACCCTCACCGACTACCTGCAACTCATCTTGCAGCTCCTGTTGTTTGCTTTTAATCACACTTAAACGCTGCTGTTGTTCAGCTAAAGCCTCAGTGTGTTGTTGCCATGCTTGTAATGAATTTCGCAACTGCTCGCTAGCATCGCTGATTTGTGTCGCCTTTAATTGGTCTTGCTGTTGCAACACTTTTACTGCTTCAAAGCGCGTACGAATAGCCGCGAGGCTCTCCACCAAGGCCTCATCCGCACGGCTCGCCCGCTGTTGCTCTGACAAATGCGATAAATCGCTACGTAAACGCTGTAACTCAGCGCTATCATCGTTATACCGGGTAGTAAGCTGATCACGCTCCAGTATCAATTCAGCAATTGCCATACTAGCTTCTTCAATAGGCGTTTGTTTTGTGACTATTTGCACATCCAGTTCGCGCACTTGCTTTAATAGGGGTTGTGCTTTTTGCTGCGCCAACCTAGTTTCTTCAAGGCGTTCTGTGCTGGTTTTAATACTGAGCTTTGCCTGTGCGGCGGCCTCACTCAGGGACGGTAGCGACTGTTGATATTGCTTCAATAAACTCTGATCATTTTTCTGCCGCTCACGCGCCATGCTTAAACTGGTGTAATCGGCACTCAGTTCCAACGCTCTGACAGCGGCTTCAAGCCGAGTTTGCTCGGGTACAAAATCTTGCAGCTTTTGGCTAAGCGCTTGTTTATCCTGTGCGATCTTATGCAAATCTTGCTCAAGCTGATTAATCCTCTCTAGCCAGCTGATAGACTGATTACTGCTCAACAGCTGTTTATTTAAATCCGCTTCTTGTTCGAGCTTTTGTTGCAGGCTTTGGCTTAACTGCTGCTCTTCATCGGGAGTTAAAAATTGCATGCCGGCTAGCTCTGCTTGCAGTAAGTCTAACTGTTTGCGCTGCTGCGCCCGCAATTCGTGAACACGAATGGAAATATGACTGTATATTTCTGAGCCGGTTATTTGTTCAAGTATAGGCGCGCGCTCATCAGGGGCTGCTTGTAAAAACGCCGCAAAGCCACCTTGAGCCAATAACATCGAGCGGGTAAAACGATCAAAGTCCATGCCGGTTGTCACTTCTATCTGCTCGGCTACGCCCTTGATTTTGGCCTCCAGCACTTCGCCGGTATCGGCATTGGCGATTTCGTGTTTAGGTACTTGCAAGTCGCCGCTGGCTTTCTTACGCGAACGGTGCTGACTCCAATGGCAACGGTAGCGACCGGACTGAGTTTCAAAGGTGACTTCTGCAAAACACTCGCCGGTTTGGCGCGACATAATCTCGTTACTGCTTTTGGTAATTTTATTTAGCCGTGGTGTGCGACCGTATAAGGCCAAACAGATAGCATCGAGAATCGTTGATTTACCCGCACCGGTGGGGCCGGTAATAGCAAAAATACCATCGGATACAAAAGCGGGATGGCTGAGATCAATCGCCCACTCACCTAGCAGCGAGTTTAAGTTTTTAAATCGTAGTTTAAGAATTCGCATCAGTACCGCCCCTACTCTTCGTGTTTATCGTCGTCATACAACGAGGTCAGGGTTTGTTGATAACTTGCCATCAATTCACTGCGCTGTAGCTCGGGAATATCATGAGCATTAAGGCAGCGAGTAAATACATCGTTAACATCCAAGTCATCTAACTGCTCTTCAATATGAACCTGTCCAAGCACTCGCTCAATCACTCGGGTGTTTTTCACTCTAAGGATTTCTATGTCGCTATCGGCTATAGCTGCATCCAACCGTTGGCGCAAATCACCGATAAGCTCTTTACCGTCGTACACTACCTCTACCCAAGCATCGGACTGGGTTGCCGACAGCGCCAAAAACTCTCTGGCGATATGGTCCCAATCGCCTTTAATACGCTCTAACTTTTGAAAAACGGGAACATGGAGCTGCTCAACTGTAACTGCAGTAGCATTACTCTCAACATCAAACTTAACCAGACACACTGTTTTTTGCTGTTTAGCCTCACCAAAACCCATAGCGATGGGCGAACCACTGTAGCGGATGGTTTCAACAGCATTGACGGCTTGCGGAATATGCAGGTGGCCAAGGGCAACATAATCAAAAGCCTGTGGAAACATACTGGCGTTAACATGCGCGAGAGAGCCGACGTATAAATCGCGCACACCATCGCCATCAATAGTCTGACCGCCAGCGGTAAATAAATGCCCTGTTGCGACAATAGGAATATCAACGTTAAGCGCCTTACGCTGCTGCTCTGCCGTTGCTGCCACAGCAGCGTAATGCTGGCGAATACCCTCAAGTAATTTTCGCTCTTTGTCGTCAATACTCTCGCCAGCCTCCGCGAGACGAATATCCCGGTCACGTAAATAAGGAACTGCAGCTACAATCAGCTCAGGCTCGCCCTGCTCATCACGTAGCACTAGCACCTCTTCAGCCGGATTTTCGCAAGCGCTGCCCACAACATGTACATGCAATACTTTAAGCAGCTCTTTCGGCGCATTAAGAAAGGAAGGCGAGTCGTGGTTGCCCGCGACAATAACAACATGTCGACAACTCGGCGCGGCGGCTATATTACACAAAAACCGGTAGTACAGTTGTTGAGCGCGATTGCTCGGCGAAGTCGTATCGAAAATATCACCTGCGACGATCAGCACCTCGACATCATGCTGTTGTATCACCTGAGTCAACCAGACTAAAAAAGCCTCAAATTCCTGATAGCGTTTTCTGCCATATAGCATACGACCAAGATGCCAATCCGAGGTGTGGAGAATTTTCATTAAACCGCCAAGAAAAAGAAATAGAAGGTTCAGTCAGCATAGACGTAAACACGGTATCACCAAGGTATAGCCTCAACGAGAAACACGTTATCGATGCCGAAAAATAATAGGTGATTGTACAGAGGAAGCGGATAAACAGCTTTGAATTATTGCTAAAAGATAACGGAGAATTAGCAGATGGCATCTATTGCATAGCACTTTCAAACGCTATGCAATAAGGATACCGGGTAAGGGAAAGCTTTATTTAACCGTGATGTGAACCACCTCAGAAACTACAGGCGGATTATGCGGAATATGAAACTTATCGCCTAAAATTAGCTGCAATGTATGCGAACCAGGCGTTAAGGTGATGGTGGTTTCGGTTTGGCCCGCTCCAAAATGGGTAACATCAGCGCCCATGGGCTGATCCATTGGTGGCAGCTTATTACTATCAACCAATAAGTGATGATGCCCAGTATTGACCTTATCCACACCAGCAGGTGCAACGCCCATGCCTTTTAAACCAAAGCGAACCGTAACCGGGCTCTTTACTGTCTCACCGTCTACGGGGGAGATAATATACACCCGTGCCTCTTCCGATGAGGCTGATCTTGGCATTGCAGTAGCTGTCGCTGCGAAAGTGCCAACGCTAGTCAGCAGAGCAAATAATAAAGCTGTAAGCTTTATTGAAGGCTTTATTAAAAATTTCATTAAATATCTCCGTTAGTACCGCCTGAAATCAGCACGATAACATGGGTTGATGGGTATTGTCGGGGCCAGTCGTTAAATGACGTGGAATAGCCTGGCTAAACGTCTTGTGCTGTTTATTAGTCAGTAGTGAGCTCAATTAGTGCCGTTTTAAATTGCTCGGCTAAAGCCGACAACTGCTCAGGATCGCCCTGCTGCTTGGAGTGGATGCTTATATTTTTATCAGTAAATTGTGGAATAAGGTGCATATGGTAATGAAATACCGTTTGCCCGGCGGCGGCCTTATTTAACTGATACACGCCAAGCCCATCAGGCTTAATCACCCTATCAATCGCCTTGGCCAGCAGCACGGAGCTGGCCGCTACCCGGGCAAGGGCTTCAGGCGTGGCAGCAAAGATATCACTGAAGTGCTCTTTGGTGATAATCAGCACATGTCCTGCCGTGGCGGGGAAAATATCCAAAAAGGCTAATGTAGCGTCATCTTCATAGATTTTATAACAGGGAGCTTTACCCTGTACTATCTGGCAAAAAATGCAATTATCGAGGGAATGCACAAATGACTCCTTATATGTGACTGGCAAATAACTTGCAGGACAATAACTAAAAAACTGCGACAATTAAAGCCCTATATCATTACCCAAACAATACAAACCCGCCAGCAACAATCACCAACAAACCGGCACTAAGCCACAGCAACTTTTTATAGCTATTGTTAGTAGCCTCAATAAACTCATCTGTCACTGCAACGTTCTCAGCCGTTAACAAGGCCTTGCGACGATCTTCTTCGGCGCGCTGCAGTACCGCTTCCATGTCAATAGCGGGCCTGATCATCGTTTTCTTCAACTCATTACTATCTGCTGGCTTAATTTTACTGACCGATGCCTTATTTGGTGAACAATGTTGCACGGTAAAAGACAGCTTAGCGAAGGCAACTTTATCACCATCGTGCAAGCGAGCCCGTTCTACCCTGGCGCCATTGACAAAACAACCGTTGGCAGAGCCCATATCTTCAAGCCACAGCTCACCATTTTCAACCTGTAATACCGCATGCTCTCGCGATAGCAGCTTGTACGGAACAAAAAACGTACACTCTTTAGAGCGGCCAATAATGCTACGCTGTTTGATGCTAAAGTCACGCTGCTTTAATTGAGAGTGTTCAGGGATTAGCGCCCAGCTACTGCTTATATTTTCGTCTTCTTCAACCTTAACGCTGACATTGTTAACCGCGGCATAGTCGACCTTGGGGTCAACAACCAGCATATACTCGCCGCCCATCCTCAATTCATCATTAGCAGCGAGCTTATGCTCGGCAGCAACCGGCAGACCATTAACATAACAGCTACCAGCCTTGCTTTTCAGGATCAGATAATTGGGTTCAATAATGATCTCGGCATGAAAATCAGCGATTCCAAGCCCGGTCAAAACCAGGTCATTGCTCTTATCAATGCCCAGCTTTATGCTCTCACCGACCAACCACATACTGCGCCCGGGGTTATGCTTAAATTGTAATTTGAACATAGTTAAATCAAAATCCTCAGTCTTAACGCATTATCATTATTAATATTAATTCAACCCAACTAGCGCCGACTCAAATAGCTAACTTAATCAAACAGTTAGCCTGACTACTATATAATCAATCTTAAGTGTTTCCAGAGCCATATTTAAACAACTTCCTCTAAACTGCTAACAACATCACACAATCATTGAAGAAGCTCATCCAACTGCATAGCATTATGTACTAAGCTGTTTAAATATAGACGTTTTTTCAATGATAGATAAACTTTAAGCCTTAGCATGCCACGCTCTACACACATTATTATTTACCCCCAAGCAACTCGCCACCGAGGACTAACGCCTTTACGCTGTCGACAAAGCACGCACCTTTATTATGTTGGCGGTTGTATTAACAACGGCACTAAGGCTTAAACCATGGCGATTCCGGGCTATCGTATATTGCGCAAAATTCGTCAGGGTGGCATGTCGACGGTTTACCTTGCTATACAACAAAGCGTTGGCCGTGAAGTCGCAATCAAAGTCATGTCTCCCAACCTCGGCAATGACCCCAGCTTCGGTAGCCGATTTTACCGCGAAGCAAAAATCGTCGGCCAATTATCCCACCCTAATATCGTTTCCATTTATGATGTCGGCAGCTACAAACACTATAACTATATTGCGATGGATTATCTGCCGGGCGCGCCCTTACTGGATCGCCTCGAGCATGGCATTGACACCTTTGACTCAGTAAAAGTTATCAGAGAAATGGCCGCAGCTCTGGAGTATGCACACCACCGTGGCTATGTTCACCGGGACATTAAACCCGACAATATCCTATTCCGTGATGATGGCTCCGCCGTACTGTGTGATTTTGGTATTGCTAAAGCGTTGAAGGGAAATATCAAAATGACCAACTACGGGGCTGTGCTCGGGACTCCGCACTATATGAGCCCCGAGCAAGCCCAAGGTAAACAGTTAGATGGCCGTGCAGACATCTATAGCCTCGGCGTTGTGTTTTTTCAAATGCTCACCGGTCAATTGCCCTTTAACGGTGACGATGCCATCGCCATTGCGATCAAGCACATGACCTCGCCTATTCCAAAACTCTATGGCGAACATAAAGCTTACCAAACCATCCTTGAAAAAATGTTAGCTAAAAAAGCCGATGATCGCTACCAAACGGGTAATGAAATCATTGAAGCGCTTGATCAATTACAGCAAAACGCCCACCACCTTCATGGGAGTAATCACACCAATACCAACTCGACCTCAGCGCAAGTGATCAACTTACTCAGCGCCCTATTTACAACCCTTAGCTCAACCGTGCAACTTTCGTTTAAGCGATTACTACTCAGTACATTAAAACGCCCTCGCCACTCAGTACAACTAAGCCACCAACAATTAGAAGATTTGGATAAATTTATCCTCAGCGAAACCGATGACGACCTACCGGAAGCGCTCAGCGACATCCCCCTTATCCAAGATACTATTGAACAACCAGCGCTTGACTATCACTGGCGTAAACTACTTTGGCCTGTTGCGATAGTCGTCGCTCTTGGCATCGCTGGCATTTATTTTAGCGAATTAATATCACCAAAGCCGGCTAACGAAAGCCTTGACGAAGCCTTGGCGTCCAGCAAACAAGCTCATGACAATCTTAACGCCACAATACCGAACCCCTTACAGCACAACGACGAGACCGATACCACCAGCGTTATCAGTACCGCCGCAACTAATGATATCGAAGCAACTCCGGTCGTCAAAGAAGTAACAGTCGTCGTAAAACCAGCTCCACCCAAACCCAAGCCGACCTTTACTCTGACCATCAATACCGAACCGAATGACGCTACAGTCAAGGTGCTTAATATTAAACCCCGTTACCAGCCAGGAATGATATTAACCGAAGGGAGTTACCATATTGCCGTTACAGCCGTAGACTATTTTCCTGCTAATTTCTGGATAAAACTCAACAAAAATCATCAGCGCTTCATCAAGCTTGAACCAACCCGACGCGCACTCCCCAGCGGCAGTCTTACCCACGACCTACTAGCCGACGGCAGCAAAGGACCACTGATGGTCATTTTACCCAAAAACAGTATTACCACTGATGCAAACGGTAAAGCGCTATCTATACCCTTTGCTGCGGCCATTGGCCAACATGAAGTCACTTTTCAACAATACGACGCCTTTGCGATAAAAACCGGTCGCTATTTGCCAAGAGATTTTAATTGGGGCCGTGGTAACCGCCCTGTGGTTGATGTCAGTTATGAGGATGCAAGCGCCTACGCCAGTTGGCTGAGCGAACAAACCCAGCAACGCTACCGCCTGCCTACACAACAAGAGTGGGAGTTTGCCTATCGGGCAGGCCAAACAAGCCCTTTTTGGTGGGGAGTAAACAAAACTGCCAATAACGCCAACTGCCGCCGAGGCTGCAATAGCCAGTACAGCAAACTTTTTAGCTCTAGCACCGCCCCCGTAAGCGTATACCCAGCCAATGGCTACGGCTTATATGACACCGCCGGCAATGTTGCCGAATGGGTAAACGCCTGCCAACAGTGGCAAGATAAAACACAAAATAACTGCCTGAAAACACTCGTTGCTGGCGGCTCGCACACTGACTCAATTGCTAATATTGCTGCGTATTCATCCGAGGCAAAAAACACCTCTGACAAAACTAACAATATAGGCTTCCGGTTATTATTAGAGCTATAAATACATCGTTTATTACATAGCCCTGCTCCAACTCTGTATAGCTGTCATGATAGCATCACCAATAGTGACTATTGAGGCAATAGACTGTTAGACTTATTCAATAATTCAAACCAAAGCGCACGAAAAACAACGCCTTATTGAATCAGATGATCGTCAAAAACGTCTAAAATCGAGCAAAAAAGCATGAAATATATAGAGCTTAATGGTTATGGCGCAGCAGACGTCATGACATTGTGCGAAATGGATAAACCAAGCGCACAAGCTGATGAAGTGGTTATTCGCGTTAAAGCAGCCGGCATCAATAGGCCTGATATCGCCCAGAGAAAAGGCTTATATCCGCCACCACCCGATGCATCACCTATTCTGGGTTTAGAAGTCGCAGGTATTATTGAAAGCGTTGGCGAAACGGTTGACGATAGCTGGCTCAATCGTGAAGTCTGCGCCTTGGTCAATGGTGGTGGTTATGCTGAGTTTGTTGCTGTACCGATCACCCAGTGCCTGCCAATACCCAAAGGGCTGACATTGGTAGAAGCCGCAGCGATACCAGAATCTTTTTTTACTGTATGGAGTAATGTATTTGAACGTGCCGCATTAAAATCAGGTGAGAAATTTTTAGTTCATGGTGGCTCTAGCGGTATTGGTTCCACGGCGATTCAATTAGCCAAAGCATTGGGCGCTGAAGTTTATACCACTGCTGGTAGCGAAGAAAAATGTGAATACTGTCGACAACTGGGCGCAGATTTAGCCATTAATTATCGCGAAGAAGATTTCGTCGAGCGCATTGAAAGCGTTACCAACGGTAAAGGCGTTGATGTGATTCTCGATATGGTTGGCGGAAGCTATATTCAAAAAAATATTCAAGTAGCCGCTCTCGATGCTCGCATTGTGGTCATTGCGTTTTTAGAAGGTGCTCGTGCCAACGTTAATTTTGCCCCACTGATGATGAAGCGAATTAACTACTCAGGCAGCACCCTGCGTCCTCGTTCTAAGGAATATAAAGCCCAATTAACCAATGAATTAATCGCTAAGGTGTGGCCATTAATTGAAACGGATAAAATTCGCCCGTCAATATCGGCAACCTTCGCCTTTAGCGATGTAGTTAAAGCGCATGAACTAATGGAGTCGAATAAGCATATGGGGAAAATTGTTTTAATTATGGATGAATAAAATACCGCTATAAAGCTTGGCCGACGGTTTAAAGCACCTGCTGAGCAAATAGCATTACAAATCCTTAACAACCCTTTTAGCATTACACCGAAACACTTGCGGCAGGCTAGGCTATAGCCGCAATATACCAATACGACGTAGCAAGTCGAAAACAAAACCAATAAACGCTATCGACCAGGCGACAAGTGCAATATAAAAAAAGCTTGTAGGTAAAAGCGCAAGAAAGTCCAACTCCATCACCGCACTCATTCGATCAGTGCTAACCGTATACATCCCGAGCGGAAAAACCACGCTCCAGTAAAGTGGGTCGTATTTCACTGGATGTCGTTTGTATACATAACGCCAGATACCAAGCATCACCAATATAGGTATCCACCAGGTTCCCGCCGCCCAATAAAGCACTGTAACCCCCTTGATAAACGGCAACAAGGAAACCAGTAAAGGAGCATCAGACGCATTGGCAATAAGTAACGACCCCGCTAAAGTCGAAATCGCCATTGCCCCCATATTAATCCAGTACGATGGCGACAAATCATCAGGAGAAAGCGGGAAAAAAACACAGCGATAAAAAATCAGTGCCATCATCCAAACATATAACATACCGCCCCATAGCCACATTGTAAGGGCAAGAAAGTTCACTTCCAGCATTAGCGATGGCTTAACATGAGTCGCAAGCAGCGCACTAAGCGCCGCTATCGATTGCGTTGCTACAACTGCAAGCAACCAGGCTCCGCTAATACCCTTATCAAGCGCCGGTTTCTTCGCTGTGACCGTTAACCCGGTAAATATTGCATAAGTCAGCACGATCCAGAATAAAAGCGCTATCACCCAAAGCACAAAACTTACCTGATAGTCCGTCGCAAGAATCAGGAACTGTCCACCCAAAATACCGGTCGCCGCAACAACAGTAAAATACCCAGGGCCACGCACATGATCAATTATATTGCCGAAAAAACGACGTGGATATAACACCATGTGCAGCACAGATAGGAAACAAAGCGCTACATAAACAATCATATTAAATTGAAACAACACATTCGCTATAAATGGCATACCTAATAAGTATGCTGCGAGTGAGACAATACCCGTCGCCATGACCATGCCAAAATACGCAGGTGACAACACGGCAAGCTGGTCGATGATACGGGTACCGGCCAATCTGGACCGCATTGAAGCATCAAGGTTTTCTGAACTAGTTCTCATCTATCAAGACCCACTTACCTTACCAGCTGCGTTGTTATTAACATTAGTGCGGCTCAGGCCTACTGACTAGAAATGCCGCTATGACTATTAATAATAGGCTAACAGCGACTAACAACCAGATATTATTTAAGCGATGATACATCACCGCCCAGCTAACCATTAACATACATACAGCTATCACCTTGCTTGTACGTGAAATCGCACCATGGTTTTCCCAATCAATCAGAAGCTTACCTAGATGCGGGTGCTCATATAGCCAACGATGTAGACGCGTAGAACCTTTCGCCGAGAACCAAGCAGTTAATAACAAAAAGGGAACTGTGGGCAGCCCCGGTAAAAAGACCCCAACAATGGCAAGCGCCAAAAAGAAGTAAGCGAATATTAAAGCTACTACACGCGCCATAAACGACCAACCAACTGATATATGTTTATCTGCCTTTGGATAGCTACCACGGGCTAAAATCACCTATGAACGGCCACATGCAACCCTGATTCTTTCTGCCGGCACATGCAATTGCTCAATTAAATAGCGCTTAAATGTTTCTTTGTAAGGCTGCTCATCTACAGCCTTTTGCATACAAAGCATCCATGCATCACGCTCTGCACTGCCAATAGGCAAATGCTTATGAGCTAAGGGGATCTTAATAGGCCCAAAATTTTCTGAATACAGCTTAGGACCACCTAGCCAGCCTGATAAAAAATAAGCCAGCTTTTGCTTGGATTCCGTTAAATCAGCACGATGCATATTACGAATAGTTTTAGCCTCTGGAAGAATGTCCATATAGTGATAAAACGATTCTGCAAGCTGGGTCAATCCTGCAATCTCTCCTGCTGACCTATAAGAACAATCATCCACACCGTATTTACAATTTTCAACACTCATCGCTTTTCCTGCTATTTCTACCAAACACTATCGCCAAAACTCAATAACCGACTAAATCAAAGCAGCTCTGCTAACTCTGCCAAAACATCCTCATGATGGGTTTTAGTTTTAAATTTATTCATAACTTTTAACAAACGCCCATCTTTACCAATAATAAAAGTGGTGCGAATCAAGCCCATAAACTCTCTACCCATAAATTTTTTCATGCCCCAACATCCATATTTTTCAGCAATAGCATGATCTTCGTCGGACAATAGGGTGAAGTTTAAACCTTGTTTTTCGATAAAGCGCGGTAGCCGAGCCACAGCATCAGGACTGACGCCTAAAACCACAGTATCGAGCTTTTCAAACGCCGCTTTGCTATCACGAATACCACAAGCCTGTACTGTGCAACCTGGAGTCATGGCCTTGGGGTAGAAGTAAAGAACGACATTTTTTTTGCCTTTAAAATCTTTCAGGCTCACTTTATTACCATCCTGATCTTGCAAGGTAAATGCAGGGGCTAAATTACCAACCTTAGGGTGTGTCATGATTTTTTCTCCTGTTAATAACGTTAAAATGTATTAGCATTCTACTTCAGCGAGCCGTAATAAAACTCTCATTAGCATTTAAATCTGCATCGCTTATCTCATCATCTACTGAAAAAGAAGAGTGATCGTCAACCGATGCAGGCAACGTTTTTTTAACTTTTGCACCGAGTTTTTCTAAGCGCCGGGCGCTGCCAACTAAGTTGCCTTTACCATCGATTAATTTATTCATTGCACTCTGATGCGCCTGCCCCGCCTTAAGCAAGGACTCCGAAACCCTATCCAAATCATTGATAAAGCCAACAAACTTATCGTGCATGGCCCCTGCTTGCCGAGCAATTTCTTCGGCATTTTTATTTTGTCGTTCATAGCGCCAGATACTTTGTACGGTGCGTAATGTAGCAAGCAATGTGGTAGGGCCAACAACAATGATATTTTTTTCGTAGGCTTGTTTAAACATAGACTGATCATGTTCAAAAGCCGCCATAAATGCTGATTCTATCGGGATAAAAATAAACACAAAATCTAATGTGCGAATACCCTCAAGCTGCTCATAATCTTTAATACTGAGATTGGTAATATGATTGCGCACCGAGCTAACATGCGCTTTTAATGCCTGCTGTCGCTCAATTTCATCAACACTGTTGCAATAGCGTTCGTAATGCACTAATGACACTTTGGAATCGACAATAATATCTTTACGCTCTGGTAAGCGTATCACCACATCAGGGTTGCGCCGCTCACCCTGCTCTGTTTTTAAACTTACCTGTGTATCGTATTCTCGCCCTTTATGTAAACCCGACTCTTCTAATACGCGCTCTAGTATGACTTCACCCCAGTTACCCTGTGCCTTGTTATCACCCTTGAGTGCATTAGTGAGATTAAGTGCATCCACACTCATTTGTTGGTTCAACTGTTTGAGCTGACCTAATTCGGCCGCTAGGGAAATACGCTCTCTGCTGTCTTTATCGTAGACATCCTCTACTTTTTGTTTAAAATCTTTTAGCTGTTCGCGCAGCGGTGTTAATACTGTATCCAGTGCTGTTTTATTACTTTTATCAAAGCGGTCGGTTTTTTCATCAAAGATACGATTAGCTAATAACTCAAAATCTTGGCTCAGCTGCTGCCGCGTTTGCTCTAGCATTTTAATTTTCTCTGCCGCACTCTCCTTTTGATATTCAAGCTCGGTGTTCGCAGAAGCCAGTTTGGCACCTTGCGCACTCAATTGATGTTGTAATTGAATCAACGCCTGATCTTTAGCCTGCTGCTGCTTTTCGTCCTTAGCAAGCTGCTCGTCTTTACCGCGCAGGACGGTTTCCAGTACTAGTACCTGCTCTCTTAGTCGCGTAATTTGCTGTTGTGACTCTTGATGTAACTCGGCCCGCAATGTATCGATAGCAGTTTGCTGCTGCTGTGCTACCCGACGCTGTTGAGTTTTACCCAACCCTAGCGCCAACAATGCACCGGCAACAAGCCCGGCCAAAGACGCGATGATTAATGGTAGATGGTGTGTTAAATCCACAACTATGCCTTTTCTATGCGTTAAAACTGCTGCAATTGTTGGTAATTTGGCAGCTATTGTAGGCTGCTTGACGATTACGACCAACCGCTTACATCGATTTCTTTACTGAGGCCACTCTCGCTTTAGCCTGCATTTTGTTCATAACACTAAAGTTTGCGAAAACCTGCGCTAACACTAAACTATAAACCGTAACCACTAATAGACAATAACGCCGACAAACAATGATCAATAACGCCTCATACCAGCCCCTGGCCAATGATATTAGTAATAAAATTCGCCGGTTATGCCAACAGGGTTATAAACACTATGATAGCGATGATCTAAAAACGGCAATTCGCGTTTTTTACTCTGCCTGGACGTTATTACCCAAGCCGCAAAGCCAATGGCTGGAAGCTGGTTGGATATTAACCGCACTGGGCGATGCCTATATAGCCAAAAGTGAGTTTAAAAATGCCAAGGAGGCACTGCTTTCAGCCTTACATTGCCCTGCAACTGTTGGCAACCCTGTCATTCATTTACGATTAGGGCAGTGCCATTATGAACTAGGAGAAAATGATGCAGCCCAAGAGCAATTCAAACTAACTATAAACAATGGTGGCGAAGCTTTGTTTTACCAGCAGGATAATAAATATCAAGTTTTATTAACCGCCAAATAAGACACTTAACACCCATGCTTCTGTTATTATAAGTTGAATATATTGCTACCCTTGACTTTTAACCCTTGTATCGGAGCTGGTTAATGTTTATTGAAGTTAAAAAAAATCCGCAGATTTATGTCCAACACAAAGATATGGATTCCCAGTACTTAGCCCCTGTCACCAGTAATTTTCGGATCAATTTAGGTTTCATTGCTGAAATATCGACCTACTCAATCAAAGAAGTAAAAACTAAAAAAACGCTAGACGGTTTAGATTTTGAAGTGCCTGCCAATACTCGCGTGATCCACTTGGAAATGAGCTATACCCACTCAACTCATACAGCTGCTGTAGGTACCAACAACGAGCACACGGTGAACGAACGCTATTTCTATAAGCTGGTATTTTTGCCAGAGGCGCAGGATGAGTATTTACGTATTAGAAATATTTTGGACCGACAAACGCTTTCATAAAAACCGAAAGGCTGAATAGATTTCATAGTAAGTTTGGGCAACGTTAAGCAAATAAAGCGTCGCCCAATGCGCTCAACCTTTACCTCGGTGCTGCCATTTGGGATCAACCCCAGAGGCGCGAACTGGAAATTCGCCACCTTTTCTATCTTCAAACAACTCTTTTAATACATCGACCACGACTGGAAAGGCTATTTCATCCCAAGGAATTTCATGCTCGTGAAACAGCACAACCTCAAGACTCTCTGGACCCGCCGCGTATTGTTTATCCTGTAAATCAGCGCGATAGAAAATATACACCTGATCAATATACGGCAAGTCAAATAAACGATAAAACATTGCATTAGTCACTTTTGCCCGAGCCTCTTCCCAAGTCTCGCGGACAGCCCCTTCAAGAGTGCTTTCTCCGTTTTCCATAAAACCTGCAGGCACAGTCCAGAAGCCTTTACGCGGCTCAATCGCACGCCGACATAATAATACCTGCTCACCACACACCGGGATTGTACCAACAATAACTCTAGGGTTTTGGTAGTGAATAGTATCGCAGCTACTGCATACATAACGCAGGCGATTATCCCCTTCGGGAATAATTTTTTGAACACTCTGACCACAATCACTGCAATATTTCATAACAACCTTTAATGTAAGCCTCAGTATTGCCCATCACGAAATAACTATGGCTATTTATTAGGGACTTAAATGCCGCGTATCCATAGCGGCTAAACTAAAAAACAATGATCAACACCCCGGCAGTAAAAATCGTCGCTAGTGATCGGCCTCAGACCAGCGTTCGGCTGCCGACTGATCGGTGCAACGTGCATCTACCCATCGCTCACCGTCAGGGGTTTGTTCTTTTTTCCAAAATGGCGCACGGGCTTTTAAATAATCCATTATAAATTCACAGGCGGAAAACGCCTCCCCTCGGTGCATACTACTCACCGCCACAAGTACAATTTGATCCGTTGCTTGTAATAAACCAACACGATGAATAACTCTGGCACCAAGCAACTGCCAACGCTGGCTTGCCTGCTCAATGATAGCGCTGATACTAGACTCAGTCATACCCGGGTAGTGTTCAAGCTCCATTGAAGTGACCTGTTGTCCCTCATTGATATCGCGCACCACACCCACAAAACTAGCGACGGCCCCTATTTGTCTACTTTGTTCGCGCAGCGCTGCTAATTCAGCACCGACATCAAAATCCTGTGTCTGCACACTAACCAATGCATACATAAGCTAACCCCCTGTGACCGGCGGGAAGAACGCAATTTCATCACCATCCTGCAACATATACGCATCATCAACAACCTGATGATTGACTGCTTTTACTACATTATCAGCTAATAATACCTCGGCCCAACTGGCATCGTTATTTGCAAGCAACTGTAGTTTGAAAGCACCCAGACTCACCGCGCCTTCGGGTAGGGCTAAACTCAAACGGTCTACACCTAGTTGCTCACGAATTCGGGCAAAGAATAAAACCGTGACCATGTTATGCACCTGATGTTGCTGTTATCGAAGGGGCTTGCCACCGTCCTGATTTGCCACCAGACTTCTCCAGCAAACGAATATCACCAATAGTCATACCTTTATCGACGGCTTTACACATATCATAAATAGTTAAAGCGGCCACCGATGCAGCGGTCAAGGCTTCCATCTCAACACCCGTCTGTCCAGCTAGTTTGCAGGTAGCCCGAATGACGACACGATTATTAGGTACATCGGCCTGTAATTCGACTTTGATCGAGGTCAGCATCAACGGGTGACATAGCGGAATCAAATCTGAACATTTTTTAGCCGCCTGTACACCAGCCAATTTTGCCACGGTGAAAACATCGCCTTTCTTGTGACCGCCGTCGACAATTAATTGCAGAGTAGCTGGCAACATAGTGACGGTAGCCTCTGCTGTTGCCTCGCGCTGGGTCATCGCTTTCTCGGTGACATCCACCATTTCAGCCTGACCCGATTCATTGATATGGGTAAGTTGCATCATTACTCAGCCTCAAAAAATATGCAGAGGGAACAGTATAGATGAGCAGAATAAATAAAACAGCGGCTGATCGTTATCTCAGCTAAAAACAAGATAACTAATTAAATGCGTCGCTGCTTATTTTCTAGCTTTTTGCACCTTACCTTTATCCTTGCTTTTAAGCCGATCCTTGCGCTCTTGTGTGCGCTTGCTCAGCGCAGGCTTTTTATCAGCATAGGGGTTTTCGCCTGATTTAAACTCAATTCTAATCGGCGTACCCATCAAATCCAGCTCGCGACGAAAAACCTTTTCAAGATAGCGACGATAACTGCTCGGAACTTTGTCGGTTTGGTTACCATGAATAACGATAATCGGCGGATTAGAACCGCCGGCATGGGCATAGCGTAATTTTATGCGGCGACCATGAATCATCGGTGGCGCATGGTCAAACACCGCACCTTCAAGTATTTGCGTTAGCTTGTTAGTTTGCAGTTTTTCCATTGACGATTTATAAGCTTTGTCGATGGATTCATATAAATGTCCTACTCCAGTGCCGTGCAGAGCCGAAATAAAGTGGATTTGGGCAAAATCAACAAACTGTAAGCGTCGTTCCAGCTCACTCTTAACCCAATGTTTATGATCTCCATCAAGGCCATCCCATTTATTCAGAGCAATAACCAAAGCCCGGCCGGCATCAATCGCATGGCCCAATAAATGTAAATCCTGATCAACCAGACCCTCATGTGCATCCATCACCAATACGACGACATTGGCATCATCAATAGCTTTAAGCGCCTTAACAATCGAAAATTTCTCTACCGTTTCTCTAATGTTTTTACGGCGTCTTACCCCAGCGGTATCGATCAGGGTGTAAGCTTCGCCCTCACGCTCGTAATCAATATAAATACTATCTCGCGTGGTGCCTGGGTGATCGTAAACCACCACACGCTCTTCACCCAGCATTCGGTTTACTAAAGTGGACTTGCCGACATTGGGGCGACCAATAATCGCAATTTTAGTGCCGCGACTTTTCTCACTCTCAGCATCGTCCTCTTGATTTTCGGCAAAGCACTCAAACATAGCATCAATCAATGCCCGCACACCTTTACCGTGGGAGGCAGTCATCGGGTACAGTTGCTTAATACCCAGCTGATAAAAGTCAGCCATCGCCACATTCGGGTCAACGCCATCAATCTTATTGGCAATGTAAAACACCGGCTTAGCCGATTGTCTTAACTTATGCGCCAGCACCTCATCGCCCGATGTCAGCCCCGCACGGGCATCACAGAGGAAAAACACTGCATCAGCCTCTTCTACCGCCAGCATCGACTGTTGCGCCATCGCCGCATCAAGGCCTTCTTCGGTACCGGTAATACCACCGGTATCAATAACAATAAAACGACGATCGCCCGATCGGGCTTCGCCGTATTTTCTATCGCGAGTCAAGCCTGGCAAATTGGCCACCAAGGCATCGCGGGTTTTGGTCAAACGATTAAATAATGTTGACTTGCCAACATTCGGACGACCAACCAAAGCAATTACAGGGACCATAGAGGCAAACCAAACTCAATCAAAGGAATATTCCTGCGGCTGCAGGAATATGGGATTAACAATCACTATTTAAAAACTAAAAAAACCGCGAGGAGATTCTTCTAGTTCATACAGGGCTAATTTACCATCATTAGTATAAACCATCACTCTGTCTCCCACTGTTTGCAAATCAACTTGCACACCACTGGAGTCAACTCGTGTACGAGCGGCTATCTGTCCATCAACCTGTGATAAGGCATGCATATAACCTTCAACATCAGCGGTAATAACATAACTGCTCAAGGTAGTTAAACCTGCGAGTTTGCGGCGCGCTAAAACTGTTTGCGCCCAACGTACACCCTGCCCATTCTTTTCAAATGCTGTCACGCTACCATCTTCACCAGCAACGTAAACATTACCAAAACCTTGCGCCATGCCAGTGTAACTAGAGGCATCATTAGACCAGACTGCCCGTCCAGAGCTGGGATCAATAGCGGTAATTTTACCTTGATAACTGACACCGTATATTAGGCCAGAGTTTTCTAACAACTTTCCATCAATGTCGATGATACGCTGAATTTCAGAGTCACCTTTAGCCACAGCTACCCGAGTATTCCAACGCACCGCCCCCGTTTCCATATCAAAGGCAATTACCCGACCATTAGCAAAACCGGTAATTACCGCATCACGATAAATAATCGGGGTTGATGTGCCACGTAAGGTTAACACCGGTAAAGTATTACGATAAGACCACACTCTGGTTCCATCGTTAATGTTTAAAGCCAACATTTGGCCATCAAAAGTTTGCACAAAGACTAAGCTATCATTCGTTTGCGGTGCGGCTAATACCTCACCACCAACATAAACTCGCCACAACTCTTCACCATCGGCTTTATTCAGCGCAATCACTTCACCGTCGGCTGAACCTAACAATACAACTTTATCGCCAACACCAACACCGCCAACGAGCAGCTTATCAACATCTGCCTTCCAGGTTCGCTTGCCTTTGGCCAGCGTAACTGCCTCAACTTCACCATTAGCTGCCGCAACATAAATCATGTCACCACTCACTACAGGATTCAGGCGATTAAAATTTTTGCCCTGACCATTGCCAATGGATCTGCTCCAAACTTTGTCAAAGCTACGCTCTTGATCGAAATCGATTAGCGGTGCAGGCTCTTGGTCTTCAGTATCCGTAGAGCTACAGGCCATCAGGGTAACCGTTAATACCGAAAGCAATGTCGCACGTACAACTGTGTTTAAAGTAAGCATGCCTTAAGAACCTTCATTGCTGTTAGCATCTGCGCTATCAATTGTTTTGATAGCTTTGCCAGTTTCAGTAGCGTTAATCACTGCCATTTGGTTGCTGTTAAGTTGCTGTATTTTTAAGTTCAGCAATGGATTTCCCGCCGACTGAGGTAGCGCCTGCGCAAGCATTAAAGCTTTTTGATAAGCCTCTAGGGCTTTTGCTTTGTCACCTGAAGCCAGGTAGATATCGCCTCTTACCTCTGCAAATTGATCAGGCATACCACCCGCATCATCTTCTAACTGCGCCAAGGCTTCAGTAAATTTTTGTTGTGCCGCGAGTACTCGTGCCAAGCGTAGCCGCGCTTGTAAAATAAGCTCGGGAGTTGAGCCATTATCTAATACCCAGCGTAACTCTTGCTCTGCCGCAGGTAGATCATTTGCATCGACGGCAAATTTAGCCTTATAAAAAGCAGCAAAACGCGCATAGGTAGTACTGGAAAAATCATTTTTCAGCGTGTCGGCTAAATGTCTCGCCGTCGCCGCTTGCGCATCAGTAACAATGCCATTATTACCCGTGCTAGCAACCATTAAGTTTTGATAAATCGCTGAAGCAGCACTGAGTTCTTGTTCTTGCTGTTTTTGCCAACCCTGCCAACCAAACACCGCGACAATAGCAATAACAACTGTGGCTACTGTTGACTTGCCATTTTCTCGCCACCAAGTTTTTAATGCTTCGACTTGTTCGTCTTCGGTTTGATAGTCTTCAGCCATGATTTACTCTCTTTTCTATTTATCTGTAATGTCGATAGTTAATAATTGAATTTTAATCTTTCACCTGCTGGTTTAGCTTAATTCAGACGATAACAATGTCGCTAATTGATCTATGGCCACTGTTTTTTGCTCAGTATCTGCCCGCAACCATTTGATATTCACCAAGCCCTGCTCAGCCTCATTATCGCCCATAATCAAGGCCAGTGCAGCGCCGCTTTTATCAGCCTTTTTAAATTGGCTTTTGAAACTACCGCCACCACAATGAAATTGTAATTTCAGCGCGGGCATCTGCTGACGCAAAGATTCGGCCAATTGCAGCGCGATGGCTTCGGCTTGCTCACCAGCAACAATAAAATATACATCAGGCGCCGCACTAACAGTAGCGGGCACCTTGTCGAGAGCTTGTAATAATAGGCAAAGACGCTCAACACCCATCGCAAAGCCCACAGCTGGCGATGGTTTACCCCCCAATTGCTCAACTAAACCATCATAGCGACCACCGGCACAGATAGTGCCCTGCGCGCCCAATTTATCCGTCACCCACTCAAATACGGTTTTACTGTAATAATCTAAACCGCGAACCAGCCGCGGATTAACAACATACGTAATGCCAGCATTATCTAATAGCTGTTTTAAACTATCAAAATGTGTACGGGACTCATCATCGAGATAATCAACCAGCGATGGTGCCTGATCCAATATAGCTTGGGTCTCTGCATTTTTGCTATCGAGGATACGCAGCGGATTACTGTTCATTCTGCGCTGACTATCTTCGTCCAGCTTATCGATATGCTGCTGTAGATAAATGACCAGCGCTTCACGATAACGAGCTCTAGCTTCGAGACTACCAATACTGTTAAGTTCCAGTGTCACATCATCATAAATACCCAAGTCTTTCCATAGCCTGACAGTTATCAGAATTAACTCTGCATCTACATCAGGGCTGGCAACACCAAAACTCTCAACACCGATTTGATGGAACTGCCTCAACCGACCTTTTTGTGGCCGCTCGTAGCGAAACATCGGGCCGGTATACCACAGCCGCTGTACTTGCTGATTATCAAGCAAGCTATGTTGCAAGCAAGCACGAACACAACAGGCAGTACCCTCGGGCCGCATGGTTAAACTTTCACCATTACGATCATCAAAGGTATACATTTCTTTTTCAACAATATCGGTGATTTCACCGATCGAGCGTTTAAAAAGCTCAGTTTGCTCCACAATAGGAAAACGCATTTCCTGATAGCCATAGCGACCGAGTACACCACTCACTGTTTTTTCAAGGTACTGCCACAATGGTGATTCCGTCGGCAGCAAGTCGTTCATGCCACGTATCGATTGAATTTTTGCCAAGGTCATATCCAATTAATTGCTTTTAGTGCTTAATTCTGGCTACTGGCGATCAGATCTTGCTCTGCTCGCAGTTTCGCCGCTACTTTTTTACGGATCATTGTTTCAAGGTGGTCGACAAGATTTTCTTTCTCAACCTTATGATCTTTTTCACCATCAACATAGATCAAATGTTTAGGCGTACCGCCAGTCAAACCGATATCTGCCTCTTTAGCTTCGCCAGGGCCATTGACAATACAACCGATAACCGCAACATCTAACGGCGTGGTAATATCTTCTACCCGCAACTCAAGCTCATTCATGGTTTTAACCACATCAAAGTTTTGTCGTGAGCAACTAGGGCAAGCAATAAAGTTAATCCCTTTACTGCGCAATTTAAGACTTTTTAAAATCTCATAGCCTACTTTAATCTCCTCGACGGGGTCTGCTGCCAGAGAAATACGAATAGTATCACCAATTCCATCCATCAGGAGCATACCCAAACCGACTGAAGATTTAACTGTCCCCCCCCTTAAACCTCCAGCCTCGGTGATACCCAAGTGTAAAGGCTGGTCTATTTGTGCTGATATTTTCCGGTACGCAGCCACTGCCATAAATACATCCGAGGCTTTGACGCTGAGTTTAAAGTTCTGAAAGTCTAAACTGTCCAAAATATCGATGTGGCGCATTGCCGATTCAACCAATGCATCCGGTGTTGGCTCACCGTATTTACGCTGTAAGTCTTTTTCTAATGAGCCAGCATTCACACCGATACGAATCGGTATGTTTTTATCACGGGCCGCATCGATGACGGCTCTTACTTTAGAATCCCGACCAATATTACCGGGGTTGATACGCAGACAATCAACACCATACTCAGCAACTTTTAATGCAATTTTGTAATCGAAATGAATATCTGCAACTAATGGTACATTGACTCGCTGGCGAATTTTCTTAAACGCTTCTGCAGCTTCAATCGATGGTACAGAAACCCGAACAATATCTGCACAAGCAACTTCAAGCCGCTTAATTTGCGTAACGGTTGCCTCAACATCACAGGTGTCAGTGTTGGTCATACTCTGCACAGAAATTGGCGCATCACCACCTACCGCAACGTTACCCACCATAATTTGGCGAGTTTTCCTACGTTTAATGGGGGATTCCATTTGCATTGCTACTTAACCTCATTACTAAGCTATCTACTTCGCTTATCACCTTGCTAATTGGTGATTTGCATTTTATCGATAGCGAATAAAATGCCCTAACACCCTAGATTAACTGCTCTCACCAACTACTATCTGTGCCGCGTTGTTTTCCGGATTAACACTGATAGTCACCAGCTCGCCGTTATATTCCATAACCACACCAGGCGCATAACCCAACAGCACATTAAACGGTGCCTCACCTTTTATGGTTAAGGTATCGCTGCCACGCTTTAAATTAGAAAATAACAGCTTATTATTGCGGTCCCTTACTTCAACCCAGCAATCATCAGCGAAACTCAGGTCAAGTGTATCCGCCACTGCTTGCTCAATATAATTTTCTACCGCCGCCAAGCTTGTTGCGACTTCCACCTCCTGCTGCACCACCAATACATCTTTGCTCGAAGCGCTGTCATCCGCTGCATTATTAGTAGCAAAATCATCGTCCGCTTCTTCGGGTACTGCAACTGCAGCCAATACTCTGTCTTCTGGTTTGCGAGCCAGATCAGAGTACTTATCAACTACTACCGGTGCGAGCTCAACGTCGTCTGCTTGCGCATAAATTTCCGGGCTGGAGCCCAGCCACCATAAAGCTACCAGCACTGCCACCGCAGCGGCTAAACACCAATACTGAAGGGAGTGGCCTTTATGGGGACGCTGGATATTCAATAATCTTTTCTGTTCGCCGCCTTTCTTAATTACAGCTGCAGGGCACAGCTGCAGATAGGCCTCAATTAATGGTGTGGCATCCATATTAAAAATATGGGCATATGATTTAATATAGCCTTTACAAAACAAAGCTCCGCTAAACTGTTGATAGTCATCAGCCTCCAGCTCTGCTATTTGCCGAGGAACTAAATGTAAAATATCCGCCACCTCGCGAGTCGTCATTTGTGCCCGTTCTCTCGCCTCACGCAGAACCTGCCCAGGACTTATGGTCACAATCGATTCACTCACTGTATCAGCAGCCTTATTCATTACCACTTCCATAGGTTTTGTTGTATTCCAAAAGCTCTTTAGACATTGGATATAGATTTTTCAAGGCCAACGCAAAACTAGCTATCGCATCCTGATTATCGAATTTTTCTGCCAAGCGGATACCCAACCACAATGCTTGCGCAGGCTGCTGCGTCACCTGCTTACGGTAGGCATCATAAAATTGCTGTGATTTAGGATATTCTCCCATTAAGAAATAAACGTCGGCTAACTGATAAACTAAACCGACATTGCGCTTATTCATTAAATAAGCACGCCGAAAGGCCGCCTCTGCCTTATCATATTTTTTCAGCTGTACATAGGCGAGGCCTAAATTCTCATAAGCACCAGGGCGTTTTTCATACAAGGTGTCTTCAACAACCAATTCTAATTGCTTCACTGCCTCTTCATAGCGACTCTGTTGATACAAAAATGCTGCATAGTTATTGCGCACTCGAGACAGCGAACCATCCAAACTGATGGATTTTTTAAAGTTGGTTTCTGCCAACTCATTTTCACCGGTCTGCTGAAATACAATAGCCAAGGCCTCGTATACGTCCGCTGAAGAGTTATCTATTTCAAGTGCCGTTTTCAAATGGCGTTTAGCTGCCTCCCAGTTCCCATTGCGAATATAAGTCATCGCTAGTTGTACCGAGTAATCCAGAGATTTTTTCTTATCTTGTTTGGTGCTAAAACCCCCAGTCTCAGTAGTGACACAGGCAGAAACTAGCGTCAGGGATAACAACACACCAGCGAGCAACAAACATCGAGTCAGTCTATTCATTATTATTAGCGTCATAATTACTTACGATCCTGTGATAAAAATAGTGCCCTTAGCGAACAGTAACAACCTGCGCTTTAACATAGTTAGCGCGATGACGTTCGCTACGTTTAGTGCGATCCTCAACCTGACCAACCAACTGCCCACAAGCTGCATCAATATCGTCACCACGCGTGCTGCGAATGGTGGTGACGAAACCCGCTTCATTTAAAATCTGCCAAAAACGATTAACTGTGTTTTTCCCCGGTTTACGATAATCTGATTGTGAAAATGGATTAAAAGGGATCAGGTTGATCTTACAGGGAAAGTCCCTTAGAAGCTTAGCCAATTCGCGAGCTTGCTCCGCACTGTCATTCACCCCAGCTATCAATGTGTACTCCACCGTGGTGACGCGGTGGGTATCAGTCTGCTTAGCCCAGTAGCGATTACACGCTGCCAGCAACTCAGCAATCGGATAACGTTTATTGATCGGTACTAGCTGATTGCGCAACTCATCATTAGGGGCGTGCAAGGAAATTGCCAGCGATACCTGTGATACATCACCTAAACGGTCAAGCGCAGGCACTACACCAGATGTACTCAAGGTAACCCGCCGTTTGGAAATACCATAGCCAAAATCATCCAGCATGATATCCATTGCATCGACCACATTATCAAAATTCAATAAGGGCTCACCCATGCCCATCATTACCACATTGGTGATGATTTTTTTGTTGTTCGACGGAAACGCATCGTAAGACTTAATCGCCAGCCAAACTTGACCAATTATTTCAGCCGCGGTTAAATCACGTTGAAAACCCTGCTTACCAGTCGAGCAAAAACTGCAATCTAGGCTACAGCCAACTTGCGATGACACGCAGAGCGTACCTCGATCACCATCGGGAATAAGCACCGTTTCGACTAAACTGCCACCGCTGACACGAATAGCCCATTTACGGGTACCATCTTTAGAGGTTTGTTCTGTCACAACCTCTGGCGGGCGAATTTCAGCACACTCTTTTAAACGATCGCGCAATACTTTGCTAACGTTGCTCATCTGGTCAAAGTCGTCAACACCATTGTGGTGTATCCACTTTAACAATTGCTGCGCACGGAAAGGCTTTTCGCCCAACGAGACAAAAAATGCTTCCATCTTTTCGCGCGAAAGCCCCAACAGATTTATTTTCTCTGCTGGGGCTTTCGGTGAAACTTCCTGCACTGGGTTATTCATAGAGTACGGTCAGTTCTAGAGTATAAAAAAGCAATGCGATTTATGCGCGATCGCAAACGTCACTGCTAGCGAAGAAATAAGCAATTTCACGGCTGGCTGAAGCAGCAGAATCTGAACCATGGACAGCATTGGCGTCAATAGATTCAGCAAAATCTGCACGGATAGTACCCGCATCAGCTTCTTTTGGATTAGTTGCACCCATCAGCTCACGATTTTTTAAAATAGCATTTTCGCCTTCAAGTACTTGCACCATCACTGGACCAGAGGTCATAAATTCAATCAACGCTGGAAAGAAAGGGCGCCCCTTGTGCTCAGCATAAAAGCCTTCTGCTTGAGCAACACTCAAACGCAGCATTTTAGAAGCAACAATGCTCAGGCCATTTTTCTCAAAACGACTATAAATTTCGCCAATAACATTTTTTGCAACCGCATCAGGCTTAACAATAGAAAAAGTACGTTCAACAGCCATTTAAGAACTCCATCAAATAGAAAATATGCAACAGCATGCATAAAGAAAAATAAATGATTAGGCACCCGACCCAACCACTAAAATTTTGAACCGCAAATTATACGCAGTTTTAAGAGGAATTAGTATAAATTTCACGCACTTAGGTGGTTTTTTTGAAATGCCGGTGAACCGGGGCCAATGGCGGCGTTGAAGCTATTGCGAGGCAGCGGCAATCGCTTTGATTTTAGCCACAATTGCACGCAAACCATTACCCCTGGTCGGACTCAAGTGCCGCTCTAAATCCAATTGTAAAAAGTAGCTATCAATATCAAAATCAGTAATTTCAGCGGGCGTTTTATGGTTGTAGGCCGCCATTATCAAGGCCAACAAGCCACGAACGATAAGCGCATCACTATCAACCAAAAAGTCGATACGGTCGCCATTTGATTGTACATCTAGCCAAACGTTACTCTGGCAGCCCTTCACCAAGCGCTCCGAGCTGCGCATAGATTCAGGCATTACCGATAAATCCTTGCCTAAATCAATGATATATTTGTAGCGCTCTTCCCAATCGTCGAAAAACGCCAAATCCTCAACTATCTCAGCAGTAGTAGACAAACCAATAACCTTAAATCGATTGAAACGTTAGAAAATACACGACCGCCTAGATATTCAGCAGGCGAATACTAAAAAAACAACCCCGCCTCAAGCTGGGCCTCTTCACTCATCATCTCCCGTGACCAGGGAGGGTCAAACACCAATTCTACTTTTACCGCAGCCACATTAGGTACCTTGGCACAGCGGTATTCAACGTCACTCACCAAAACTGGTCCCATACCACAACCCGGAGCAGTTAACGTCATAACGATAGTCACCGTAGCTGACGCCTGATCAATGGATACATCATAAATCAACCCCAATGAAACCAGACTGATGGGGATTTCAGGATCAAAAATAGTATCTAGCGCCTGCCAAATTTGATCTTTGTTGATCTGACCACTGCCGTCATCGCTAAACTCGAGCACCTCCGCTTGCTGGCCTATAGCTTCTGCATCGGTACCATCGATGCGCAGCATATTACCCTGCCAAGTGACGGTATAATTGCCGCCCAAACTTTGGTTAATGGTGACAAATTGACCACTGGGAATGATAACCGGCTCACCGGAAGGTACTCTGCGCGCTGGACATTCACGCTGAGTTACCGCCATTGCTTGTTGCATATCAGCCTACACTAAAGCTTTCGCCACAACCGCACTCGGCTACAACGTTAGGATTGTTGAATTTAATAACACTATTAACACCTTCGGTGACCAAATCTATCTCAGTACCTTTTAACAAGGCCATCGCTTCGGCCGCAACCGCCAGCGTAACCCGCTCACCAGGGTGCAAAACAACATCACCAGCCTCAGCGCTATCGACCAAATTCAGGACATAGGCATGACCGGTACAACCACTGGTCTCGGTGCTCAAGCGCACTAACTTACCCGCACTACCATCCAGTGCTCGCTCAAAGTGATGCAAAGCTTTCTCTGTCATGGTAACCGCCGCAGCGGTGGGATCGAACGTAGCAACAGTCATGTTTGAGCCTCTACCTAGAAAATCATCTATCAATTAAAAACGCTTACCTTAATATCTTCAGGACATCAACCCAGCATCGATTTCACTTTATGCAGCGCTGTAAACAGCGCATCGACTTCGGCCAAGCTGTTATACAAGGAAAATGATGCCCTGGCCGTACCTGGGACCCCCAAACGATTCATCAGCGGCTCTGCGCAATGATGGCCAGTGCGAATCGCAACACCCTGACGATCTAATAAAAAACCAATATCTGCGGGATGCCCCTGTTCCATTACAAAGCTGAGCACACCTACTTTATGTTGGGCTGAACCTATGATTTTCAAGCCCTCAAAGGCCTCTGCCTGCGCCGTAGCACTGGCCAACAAGGACGCCTCATGAGCTCTAACAGCAACCATATCCAGCTGCGAAAACCAACTCACCGCAGCACCTAAACCGATAACGCCGGCAATATTAGGCGTGCCCGCCTCAAAACGATAAGGTAATACATTCCAAGTGGCATCTTGATAGCTCACTTCGGCGATCATCTCACCACCTGTTTGCCAAACAGGCCATTGAGCCAATAGACTCTCTCTACCCCACAACACCCCAACACCAGTAGGACCAAATAGCTTGTGACCAGAAAAAGCATAAAAATCGCAATCTAAGGCCTGTACATCAACAGGCTCATGAGCAATACCTTGAGCGCCATCTATTAATACTAAAGCACCCACTGACTTCGCCTTTTTACACAGGTCCTGAATCGGGTTAACCGTACCCAGCGCATTAGAAACCTGAGGAAAAGCCACCAGCCTGGTTTGTGCATTAAGCAAGGCATCATAGGCATCGAGTATCAATTCACCCGCATCGTTAATCGGTGCCACTTTAAGACTCGCCCCGGCACGCTTACAGGCCTGCTGCCAGGTCACTAAGTTAGCGTGATGCTCAAGCTCTGTCACCAGCACTTCGTCACCGGATTTTAATAGTTGAGCTAAGCCATTAGCGACAATATTAATCGACTCGGTAGTACCTTTGGTCCATATCACTTCGTTGCGATTAGCCGCATTGATAAACTGGGCAATCGTATCTCGAGCCCCTTCAAAAAGGCGCGTCGCCTCATCAGCCAACTGGTGGGCGCCACGATGCACATTGGAATTACACTGCGTATAAAAATCTACCAGAGCATCAATTACACACTGCGGCTTTTGCGTCGTTGCGGCATTATCCAAATAAACCAGCGGCTTACCGTCAACTTTTCGCGCCAGAATAGGAAACTGGGTACGAATGGCATCAACATCAAAACCTGAATTTAATGTGGCTAGAGAACGACTCATCACTTTACTTCCATACCAGCAAAACGCCCACGTAGATAAGGCCGTAGATACTCTGCTAAAAATTGATTCGGCATCAAATCAACCAACTCATTAATGAAGCCAAAACTCAACATTACCTGCGCTTGCATCTTACTAATGCCACGTGATTGCAAATAAAACAGCGCCTTTTTATCGATCTGTGCCACTGTTGCACCGTGGGCACAACGCACATCATCGGCGTAAATTTCTAACTCAGGCTTAGTACAAATTTCAGCGTGAGATGAAAGCAATAAGTTACGGTTATTTAATGCCGCCAAAGTTTTTTGTGCGTTGCGATGAATATGGATACGACCATTAAATACGGCCTTGGCTCTATCCGCCACAATACCACGAACATTCTCATCAGTAGTACCGTGCGCTGCAGCGTGCTCAATATTGGTATGCAAATCAAAAAGCTCGCTACCATCAAGTAAATAAATAGCATTCAACTTAGCCAGAGCATATTCACCAGCATGAATGACATCCACGTCAAGCCGAGACAACTGACTGCCAAAACCAACCACATTACTGGTTAGCTGCGCCTTGCCCTGCAAGCTAAAATGACAACCACCAATGCTGAGCGCCGCGCCGGTCTGTAAAGACAAACGATAATGCTCAAGCTCTGCAGACTCTGCCAGAGAAAATTCTGCAAAGCAGGTGTTGAAGCTTTTCTCTTGGCCGTTAAAGTCTTCAATAATACAGGCTTTAGCATTAGCACCCAGACGGCATAGCACCCGCACATGCGCCTCTTTGCCATCACTTAGACGGTGGATAATACGAACAGGCCTATCAATACTAGCGCCCTCAGCAATATCAATCAGCAAGCCCGATGTTGCCAATACATCATTAACCAAGCCAAATAAATGCCTGGCCGGTTTGACCGCAGCAAATATACTACCGGCCCAACTTTGGGCCTCAGCCGCAGCACCCAGTAACGATGTAACACTCAAGCCTTCAGGTAAGGGTTGATCCAGGCCAGAGGCTTGGAGCACGCCGTCAATAAATATCAGCTCAATACTGTCAAGCCCTGCGACAGACTGCACCTCAGCTACAGCAGCGCTACTGCCTGCCTCACTGACTACTTCGAGATCGGCATTTGCCAACACATCGACAGGAGTATACCTCCACGCTTCAGTTTTACGCGTTGGCCATTTAGCTTCGCGCAACAAAGCTAAGGAGTCCTGCCGCCGAGGCGACAACCAATCATTAACGGCTTCGGCGCGAGTAATAGCACTGTTTAACCAAGCACTCATGCGCTCTGCTCCTCCTCTGGACCTTTAGTCAACCAACTATAGCCCTGCTCTTCAAGCTCAAGCGCCAGGGAAGCATCACCACTTTTAACAATTTTTCCGTCCGATATTACATGAACAAAATCAGGCTTGATAAAATCCAATAACCGCTGGTAGTGAGTCACAATAATAAAGCTTCTATCAGCCGAACGTTGACTATTCACACCATTGGCCACCACCTGCAAAGCATCGATATCCAAACCGGAATCCGATTCATCTAACATGCAAACCTTTGGTTGTAACAACAACATCTGCATAATTTCATTGCGCTTTTTTTCGCCGCCGGAAAAGCCCTCATTCACACCACGCTTTAAAAAATCGATAGGTAAATTAACCTGCTTGCAAGCCTCACGCGCCAGCTTCAAAAAGTCTTTTGAAGATAGCGCATCTTCACCGCGTGCTTTGCGCTGAGCATCAACGGATGCCTTTAAAAACTCAAGATTGCTAACCCCGGGAATTTCAATAGGATATTGAAATGCCAAAAACAAACCCTGCCGAGCACGCTCTTCAGCAGTTAATTCCAATAACTCAACTCCGTCCAAAGTGACTGAGCCTTGCTCCACACTATAGCCATCACGCCCAGTAATAACGTAGCCTAAGGTACTTTTACCGGCACCGTTAGGACCCATAATTGCATGTAACTCTCCGGGCTTTACTTCAAGATCCAACCCTTTCAAAATAACCTTATCTTCAACACTGGCGTGCAAATTTTTAATTGATAACATAATAATTTTTACCTGTTAGCTGCTTAGCTTAGCCCACTGAACCTTCTAAACTGATTTCTAAAAGCTTGCCCGCCTCTACGGCAAACTCCATGGGCAATTCTTTAAATACTTCTTTACAAAAACCATTAACAATCATCGACACAGCCTTTTCTGGATCAAGGCCACGCTGCTGACACAAAAACATTTGGTCTTCAGAGACTTTAGAGGTAGTCGCCTCATGCTCAATAATGGCGGTTGGATTTTTAGTTTCTATATAAGGAAAAGTGTGCGCACCACACTGATCGCCAATCAACAAAGAATCACACTGGGTAAAGTTTCGCGCACCTTCCGCGCGCGGCCCCATTCGCACCAAACCACGATAACTATTATTACTGCGGCCAGCTGATATACCTTTTGAAATAATGGTAGAGCGAGTATTTTTACCCAGATGAATCATTTTGGTACCAGTATCAGCCTGCTGCTTGCCCCTGGTCAGAGCAACCGAGTAAAACTCACCAATACTATTATCACCCTTTAAAATACAGCTGGGATATTTCCATGTTACAGCAGAACCAGTTTCAACCTGGGTCCAGGAAACCTTGGCATCGGTATGACAAACCGCCCGCTTAGTCACAAAATTATAAATACCGCCCTTACCGTTTTCATCACCGGGATACCAGTTTTGCACTGTAGAGTATTTGATTTCAGCTCCATCCAGAGCAACTAATTCAACCACCGCCGCATGCAATTGATTTTCATCACGTTGAGGCGCGGTACAACCCTCAAGGTAGCTGACATGACTGCCTTCATCGGCAATAATAAGCGTGCGTTCAAACTGCCCAGTATTCTGCTCATTAATACGAAAATAGGTAGATAATTCCATCGGACAGCGAGTGCCTTTGGGAATATAAACAAAGGATCCATCGGTAAACACAGCGCAATTTAGCGTTGCGAAAAAATTATCCCGCTGCGGTACAACACTGCCGAGATATTTTTTTACTAACTCTGGATATTCCCGTACCGCTTCTGATATTGGGCAAAAAATAACACCCGATTCAGCGAGCTTCTCACGAAAAGTTGTTACTACGGAGACAGAGTCAAACACCGCATCAACGGCTACACCTGCAAGCATTTGCTGCTCTAGCAACGGAATACCCAGCTTTTCATACGTAGCCAATAACTCCGGATCGACCTCCTCTAAAGATTTAGGCCTATCAGCCATACTTTTTGGCGCCGAGTAATAAGCAATCGATTGAAAGTCTATTTTCTCGTAATCGACATGAGCCCAATCCGGCTCATCCATTTCGAGCCAAAGAGCATAGGCTTTTAATCGCCACTCCAGCATCCATTCAGGCTCCTGCTTCATTGCCGATATGCGGCGAATCACATCTTCGTCCAAGCCTGGCGCAAAGGTCTCAGAGTCTATATTTGACACAAAGCCAGCTTCGTATTCACGATGCAGCGCTTTATCGATTTGCGCTGATTGTTCTGTCTGCTCGGTCATTGTATTCTCTCTCATAAAACTACACCGCCTGTTGTAATCGTGTGTATATGGTACGGATATGGTTAACCGCCTGCTCCACATCTGCGGCAGTAGTGAACCGCCCTAATGATATGCGGATGGAACTATAGGCATCTTCATCACTCAAGCCCATAGCTTTTAAAACATAGGATGGCGCCATACTCGCTGAGGTACAGGCAGACCCCGAAGACACTGCCAGCTCACGCAACGACAACAGTAGCGTTTCACCATCCACACCACTGAAACAAACATTTAAATGACTAGGGCTCATAGCCTGAGCCGAACCATTGCGTCGAATACCAGGTAAATCAGCAATGCCTTGCCACAGACTGTCACGCAATGCAGCAACACTTGACGACTCTACCGACAAGGATTCAAGTGCCAATGCTGCCGCCTCACCCATACCCGCCAACTGATGTGTTGCCAGAGTACCTGAACGCATGCCGCGCTCATGGCCCCCACCGTGCTGTTGCGGCTTAATTTGCGGCTGAACCAAACGACGCACGTATAAGGCACCGACACCTTTTGGCCCATAAAACTTATGCGCCGACAAACTCATTAAATCAACCTGCAGCAGACTAACATCTGTTGCGATCTTGCCCGCTGCTTGTGCAGCATCAACATGTAGTAACACGCCTTTAGCTCGGCATAATCGACCTATGTCGGCAATCGGATTAATGACGCCGGTTTCATTGTTAACCTGCATAATGCTAACCAGACGGGTATCTTCACGCATAGCTTGCTCAATTTGCTCTGCACGGATAACACCCTGTGCGTCGGGTTTTAACCACGTCACCTCAACACCGCGCTGCTGCAACCACACAGCAGGATCTAATATCGCCTTATGCTCTATCACAGAGGTAATAAGATGGCCTGTGTAACCCACCCCTTCAAACACGCCTTTCAGGGCCAGATTATTAGATTCAGTCGCGCCACTGGTCCATACCACCTCACGAGGATCACAAGCCAGTAAATTCGCCACTTTGCGACGAGCATCTTCAACCCGCTCTTCCGCCTGCCAGCCATAGATGTGCGAGCGCGACGCCGGGTTGGCAAAAACGCCGTCTGTAGTCAAACACGCCGCCATCACCGTAGCTACCCGAGGATCAACGGGAGTGGTCGCAGCGTAATCTAAGTAGACAGGTAGTTGCATAAGGTCTCCTAACTAGCAGCTTAAACAAGCGTCGAAACCGGGATTTCCCGATTTTTTCGTTCCTGCATAGCTCGCTGGCTTTGGCGCTCAGATACACTTTGCACCTCGCGACGCTCAACCAGGCTGGCTAAACTGATACCGTTTAAAAATGAATGGATTTGATCACTGAGATCACACCACAAATGATGGGTCAGACATGTCTCACCGGCCTGACAATCTGCATGACCACCACAACCAGTAGCATCCACAGCCTCATTCACCGCATCGATAATTTCAGCCACATAGATACTTTTGGTTGCACGACTGAGCAAATACCCACCACCAGGACCACGCACGCTTGTTACCAAACCACTACGGCGCAATTTGGCAAACAGCTGCTCTAGATAAGACAGGGAAATACCCTGACGATTTGAAATATCCGCCAAACTGGTAGGGCCAGAATCCACATGGATCGCCAAATCTAGCATGGCGGTTACTGCGTATCGGCCTTTCGTTGTCAGTCGCATAGTATAAACCCAGCACAATATAAGTGACTGCCACTATGCAATAACCCAGCAAATTAGTCAAGTAAATAACCCACTAGAACAGTAGGATATAGAGCAGACCTCCCAACCAAGAGGTATAGGCTAGCGCCGAAGGCCCGAGCATTATACAGAAACAAGTGCTTGGCACAACGCTAGCATAGCAGCACTTATTCGCCCTGCTTTGCACGCCCTTTACGCACCCAGTTCTGGGTTGAGGTGAGAATACCACGCATCATCTGCACCTCAAGATCATCCATTCGGGTACGGCTATACAGGCGACGCAACCTTGTCATCAACTGCTTAGGTGCCGCAAGGTTCAAGAACTCCATCTCAATCAACGTCTGCTCCAGGTGCACAAATAGACGCTCAACATCATCAACCTTAGCAAAGGGCACATCCCACTCCTGCATTTCATCCGTAGTTAATTCACCATCTAATTGCGCCATGCGCAACTCATAAGTAATAACCTGCACCGCCATAGCTAAGTTCAATGACGTGTAATCCTCACTGGCGGGAATATTGACATGAAGGTGACAGCACTGCAGCTCCTCATTGGTCAACCCCCGATCCTCACGACCAAATACCAATGCTACCGAATGCTGAGCCAGCTCAGGATAAACCCGCTTAGCACATTCACGCGGATTCACTAAAGGCCAGGGAATCTTGCGCCCTCTGGCACTAGTACCAACAACCAGACCGCAGCCCGCTACCGCCTCCTCCAGCGTATCAACCACCACCGCATTATCCAGTAAATCTACCGCACTCGCTGATCGCCACACGGCCCGCTCATGAGGAAAATCTTTGGGTTTGACTAGATAAAGCTGCTTTAGCCCCATGTTTTTCATCGCCCGAGCGACCGCACCAATATTACCTGGATGGGAGGTGTGAATGAGAACAACACGAGCATTATGGAGTAGATTAGAAGATGACACAGTGGCCTACTTTTTTGTGGGTAAAATAAAAGCCATATAGTTTAACAGAATTTAATCACTGAAATCCTAAATCTATTGACAACTTTTGTAACACATTCTCGCCTCTAGCTATACGTTGCTGCTATAATGCGCCGCCACAAAGTCGCCCACCTAAGTCAGCCCAAGGTCATCCAATGGAACCCATGTTAAATATCGCCCTGCGAGCAGCCCGCAAAGCCGGGGAAATTATCGCCCGTGCCACTGAGCAGCTGGATACACTGGAAGTTAAAGAAAAGAACGTCAATGATTTTGTGACCGAAATCGATCAGCAAGCGGAGCGGGAAGTTATCTACCATATCTCCAAAGCTCACCCCGACCACGGCTTTTTTGGCGAAGAAGGCGGCCAGCAAGGCAACGCCAATAGCGATTACCAATGGATTATAGATCCTTTAGATGGCACCACTAATTTTATCCACGGCATCCCCCACTTTGCTGTATCCCTAGCCTGCCTATACAAAGGTCAATTACAGCACGCGGTCGTACTTGACCCCGTCCGCCGTGAAGAATTTACTGCCAGCCGCGGTAAAGGCGCGCAATACAATGGTCGCCGCATGCGTGTTAGCTCGCGCAAATCTTTAGACGGCGCCCTGATTGGCACAGGAATTCCCTTTAAATCCAGAAGCGAGCAACACATACCTGCTTACACTCAGAGCCTGGAAGCTGTAGCCAAACAAACCGCAGGCATTCGTCGTGCTGGCGCGGCCTCTTTAGATTTAGCCTATGTAGCCGCTGGTCGTTTAGATGCTTTCTGGGAAGTTGGCTTAAGCCAATGGGATATTGCTGCCGGAGTGCTATTAATCCGCGAGTGCGGAGGCTTGGTTTCTGACTTCAAGGGCGGCAACGACTATATGAAATCGGGTAATATCATTGCAGGCAACCCAAAATGCTTCAAAGGCATTTTACAAACTGTACAGCCCTATCTGAAAGATATCTAATCAGCACCGACTTAATACTCAATACTAAAAAGCCCTGCTTAAGCAGGGCTTTTTAGTATCTGACAATAACAACAAACAATGACTCAGAAGCGATATCCATCATCACTCTAATTTTTCACCTTACCGTAAGCGCCAACACTAACTGGCAACCCACAAGCACTTAGTTACGGCCAGTGCGACTAATAACGTCGTGACTGCAAAGCAGCTCTAGCTCGCTAATCACTCTCTCTTAAGGTAAGTCGTTAACCTCAGAACCCTCTTTAACAGGGGCAATCAAATCAGCTTTAGTGATATCCATCAGCATCAACAGGCTAGATGCCACATAGACCGACGAATAGGTACCCACGACAATACCAACGATTAGCGCCGTGGCAAAACCGTGAATCATCTCGCCACCAAAAACAAATAACGCCACCAAAACCAAAATAGTAGTCAACGATGTGACCAGAGTACGATCAAGGGTTTCCGTTAGAGAAATATTAATCACCTGCTCCGGGTCACTCTTGCGAAGCTTACGAAAATTCTCCCGAATTCTATCGGCCACTACGATAGTATCATTGAGCGAATAGCCAATGACCGCCAATAGTGCGGCCATAACTGTCAAATCGAAGTCCAGCTGGAGCAATGAAAATACCCCCAAGGTAATAATCACATCATGAACTAACCCCACCACTGCCGCTACCGAGAACTTAAACTGAAAGCGAAAGGCAATGTAGATCATCACTACGATAAGCGCCATCAGCACAGCCAGACCACCCTGCTCTTTAAGCTCATCACCAACCTGCGGCCCCACAAACTCAACACGACGCAAATCTATTTCGCCGGCAAAGTCATTTTGTAACACCGCAATTAGCTCGGCCCCCAAGGTATCACTATAACCATCGGGCAAACGCACCAAAATATCGGTCTCCGAACCGAACTGCACCACAACAGCATTACGGTACCCGGCATTAGCAATTGTAGCCCGAATATTTTCCAGCGGCTCAACGTCGCTATAACCCACTTCAATCTGGGTACCCCCAGTGAAGTCCAAACCAAATTTAATCCCTTGAGTGGCAATAGAGGTCAGGGAGGCAATAACTAACAACAACGATAATACGGTAGCAATTTTTCGCAACCCCATAAAGTTGACTACCTTCATCGTCGCAGCCTTATCAGCTGCCCGCTCTACACTTTTTTCTGTCACTGTTGCTTTAGACATATATATTTCGCCAAATTAACTGATACACAATAATCGAAAGTGCCGATTATTTACCAAGCTATTAAATAGACAGCTTTTTAATGTTACGGCCGCCGTAAGTCAAATTGATAATCGCCCGAGAAACAACGATGGCGGTAAACATTGACGTCAAAATACCTATCGATAATGTCACCGCAAAACCACGTACAGGCCCTGCACCCACAGCATATAAAATCACCGCCACCAACAAAGTCGTTAAGTTAGCATCAAAGATGGTTACAAAGGCACGATCATACCCCGCGCTAATAGCCTGCTGAGGCGACACCCGGTTCTTCAACTCTTCACGGATACGAGCAAAAATCAGCACATTAGCATCGACGGCCATACCTACGGTCAACACGATACCAGCAATACCCGGCATGGTCAGGGTTGCTGACAAAATAGACATTACCGCAACTAATAAAATCAAATTAAAACCTAAACCGATAACCGCCGCCACACCAAAGAGCCGGTAGTAAACCATCATAAACAAAGCAACCAAGCCCAAGCCGATCTGTACCGACATAACGCCCTGCTGGATGTTTTCAGCCCCCAAGCTGGCACCGATAGTCCGCTCCTCCACGAAGTTAATCGGTGCAGCCAACGCCCCTGCGCGCAGTAACAATGCCAGCTCCGCAGCCTCAGCGGGATTATCAAGACCAGTAATCCGGAACTGAACACCAAGCGCATCCTGTATGGTAGCAAGACTAATTATACGTTTTTCATCATAGGGAACCTTAGTGACAACCTCCTCACCCTCGGCATTAAGCTCGTAGCGAGTACGCGTTTTACGCTCGATAAACAACACACCCAGGCTGCGCTTAATATTGTTACGCGTCACCCGGTGCATCATCGTGCCACCTTCACTATCCAAAGTAATATTGACCTGTGACTGGCCGCTTTGCGCATCAAAACCCGCAGACGCGCCAGACACCCGCTCACCAGTAATAACCACATCGCGCTCTAAAAATGCACTAGCGCCCTGCCGGCCAGGGTCACGAAATTTAAACTCCTCTTTTTCTGAAGCTGGCGCATCATATTTTGCCTCCAGCCGAAACTCCATATTCGCCGTTTTACCCAAAATACGCTTAGCTTCGGCAGTATCCTGAATGCCGGGCAACTCAACAATAATACGATTACGCCCTTGGCGCTGCACCAGCGGCTCAGAAACACCCAACTCATTCACCCGGTTACGCAGTGTGGTTAAGTTTTGTCCAACCGAGTAATCTTCAATTTCTTTAATCTTACTGGGCGACAACGTCATATATAGATACACTTCGCCATCTTCATCGACTGCCGTGCGCTGCAGCTCACTAAACTCGCTACGAATTTTATTGCTAGCTTGATCACGCAACTCCGCAGTTTTAAATTTGCCACGGATACGACCATCTTTCTCAAGGCGAATAAAACCACGAATCTTATCCTCCCGCAGCACTCGCTTGATACCGGTGTTATAAAACTCTAAGCGCTTGGCAACAGCTGCATTGGTATCTACCTCTAACAGAAAGTGAACCCCGCCACTTAAATCAAGCCCCAGTTTCATTGGCTCAGCGCCCCAGGCAGCCAACCAATCCGGTGTTTTAGAGGCTAGATTTAATGCGACAATAAAGCCATCACCTAGCGCGCGCTGAATGACCCGCTGCGCAGCCAACTGCTGATCTGCATGCTGCAACCGGATCAGACCACTTGTACCTTTTTCACCCAGCTCTTCACCAATAAAATCAATACCAGCTTCTGTTAAAGCGTTACTAGCAATAGATAAGGTTTTGTCACTGATAACCATGGCACTGCTTTCACCCGAAATTTGTACTGCGGGATCAGGCGCGTACAAATTAGGTGCCGCATAAATCACACCAAATGCGGCAACCAGCACAATCAGTACATACTTCCAAAGTGGATATTGATTTAACATAAAGATTCCATTATGGGGTCCATAAACAAGGCGAACATAATAAAGCAGTCACCTTTGATTAACTATTTTGTTTTTTATAACGTCGATTATTATTAACGCCGCTCTACGAAACTATACCGTCGCAGTTACCACCGCTAACAGCACAATAATGGCTGGAGTGGATATGGGGACAATCAGCCCGATAACAACCCCAGCAACAATCCAAACCGATGCAATAGAATTATTTACAGCACATCACTTAACCTAACCACACCCGACCATTGCGAAATAGCTTCAACCACGCGCCATCTTCATGCCAGTCATCGGGGTGCCATGAGTTTTGTACGGCCCGAAATACCCGCTCGGGGTGCGGCATCATAATCGTAACGCGACCATCCAAACTATTCACGCCACTAATACCCAGCGGTGAACCATTGGGGTTAGCAGGATAAGTTTCGGTGGGTTGTAAATTGTTGTCGATAAAATTCAACGCCACGGTGCCACTCGCCACCAACGCCTGTTGGTGCGCAGCATCTCTAAACTCAGCACGCCCCTCACCATGGGCGACAGCCACCGGCATATGGGAGCCAGCCATACCCTGCAACAATATCGACGAGGTCTCTTGCACTTTAACCAGTGCGACACGGGCTTCAAACTGCTCAGACAAATTACGGACAAAACGCGGCCAATGCTCAGCACCGGGAATCAGGCTTTTCAGATTAGACATCATCTGACAACCATTACAGATACCTAAACTGAGAGTATCATCGCGATGGAAAAACTGCTGAAATTGATCACGAGCACGACTATTAAACAGAATGGTTTTAGCCCAACCTTCACCGGCACCCAATACATCCCCGTAGGAAAACCCACCACAGGCAGCCAGCGCTTTAAATTGATCAAGCTCCACCCGGCCCGCTAAAATATCGCTCATATGCACATCAACCGCCTCAAAACCGGCGCGATCAAAGGCTGCAGCCATTTCAAGCTGACCATTCACGCCCTGCTCACGCAAAATAGCTGCGCGGGGACGAGCGCCGGTATTGATAAACGGCGCAGCAATATCTTCGTTTAAATCAAAACTCAGCTTGGTCGATAGACCGGGATTATCCGCCAACAAGCCGTCAAACTCTTGCTGAGCACAATCAGGATTGTCACGCAAAGACTGAATACGAAAACTAGTCTCACTCCATATGCGCTGATAGTAGCTGCGCTGATTTTCAAGCAGAACACTATCGCCGCAGCGAACACGCAGCTTATCATCGTGGTTAATTGTCGCTACGCAAGAAACTGCCGCTGCCAAGCCCTGCTGTTCAAATATCGCCAGCACTGCATCGCGATCAGCAACCTTGATCTGTACCGCAACACCGACCTCTTCATTAAATAAGGCGGCGATCGCATCCTCACCCAAACCTTCAATATTGATATCCACCCCACAATGACCAGCAAAAGCCATCTCTGCCAGGGTAACAAACAAGCCCCCATCCGACCTATCGTGATAAGCCAACAACAGATCCTGCTCCAGTAAAACCTGGATTGCATTAAACAGGCCTTTTAATAACTCGGCGCTATCCACATCTGCGGGGGTATTGCCAATCTGATTATAAACCTGGGCCAAGCAGCTAGCGCCAACACGATTTTTACCTAAACCTAGGTCGACTAACAGTATTTCCGTGTCGCCCTTATCAGTACGCAATTGCGGCGTAACGGTTTTACGTACATCCAGCACTGGCGAGAAAGCAGTGATAATCACCGACATCGGTGCCGTTACAGATTTATCCTTGCCGTTATCCTGCCAAGCGGTACGCATCGACATAGAATCTTTGCCCACTGGAATAGTAATACCCAGTGCCGGACACAAATCCATCCCCACCGCCTTTACGGTATCAAAAAGGGCTTCATCTTCGCCGGGATGGCCTGCGGCACACATCCAGTTGGCTGATAATTTAATGTCAGATAGTTGGCCAATACGGGTCGAGCAAATATTAGTAATCGCCTCGGCAACCGCCATGCGACCTGAAGCAGGACCATCAATCAGCGCCATTGGCGTGCGCTCGCCCATCGCCATAGCCTCACCGCAATAACTATCGTAGGAAACCGTCGTTACGGCGCAGTCAGCGACTGGAACCTGCCAAGGACCAACCATCTGATCTCTAGCCACCATACCGGTAATCGAGCGATCACCAATGGTTATCAAAAAGCTTTTGCTGGCCACAGCAGGCAACTTGAGCAAACGCTCAGCAGCATCATTAAGATCAAGCCGGTCGGTTTTAAAGGCTGGCTTGGTATAGCTCGAACGCTCGACCTCACGATGCATCTTTGGTGGCTTGCCGAATAAAATCGACATAGGTAAATCCACCGGATTATTGTCGAAATGACTATCGCCAACCCGCAGGTGCTTCTCGTCAGTAGCCTCACCTACCACCGCATAAGGGCAGCGTTCGCGCTGACAAATCGCTTCAAAAACCGCTAAATCTTCCGGTTTTACCGCTAATACATAACGCTCTTGTGACTCATTACACCAGATTTCTAACGGCGACATACTGGGCTCGTCGTTAGGTACATTTCGCAGTTCAAAATCACCACCACGATTGCCATCTTTTACCAGCTCAGGGAATGCGTTAGATAAACCACCAGCACCCACATCGTGAATAAAAGCGATCGGGTTGTTATCGGCCATCGCCCAGCAGCGATCGATAACTTCCTGACAGCGGCGTTCAATCTCAGGGTTTTGACGCTGCACCGATGCAAAATCTAAATCCTCGCTGGAACTACCGGAGGTCATACTGGAAGCCGCGCCCCCGCCTAAACCGATCAGCATTGCTGGGCCACCCAGTGCGATCAACTTACAACCTGCGGCAAACTCAGGTTTATCGACGTGCTCTGCCTTGATATTACCGTAGCCACCAGCAATCATAATGGGCTTATGATAGCCACGACGCTCAATGCCGGCGGCACCATTAACAGTCTCTTCATAGGTGCGAAAATAACCATTTAAATTGGGCCGGCCAAACTCATTATTAAAAGCTGCACCACCAATTGGGCCATCAATCATGATGTCCAGCGCGGTGACGATGCGATCCGGCTTGCCATAACTTAGCTCCCAAGGGTGCTGAAAGCCCGCAATTTCCAAATTTGAAACGGTAAAACCAGAAAGCCCAACTTTGGGCTTGGACCCACGACCGACAGCCCCCTCATCGCGAATCTCACCCCCAGAGCCCGTGCCCGCACCGGAAAACGGTGATATGGCTGTAGGATGGTTATGGGTTTCAACTTTCATCAGCAGATGAATATCTTCTTGATGATACTGGTAAGTGCCAGTGGCTGGATCTGGATAAAAGCGCCCGGCTTTACTGCCAACAACGACAGCGGCGTTATCTGAATAAGCCGAAAGCACATTTTCACCACCCAGCTCATTGGTGTTTTTAATCATTTTAAACAGCGAGTGGCTTTGCTCTTCACCATCGATAGTCCAACTAGCATTGAATATCTTATGCCGACAGTGCTCCGAATTCGCTTGTGCAAACATCATTAACTCAACGTCGGTGGGGTTGCGGCCCAACTCAGTAAAACTGTCGACCAGATATTCGATCTCATCATCAGCCAAAGCCAAGCCTAAACTGACGTTGGCCTTATCCAACGCTTCGCTCCCACCGACCAACACATCAACAATAGCCATTGGCGCAGGCTCGCCGTGTTTAAACAACTGCGCCGCTGCGGCTATATCTTCTAGCACCATTTCTACCATACGGTCATGGATAGCGGCTTTAATTATGGCAACCTGACTACTATTGAGAGCAGGCTTAGCATAAATGGTATACACAATCCCGCGCTCGATACGATTAATGCCTGAAAGCCCGGCATTATGCGCGATATCCGTCGCCTTGCTCGACCAGGGGGAAATAGTACCCGCCCTCGGTACAACCAAAAACGCACGCCCTCCGGGAGCATTCTCCACTGAAGCACTGGCTGTCGACGCCGCCACTTTGGGGCCGTACTGTAATAACTGCGCCAAAACTGATTGCTGCTCATCGTCTAAGGACTGCGAAAGCTCTGAAAAATGGATATATTCAGCGGAAATAGACTTCAACCCAGTAATATCTGGCTGCAGCATGTTCACAAGTTTTTGGATACGAAAATCGGACAGGGCCGGTGCACCACGGGTGATCAACATATTACTTGAAGGCCTTCTAGTGAGAGCGAATTAGGACATAACAAAACCGGCTATTCTACTGGAAATTGGCGGTAGACTTAAGCCCACAAGTGGTTTAATTTCGCCGACAGATCAATTCATACATCAAAATCACCATTACCCTTATCGTTAGATATATTTAAGGCCAAGATTCATGGAAAAAGGCGATAACAAACCTCTAAGCTAGTCACACCTTATATGAACTCAAATGCCATTTTATGCGGCATTACCAAGACCATCGCGCCAACAAACGTTAAACTTAACCGATAAACCCATAACCTTGAGAAGACGATTGACTCTCTATCGACAACTAATCACCTTCATCTTGCTCATTAGCAGCCTCTACTTGATATCAGGGTGCAGCAGTGATACTCAGCAGCAGAGCATCCGGGACCAAGGTGTACTACGGGTGATCTCCCGCAATGGACCCACCTCTTACTTTGAAGACCGCAACGGGCCAACAGGGTTTGAATACGAATTGAGTCAATTATTCGCAGATTATCTGGGAGTCAAACTCGAAATAAAAGCAGTCCACAGCCTTGATGAAATATTTCAGGCCCTGGCCCAAAACAGTGCTGATATCGGTGCGGCCGGACTAACCATTACTGAAGCACGCCTTAAGCGAATGAATTTCTCCCCCGCTTATATGGAGATTAAACAATACGTTCTTTATGACGTAGATAATAAAAGACCCAAATCTGTCGATGATATAAGCAACAGCCGAATTACCATTATGGCGGATAGCAGTCATGTTGAAATATTATCGACATTAAAATTGGAACATCCCGAATTGACCTGGCGAGCCGCCACCGATGTGGAGACTATCGATCTGCTGGATATGTTAGATGCAGGAGAAATCGACTACACCATTTTGGACTCCAATGAGTATATCGCCAACCGGGGCTTCTACCCGCACCTGAAAATAGCATTTGAAGTAGGCGATAGCGGGCAACTAGCCTGGGCACTGCCCGGCAACAGTACCACTACCGGCCTCAGCGAAGAGTTAACCGCATTTTTTGAGCAAATCACCAACGACGGCACCCTGCGCCAACTTGAAGAACGATTTTACAGCCATAGCGAGCAAGTGACTCGAATTGGATCGTTAACATTCAACCAAGCGGTTGAACAACAATTACCCAAATATGTCGATTTGATCAAAACGATTGCTGACGAATACGACCTGGACTGGCGCCTGCTCGCAGCTATTAGCTACCAGGAATCCCACTGGAACCCAAAAGCAAGATCTCCCACAGGGGTTCGCGGCATGATGATGCTAACACTACCTACAGCGAGGGAAATGGGTACCAAAAATCGATTAGATGCTGAGCAAAGCTTGCGTGGTGGCGCGCGCTATTTCAATAAAATTTTGCAACGTATTCCTGCACGCATTCAAGAACCCGACCGAATTTGGTTTGCATTAGCAGCTTACAATGTTGGCATGGGGCATCTGGAGGACGCTAGAAAGATTACCGAAGAACAACAAGCCGACCCAGATAAATGGGCCGACGTTAAAGATCATCTACCCCTGTTACAAAAACGCGCCTGGTATATAAACACCCGCTACGGCTATGCCCGCGGTAATGAGCCGGTTAACTACGTGCAAAATATTCGCCACTTTTACAACTTACTGAACTGGACCGATTTAGCAAAAAATCGCACCCCTCCACCACAGCAAGTTGAGCAATACTTACCTCCATCACTCAAACAAACTATTCGCACACTCTAGCCTTCAGGCGATGACTACTTAATGATCCGCCTTGCTCCCGCCCATGCAGTCAGGGGAGTCCGGCGCTACAGCGTGGCGCCTCTGCCATTCTTCTTCGGTGTAAGTATGCAGGGCTAGCGCATGGACAGGGCCCGCCAACTCATCGGCTAAAATCTTATACATCAACTGGTGACGAGCAACGCTGCGTTTGCCGTCAAAAGCAGCACTTACAATGACAACTTTAAAGTGTGTTTCCGAGTTTGGGGGAACACTGTGCATATGACTTTCATTAATAACATCCAGATGTACAGGGTTTATCGCCACCTGTAGCTTTTGCTCAATTTGAGCCTTAATAGTCATTACCACTCCAACACTTTTAATGAATTAATCACGTAAACAATACCTAAGCACAGCTTACCTTAAAGGATTTCACAAAGCAGCGCCTGCCAACCTGGCTTCATATTCAGCTAACCAAGGATAAAGTTCAACAACTGGAATAGGTTTACAAAAATAATAGCCCTGCCCTTTATCACAACCTAGATCTTGCAGATTCTTTATAATTGCACCATCTTCTATCCCTTCAGCGGTAACCTTTAAACCTAGATTATGTGCCAACTGTATGGTTGAGTGCACTATGATCTCATCATAGGAGTCATCCACCATCTGGCTGATAAAGGCACGATCTATTTTTAGCGTATTAATTGGCAAGCTCTTTAAGTAAGCCAGTGAAGAGTAACCCGTGCCATAATCATCAATTGAAATTAGCACTCCCAAAGCAGCAATCGATTGTAAAACCGCGCGGGCTTTCTCCGGGTCAGACATCAAAGTACTTTCGGTTATCTCTACATCCAAATATTTACCCTCTACCTTGTAGCGCTGTAAACATTTTTCAATAAAGCTGACAAAGCCAACATCAATTAAATTTCGCGTGGACACATTCACCGACAGTCGATACGGCAATCCCTGCTTAGCCCATACCGCCAATTGCTTAATCGCCGTCTCAACCACCCACCAAGTAACAGGCATAATCATTTCTGTCAGCTCGATCAGCGGTATAAATTCCTTTGGTGATAACATCCCCAGCTCGGGATGCTGCCAACGAATCAGGGCCTCAAAACCGACCACCTGCTGGTCCTGCAAACCAATAATAGGCTGATAAAACAATAGTAGTTCATCGTTCTCAACCGCTTGGCGAATATCCATCATCAAAGACAAACGCCTGACGGTATAATGATCACGATCGGTACTATAAAAACAATAATCAAGCGATTGCTGCTTAGCCTGATACATAGCGATATCAGCACAACGCAGTAATGATGATGACGTTTGGCTATTGTCTGGATACAAAGCAATCCCCATGCTCCCACCCACAACCAACTCTAAATCATTGATCGAAAAAGGAGTTTTTAGCTCTTGCATCAAACGACTCGCCAGCTCGGTTACCATGGCCACCGATTCATAATTGTCTACCAACACAGCAAACTCATCGCCACCTAACCTGGCCAATATCGAGGATGAGGCCGACAACAATGACTCTAATCGAGGACCAATTTGCTTTAATAAAAAGTCACCCGTTTCGTGCCCTAGAGTGTCATTCACCTCTTTAAAACCATCAAGATCAAGCATAAATAAGGCGTGCTTATTTGCCGGGGATGAAACCGATAAAAGACGATCTAACTGCTCAATAAAAAAACTGCGATTGGGTAGACCGGTAAGACCATCATGCTGGGCCCGATATTCCATCTCCCGCGTATGAAAAATACGACCACTAACATCGCTAACCATACCCAGCATCTGCGTTAGCTCTCCACTAACAATCACGCTCGATATATTTGTCGATAGCCACATTTCGCGACTATCATCAAAAAACATATGGATTAGCTTGTCACGAAATAAATAATCCTGACTAATAAAATCTTTTGCCTGAGTAGCAAAGTCATAACTGACACAAGAACCATAAAGCCTTGCAGTCAATACCTGCTCTGTTGATTGAAGACCAAACAGCGCACGCAAGGCTTTATTGCTATCAACAAAGCGACTGTTATCTGCCAACCACTGCACCTGCCGATGAACCGATAAACTGAGCGGCATCGGCGGCACAATATCGACAACAAACATACCGTTAGGATTATTTTCAATAAAAATTTTCTGCTGATTATCTCGCTGCCTACGCTCTAACCAGATACGGCGATTTTCAATGGCAACGCCCGCTCGGTCGGCAAAAATTCGCGCCACTGAATAAGCGAGTTCCAGGTTTGGCATCTCAGAACAGTGCATCAGCGTAATGAACCCTAGCTGCCGCCCCGCCTCGCCCATTATCGGCACGCCAATATAGCTTTCAATATTAAAGTTTTTTAGTCGCACATCCTGAGGAAAGCGACTTCCCACATTAGCTGGATAAATCACCTCTTTCCCTGCTATTAACTCTAAATCCGGGCCCGTAACAACACTGATCTCTACATTTTTATGGAGAATCTCTTGCCTCTGATTACTATAAACAGCAAGAATGTTAATTATGTTTTGCTTTTCTGGAACCAGCTCTGCAACAGCAGCAAAATCAATCCCCAGCGTCTCGGTTAGCTGCCTGACTAAATTAATAAAAAAATCCTCACCCGAGCTAACAGACAAACCTTGGGCAATCCGAGACACCAAACGCTCCTGCATTTGCCTAACAACTTCCTCACGACTAACCAGCACCAATGCAGTTAACAGCCCACTCTCTACCAAACCATAGAAGGAACACTTATAACTAAAATATCGCCCACCCTCTTCCCAGGTGGTAGTCATATCTTCAAGGGTATAATCGGCGAGTACAAACTGCTTTAAACGGTTTACAATACCATCAGCTGAAGAGATACTTCCAAAAAGAGTCATTGCCTCAGACAAGTCTTTTAGTGATAGGCCTTTTTTTTGCGTAAAAACATCGCTATCAAACTCAGTCCCGCTGGACGAACTATATTCACTTACTCTAGCAGTTGAAAATATGAGCTCTGCTTGCCGGGCTGCATCTTCAGTAATTGCCACAGGCCGATCAAGCCGAAACACCATAACAAGGCTAGGGTGGCTCAAATAAGGAGTAGATCGAGTCATCAGGCTAAACGGCATCCTACAAGGTAAATTATTTTGGTGTGCTTTAACTCATTAACAAATCCATGATAGCCCACCTCCAAGCTAACTTGTGAATTTTACCCCTAGGATTAGTGAAAATAGGTACTAATTAACATAAATAATCAGTAAATATTGCTTCTAATTCAATCTCTTGCATGGATCTCCAGCACCCACCCACAACTCGTTAAAATATTCTATACTTAGAAAATCTATCCAATAGCCAAGAGTACCGTCATGACCCAGCCTCTTTACGACATTTACTTCACCGGCCAATTAGTTGAAGGTATCGAACAACCCACAGCTATAGATAACCTTGCACGCTTGTTCAAAAGCTCAACAGAAAATGTTATTCGCTTGTTCAATGGCAAGCCGCAACTGCTGAAACGCGGACTAGGCAAAGAAGAAGCACTTAAATACAAAGCTGCACTGCACAAAGCTGGACTCTTAGTGGCATTCAAAGCCCACCAACAGCAAGCAGCAGCAAACCCAACACCCGTTACCGAATCGCCAATAACCGCTGACCCGGTAACTGCCACAGCCGCAAGTAAAGCGTGGTCAATCGCACCCGCTGGTAGCGATGTACTAAAAGAAAACGAGCGCCGGAAAATTCAAACTCGTGACATCGACACCTCATCGATCAAGCTGGTCTCAGCATTTATGGAAACACCCACTGTACCGCAAGCGGCACCGGTAGCACCCAACACCAGCCACTTGTCCATTGCAGCAGCAGGCGAAGATTTATTAATTGATAAACCTGATGCACCTCCCCCCCTGAGCCTCAACATTGATGATATTAGCCTGGCTCCAGCTGGCTCAGACTTGGAGCAAATACCGTCAAACTTGCCCCCCATAAATCCCGACACTAGCGGTATTACACTGGCAGCGCCAGGGGTTGATATACTCGAAACAAAAGCTCCAGCCGCACCACCGGCTCCCAGCACCGACCATATATCGCTGGTGAACAACAATTAATTGATACACCTGTACTATGGATTGTGCCAAGCCCAAGCAAAAAAATAACCGCAGCTTAAGGGTGAATCATATTTAATAGTTTTAACCAGTTCTGCTAAAGTACCGCTTTATTTTTAGCAGACTCATATTATGAATAAGCCCCCTCCCACTGCAGTCAAAACCTCTGCACTCGCTGATACAGCAACTAGCAATGCAACACTTAGTGATGCAACACCAACCCCTGCCGGTGTCATGCGCCGCCTTGCAGCGATGGTTTATGACGCTTTATTACTGTTTGGCGTATTGTTTACAGCCACCTTACCCACTTTATTGTTAGCACCCAAACAACTAGCAACAACGCAACAAACGGCTATTAGCAATGAACAAGTCGTTCATGAATTGCCCACTTTAGCTGGAGGATGGTTATTTCAAATATATTTACTGCTGGTATTTTGCAGCTTTTTTTGTTGGTTTTGGCGTAAAAATGGCCAAACCTTGGGTATGCAAGCATGGCGCTTACACATTGAAGACATGTCTGGACAAAAGATCTCACTAAAGCAGTGCCTGCTACGCCTGCTAGGCGCTGCTGTGTCGATAGCTTGTCTCGGCGCAGGTTACTGGTGGATCTGGATCGATAAAGACGGACTAAGCTGGCATGATCGCTGGTCAAAATCACGTATGGTGGTACAGCCCAAGGCCGCAAAATAAGGCCCGCAAAATCAAGCCCGTAGATAGGTAGTTACTTGGTGCGAACTAAAAACCAAAAACCACCAGCAAAACAAATAATAATGGGTACCAGCGAAGCATAAATTGGCTGGAAGCCATAAACCAAGCTCGCTGGTGCCAGCATATCCTGACTAATACGAAATACGATCCCGACCAGAACACCAATAAAAATCCGGTAACCCATAGTCACCTCGCGCAAAGGGCCAAAAATAAATGAAATTGCCACAAGCACCAGCGCAACTGTCGATAAGGGTTGCAGTACTTTCTTCCAAAAAGCTAGCCGGTAGGTACCACTATCTAAACTCTGACTCTGTAAATAGCTAGAGTACTGCCACAACCCCTTAATCGAAAGGTCAAGAGGATCAAGTACCAGTATATTTAACAGCGTCGGTGATAACTCGGTATCCCAAGGTCGCGAAGCTGTCACTGATTGCTCCACCCTATCATCCAGAAACCGACTCTCTACAACGTCTTCAAGTAGCCAATGATTAGCCTGATAAATAGCTCTCTTAGCTGATAATGCCGTGGATAACTTACCCTCATCAGTAAAGTTATACATCGTCAGGCCGTAGAGCACACCATTGGGTTCCACCACGTCAAAATGCATAAACTGATTACCCTCACGATGCCAAAGACCATAAGAACTCACTATATTGTCGGTTTGACGTAACGCCGTAGAACGATGGCTTTGGGCAATACTCTCGGTATGCGGGGCAATATATTCGCTGATCAACATACCCAGCAACATGATCACAATCGCTGGACGCATCACCATCCACACAATCCTGCCGGTGGAAACACCTGCGCTGCGGATAACCACTAATTCACTGTTACCCGCCAGCGTCCCTAAACCAGCCAAGCAGCCAATTAATGCCGCAAAAGGCAATACATCAAACACATTGCCAGGAACAGAAAAAAAGACAAACTTCAAGGCTGAGAAAAAAGTGTAGTTACCCGCCAGATCGCCCACCTCATCGATAATCGAACCGATCGAATCCAGACTCAAAAACACCAGCAACACCAGAAAAATACTGGAGCTAATAATGGTCGAAAAATATCGGTTAAGCTTATGCATCGCGCCCTTCTCCAGCGTCAAGTGGAACTGGCGCGGTAGTGGATAAACGGCGGATACGATGCCACCAACTGCCACCAAACAATAAGCCCAAGGCCAATATCAAGAACACCCCATGCACCACCCATAGACCTAAATAAAGGGGTAGCTGCCCAGTTTCAATCCCGCGCCTAGCTGCATTCAAAGCCACCAAGTAGATAATATAAATCAGAAAAGCGGGCAACATTTTTACGTAGCGGCCGCGCCGATGATTGGTTTTACTCAAGGCCTGAGCGATAAGTGCAATAATCGGCACCAATAGCGCCAGTGAGATACGCCACTGCAAGGTAGCCCTGTCCTCTAGCTTATCAGAACCCAGCAACTCCTCCGTGGTACGAGAATAAGCCTTTTTATTGTTGTTTATTGGATTATCGGGCTCATGGATTAACTGACCATAGCTATCAAATTCAACAATACGAAACGCGCGTTCACCCGGCTGCCCGCTATATTGGTATCCATCGTCCAGCACCAGATAACGGCTGCTTACTGCGTCGCTCATAACCACCCTGCCGGTGTCGGCAAAAATTACGGCCAAATGCTGACTGCCATCCCTAGCTTTGGTGGGCTCAGCGAAAAACACCTGTTGCAATACATCACCAGTATCATCGAAGCCCTTGATATAAGTCACCCTCCCGGTTTTTTTATCCACCCTAAAGCGACCAGGCACCAGCGCATCCAAACCACTGGAATTTTTAGCATCCTGCAACAGCTTGTATTCTTTGGCCATTCCATAAGGGGTGACATACAAGCTGCAATAAGCCACTGCTATCGCCACCAGCACCGCAGGAAATAAAGTATAAACCGCCAATCTGCGCGTTGATAAGCCACAGGCTGACATAACAGTCATTTCACTGTCGACATACAGGCGACCATAAGCAAGCAATATAGCGATAAATAAACTAAGGGGAAGGACCAGCTCCAGGAAGCCGGGAATACGATAAAACATAACACTGAAAACAACACCAGGGGACATATCCCCCGATGCCGCTTGCGCCAAATACCGAACAAAGCGACTGCTCATAACAATGACTAGCAGAGTCACGCTTACCGCAGAAAGGGCAACCATGACTTCCTTTGCCAGATAGCGAAATAAAATCAAATCAAATCAGTCTCAGAGTTATAACACTTTTAACCTAACAACCAAGCCATTACACTAGCCCATTGCTAAGATTTATATGGACTGGCATTATCCATTAATCTTGTTGTTTTGTCGTTGCTTTTAACGTTATTTGGCCCTAAGGAATATTTATGGATGTCATCATCAAAATCATTGCAGGCGCTGCAAAAATTCGCAGTCAGTGCTTGCTTGTCCCCATCTTTGCCAAAGGCACTTTATCCAAAGCTGCAAAACAGATAAACAGCGCTGCTGATGGCATCATTGAAAAATTGATTAAGCGCGGTGACATTACGGGTAAAGTCGCCGAAACCTTATTAATCCCCTCAGTTACAGGCATCATTGCCGATCGGATACTACTGGTGGGCTGTGGCGACCTCAACAAACTGTCAGAAGCCGATTTCCGCAAACTAATCGATAACAGTTTAAAAGAACTAACTAGCCAAAAAATTAAAGATGCCTGTTTCCTGTTCGATGAGGTCAGCGTCGTTGATAAAAACACCTCATGGATGGTTGAACAGCTTGCCATTGCCAGCGGCAGCAATAACTATGCCTACTCCCATACCTTGAGCAAGCCAAAGCCAGCTTCAAGCCTGAAAAAATTAACTGTATCGATAACCGCCGACAGCGCTGCTAAAAAAGCCATTAGCCAAGGCAAAGCTATTGCCCTAGGCATGAATGTCGCTAAAGAACTGGGCAACTTACCCGCCAATATCTGCACCCCCTCCTATTTAGCCACACAGGCTAAAGCGCTGGGGAAAAAACACAAAACCTTGAGTATTTCAGTGCTGGAAGAGAAAAAAATGCGCGAGCTGGGGATGGGATCTTTATTGTCCGTCACTGCCGGTAGCGAACAGCCAGCAAAACTCATTGTCATGGAGTATACCGGCGCCGCTAAAACCAAAAAACCCCACGTCTTGGTGGGCAAAGGTATCACCTTTGACACCGGTGGTATCAGCCTCAAGCCCGGCGCCGCTATGGATGAAATGAAATACGACATGTGCGGCGCGGCCAGTGTAATCGGCACCATGACCGCCATTACCGAATTAAAGCTACCCATCAACGTCGTCGCTATTATTGCTGCTGCAGAAAATATGCCCAACGGCAAAGCCACCAAGCCTGGCGATGTTGTCACCAGTATGTCGGGGCAAACCATCGAAGTGCTAAATACCGATGCCGAAGGCCGCTTGGTACTATGTGATGCACTGACCTATGCCGAACGTTTTAAGCCACAATCAATTATCGACATTGCCACACTCACTGGCGCCTGCGTAGTTGCACTGGGCAAGCACGCCAGTGGTCTATACAGCAATGAAGATGACTTCGCCGAAGAGCTACTTACAGCCGGACAACAAGTTGGCGACCGCGCATGGCACATGCCGCTATGGGATGAATATCAAACACAGCTGGACAGCAACTTTGCTGATATTGCCAATATAGGTGGCCCCGGAGGCGGTAGTATCACTGCAGCCTGTTTCCTTTCTCGCTTTACCAAAAAAATGCGCTGGGCGCACTTGGACATTGCCGGTACAGCATGGGTTTCTGGCGCCAATAAAGGTGCAACTGGTCGACCTGTGGGCTTGTTGACACAGTATTTAATCAATAAAAGTGGCGCGTAGACTTAATGACCAAGGTCGACTTTTACATTCTTCCCGCCGACAGCGTCGAACAACGTCATTTGTTCGCCTGTCGTCTGGCAGAAAAAGCTTACAAACTGGGCAATCATATTTATATTCACAGTGATGATCATGCTCAAGCCAACACACTTGACCAGCTGCTTTGGTCATGGCGTAAAGGCAGCTTTGTGCCTCACCAGGTTGCGCCTGCCTCACCGCCACCGCCAATCAATCACGAACTGCCTGCAGATATCGTGATTGGTTTTGGTGATGGCGCCAATATATCACCCCGACACAACGACCTATTAATTAATTTATCCAACAATGTGCCCGATTTTTTTAGCCGTTTTGAACGAGTTTCAGAAATCGTGGTACAAGAACCTGCGATAACCAAGGCTACTCGAACCAGCTTTCGCTTTTATCGGGACCGAGGCTATCCACTCAACACCCACGACTTACGAAACTAAACCCCCATACAGTTTCAGTAAACGGATCCCTATGAGCCACAATAACGACGACGCGCAACACCCAAAACCCCCAAAGGAATCACTGCTCGAAGAGCTTGAACTTATTCAGGGCTTACTCAACGATAGACGCGGAACCACACTCAATGACGACTTTAACCTCGACATCGATATCCCTATCCTTGAGGATGTTGTCATTCCCGATCAGCCAGACAACTCAAGCCAGTCATCACTGCTAAATTTGCAGAGCATCTTTGACGAAGATAGCAACGAAGAAACCATCAAGCCGCTCGAATCCAACCCTCTGCTAGCCGCGCAGCCCGAGCCAGAATCGAAATGGCTCGACCAAACAAAAGACAATCTGGAGCAACCAACCGATACGACATCAGAATCACCTGCTACGAGCTTCAGCAAGCTGGATTTTGCTCATCTGGATACCGACATCGAAATACCATCTTTTAGACTCGAATCCACTCTTGTTACCACCGATGCTACATATTCAACACAAATATCAACTGCAGCCAGTGAAAACCTGGACGAAAGCTATCCATGGTCCAACAATCCGCCGCCAACCCCCGACTCGAACGATATCGAGCTTGCAACGAATTCAGAGCTCGAATCACTGGAACTCGAATCAGAAGAAACGCATATTCACTACGCAGACAAAGATCACTTTACCCAAAATAAAACAACCGTCGCTGAAGATTCGATCAATGTAGATTTACTGATCCAAGAAATTGTCGATGAATTAATTCCTGATATTGAACATGAGCTACGCCAGCGGCTCAGTCAATATAGCCCGGATGTTATTTTGGAACTGGCCGAAAAGTACCTTGATTCTTAAAGTCATTTAGTAATCAACGTTCACCACATCGCGGTTTTATGGCAGACGGCAACGCTGTATACTACGCCCCTTTGCGGCTTAGCCTTGTCGCCTTATTCTCAACCTTAATTAAAAGCAGCCCTCAATAATGGATAAAACATTCCAACCCTCTGACATTGAAACTAAGTGGTACCAACAATGGGAAAGCAAAGGCTATTTTGCTCCCAGCGGTGAGGGTAAACCTTACTGTATTATGATTCCGCCACCCAATGTCACCGGCAGCCTGCATATGGGTCACGGCTTTCAAGAAACCATCATGGATGTATTAATCCGCTACAACCGTATGAAAGGTAACAACACCCTGTGGCAAGTAGGTACTGACCATGCCGGTATTGCCACACAGATGGTAGTAGAGCGCCAGCTGGAGGCACAGGGGATTAATCGCCATGAATTAGGCCGCGATAAATTCATTGAAAAAGTATGGGATTGGAAACAGGAAAGCGGTGGCACTATCACCCAACAACTGCGCCGCATGGGTGCCTCCACCGACTGGTCTCGCGAACGCTTTACCATGGATCCCGGTTTATCTAACGCGGTTAAAGAAGTTTTTGTGCGCCTGTTTGATGAGGGTTTAATCTACCGCGGCACCCGCCTGGTGAACTGGGACCCAGTGCTGCACACCGCCGTCTCTGATTTAGAGGTGATTTCCGAGGAAGAAAACGGTTCACTATGGCACTTCCACTATCCACTTAGCGATGGCACTGGCCAATTAACCGTCGCCACTACCCGCCCTGAAACCATGCTAGGCGATACCGCTGTAGCAGTGAACCCTGAAGATGAACGCTATAAGGCATTGATTGGTAAAACCATTAAGCTGCCGCTAACTGATCGTGAAATCCCCATTATTGCCGACGATTATGTCGATATGGCATTTGGTACTGGCTGCGTAAAAATCACCCCCGCCCACGACTTTAACGATTACGACATGGGTAAGCGCCACGGCCTCGAACTCATTAACGTGCTCGACGATAATGCCGCCATGAACAATAACGTACCGGCCGCCTATCGTGGTTTAGACCGATTTGAGTGCCGGAAAAAAATTGTTGCCGATCTCGATGCATTGGGGCTGTTAGATAAAATTGATGACCACAAGTTAAAAGTGCCGCGCGGCGATCGCTCCGGCGTGGTTATCGAACCCTACCTCACCGACCAGTGGTATGTAGACGCCAAAACATTAGCCAAGCCAGCTATCGCCGCAGTTGAGAACGGTGATATCGAATTTGTGCCCAAGCAGTACGAAAATATTTATTTCTCGTGGATGCGCGATATCCAGGACTGGTGTATTTCTCGCCAACTTTGGTGGGGACACCGCATCCCCGCATGGTATGACGACGAAGGCAATGTCTATGTCGGCCGCGATGAGGCCGAGGTACGCGCCAAGCACAAGCTGGGCGACAAAGCGCTAAGACAAGATGATGACGTACTCGATACCTGGTTCTCGTCTGCACTGTGGACTTTTTCAACACTGGGCTGGCCAGAAGAAACCGAAGACTTGAAAACCTTTCACCCAACCGATGTATTGGTGACCGGTTTCGACATTATATTCTTCTGGGTTGCGCGGATGATTATGATGACCTTGCATTTCAAACAGGAAATCCCCTTTAAACAAGTTTACGTCCACGGTTTGGTGCGCGACGCCGAAGGCGCAAAAATGTCCAAATCCAAGGGCAACGTGCTAGACCCTATCGACCTTATCGATGGGATTGAGCTCGAAAAATTGGTCAGTAAACGTACCAGCGGCATGATGCAACCGCAACTGGCGAAAAAAGTAGAGCAATCGACACGCAAACAATTTCCTGATGGCATTGAAGCCTACGGTACTGACGCGCTGCGTTTTACCTATTATTCACTCGCGTCCACCGGCCGTGATATTAAATTTGATATGGGTCGTATCGACGGTTACCGCAACTTCTGCAACAAAATATGGAATGCTGCCCGCTATGTTTTGATGAATACCGAAGAGCACGATTGCGGCCAACACAGCAATGCCGACGATTATCAACTGAGTTTGGCCGACCGCTGGATCATCTCCCGCTTACAACATACCGAGCAAGCCGTCGCTAAAGCCCTGGAACAATATCGCTTTGATATCGCCTCTCATGCACTGTATGAGTTTATCTGGAACGAATACTGTGATTGGTATCTAGAACTATCCAAACCGGTATTATGGGATGACAACGCCTCTGCTGCGGTTAAAAAAGGCACCCGTCGTACCTTGATTAGAGTGCTGGAGACTACATTGCGCTTGCTGCACCCCTTCATGCCATTTATCACTGAAGAGATTTGGCAGCGAGTAGCCCCCCTGGCCGCAGCAACCGGCGATACTATTATGTTGCAGCCATACCCAGAGCTTAATCCAGAAAAAATCGATGCCGCAGCAGAGGCAGATATTGACTGGCTAAAAGAAGTTATCCTTGGCGTGCGTAATATTCGCGGAGAAATGAATATATCACCCGGTAAAGCCATCCCGATCTTCTTTAACAATGGCAGCGATCAAGACCAACAGCGTCTACAGGATAATTACCAGTTTTTAAAAACCCTGGCCAAGCTAGAGGATATAACTTGGCTCAATGCTGGTGACGAAGCCCCGATGTCAGCGACCTCGCTGGTCGGTGAGATGGAAATTTTAGTACCAATGGCTGGACTGATCGATAAAGCGGCCGAAACAACCAGGCTCGCTAAAGAAATCGAAAAACTACACAAAGAGGTTGATCGGATCAATGCCAAACTCAATAATCCCAAGTTTGTTGATAAAGCACCCGATGATGTAGTTAACAAAGAACGTGACAAGTTACAGGCCCAGCAACAATCACTGGATAAGCTTGAGCAGCAATTACAACAAATCAATAATCTGTAAGACCTGCTCTCTAACTACCAGCTATACTGGAGATATCAATTTCATTCAGCATAGCTGGTAACAACTAAACCTGCTCGTACAGGTTTAGAGTAGAAACACAGCAGCTGCAATCGCCAAGCCGACAATCACCGCAACAACAAATAAGATCGGTGCGTTGTCTGCCGCAAACTCTATCGCTACCGCCAAAGCTCCGGGGGCAGCAGTGTCATCATCATCGACCTCATAAACGGCACCCGCCCCCATGCGGGTGATATCAGCACTAGGTGGTGGACGAGGCTGGGTCGGCTGATCAGGAACCGCATGAATCGAAGTGCTGCGTACTGCTTGCGGCTCAATCGGCGGTAAAGCGCTACTACTACGCTCATCAACCGTCACAATAACCACAGTGATATTGTCATGGCCACCGGCAATAACTGCAGCACGAATAAGGTTGTTCAATGCGTCTTCAGGATCCGCCGCTTGATTAAGTATCTTGGCAATATCAAAATCAAGTACTTCATCAACCAGACCATCACTACAGATCATCAATTGCTGACCTGGCGCCAAACGCCCCTTAACGACGCCAATCTCCATACCACCTTCAGCAGCAACCCCCACCGCTTGGGTGATCAGATTTCTATTGGGGTGATTAATCGCCTCTTCGTGGCTGATAGCGCCGGTGCTGAGCAAATTTTCTACGTAAGAGTGGTCTCGAGTAAGCTGCTTTAATAGGCCGGTTTTTTTATCCCAGAGATAACCTCGACTATCACCTACCCAAGCAATCTCATAATCAAAATCTTGTACCTTCACCGCAACCGCAGTAGACCCCATCCCTTGTTTACCGGGGTCGGCAGCAGCGGCATCTTTAACCACATTATGAGCCCTGGCAATAGCCTCACTCAAACCTTCGTTATTCGCTGCCGCAGACTCTATCGTCAGTTTAACCAGCTCGCTGGCCACTTCACCACAAGCATATCCGCCCATGCCATCGGCGACTAAGCCCAAACCCAATACAGCATCTGCCGTATAACAATCTTCATTGTGTTCCCGTTGCCCAGGATGCGTAGCACCAATTATATTTATCATAAGGTCAATTACTTTTGTCCCTGTCAGTCTCAATAAGTAACGTTCAACTCACAAAAATAAATGGCAATAAGCCATCTACTTTTATTATTACTAAACACCCACTCGGCATCCGTTGACATGATTGTTCTCTGAGGCAGCTTAGCAATAGTCAATGAAATGCGCCACTTATAGCGTTTATTAGTGTTAAACTGCACCATAGTCACAGGAATAGTATCTGGGCTTTATCACCATTACAATTTACCTTTAAACATCAATAGAAAAGAAGAGACACATGAGTACACTTTATCGATTAATACTTAGTGCTGCGGTCGCAGTCGCCGCTAGTATCGCCCTCTACTATATCGCTGGAAATATTAGCGAAACAGAAAATTCGCCTGTTATAGAACTAGGCAGCTTTATTGTCATTTTTATTGCCTGTGCTATCACTGCATTTGTCAGCCCCTCACTCCCTAGTCCTAAAGCTGGCTCTAGCACCCGTAGTAGCAAAGCAGCCAGTTCAGAAGGCCGCGAACAAGGTGTGGTAAAATGGTTTAACGTAAGCAAAGGCTATGGCTTTGTCACCCGCTCAACCGGTGAAGATATTTTTGTTCATTTTCGCTCTATCCGCGGCAAAGGCCGCCGTATTTTAAGAGACGGCCAGAAAATAGAATTTACCGTCGTGGACGGAGATAAAGGGCCACAGGCAGAAGAAGTCGATACACTAGAAGATTAATCCCACTAGCCAGGCTTTACCCGCAAACAAAATAGGGCTTATCAGTAATGATAAGCCCTATTTTTTAGTGTGCTGCAACCGCCACATCGGCAGCCGCATAGAAGGCGCACAAAATAATATATAAACTATAGCCATCTCGACTGCCGGCCATTTCTCTTATCGAGTGCATTGCAAAGGTCGGCACACCCACATCCAGAGTTTTCACCCCTAGCTCACTCGCGGTAATAGGCCCAATAGTACTGCCACAGGCCATATCAGATCTCACCACAAAGGACTGCACAGGCTCATTAACCTGTTCACACCACTGCCGAAACAATGAAGAGGTGTCACTATTAGTGGCATAGCGCTGATTAGCATTAGATTTAATCACCGGCCCTTTATTCAGCAGCGGACCATGATTGCCATCATGACGATCAATGAAATTAGGGTGAACACCGTGAGCATTATCTGCCGATATCATCATCGAGCGATCCATCACTCGTGAGAAGTCGCTTTCTGAACCTAGCAAGCGCAGCAATACTGATTTCAACATGGGCCCCTGTGCCCCCGTTGCAGACTGGCTACCTACCTCTTCATGGTCATTACAAACCAGCAAAGTATTTTGTTCACTGCTATTTATTAACGCCTGCAAGCCGATATAACAAGACAATAAATTGTCCAAACGGGCACTGGCAATAAATTGTTGTTGCAAGCCGATAACCGCCGCTGGCTGAGTATCATAAAAACATAACTCATAATCCAGTACCTGCTCAGCTTGGCAATCAGGGTATTGCTGGCACAACTGCTTCAACAGTAACGCTCTAAAGTCGGCTATGCCCTCTTCAGCCTGCATCAAAATCGGCGGTAAGTCTTTTTGAGCATTGACGCTATGCTGGCTGTTCGCCTCGCGATCTAAATGAATGGCCAAACTAGGAATACTGGCAATCGGCTGACAATAATCGACTAAAGCACTGTACACCCTATCAGAACCCGTTTTTTTAAAGTTTACCCGCCCAGCTAACGATAAATCGCGGTCAAACCAAGGGTTTAATAAAGCACCACCGTAAACCTCTACTCCCAATTGTAAATAACCCTTGTTATATAACTCCGGTGTCGGCTTTACTTTTAAGCAAGGGCTATCGGTATGTGCACCTACCATCCGAAAACCACTGTCTAAAGGCGCATCGCCACCCAAATTGAAGGCAATAATCGATGAACCATTGCGAATAACATAATACCGCCCACCTTCTTGCAAGTTCCAGGCATCCGCTTCTGCTAAAGGCTCAAAACCTGCCGCGCTCAAGCGGGTAGCCATTTGCTCCACCGCGTGAAAAGGCGTGGGAGATGCATTTAAAAACGCTAATAAATCATCATTAAAACGGCTTAAACTCATATTTATCTCTATAGGTGGCTGTACTGACTCTTAGTTCCGAACGCTAATAATTAATAGAAAAGTAACATAGATAAAAAGCATTAAAGACAGCCGTGCGCCAAAGGCATTAGCAAGGACTGCAGCAGATAACAAGCTAGAACTGCAGGTTAAAAATGTAGCGGTCAAATATCACCAGAGAAAGTCACGGCGAATCAGGCGTAGGTATCGACACCTACCAACTCTATCCCTAATTGTTGTTCCAGAGAGGGCGTATTTTGAGCAAAAGCATCCAACGCTCGACGCGTATTACGCGAGAGGTTATCGTCCTCAGCCCTTTGCTTAGAGTTCACTGCATTCGCCCGCGCGCTAGACTCAAGTCGCTGCTGGAGGATTTCCTGACTACGCGCTTTCAATTCATCTAGAGAGCTATTACTGCGCTCATCATTGCTGCGTGTGGTTTCCCGCTGCACATCTTTCTGTACGCGCTCAGTAATATCCGTGCGCTGGGTTTGCACCGATGGCGGCGTAATAGAACTAACAATGGGTAGACCTGAGATCTGCACAATCACTGCCCAAATTAAATATCGACCGGTATTATAGCCAGACTCGAATCGTTAGTGAATAGCCGAAGACATGGTCATTTCACTGCTTTTTAATGCTTATTTTTCGGGTTATGCTTTCAAACTCTGCCCCAAGCCCTTAACCAGCGCGGTGTTTACTACCCCTGCGGCGTCTGCTTCTGCCAGGCCACCTCATCGCGCAAATAGATCGGCAAGGCCTGATCGGCGTGACAACTCAATCCGCGTTTAAAGTCAATCAGTGCTAGCTGCGCTACCGCCGCCGCAGTCGGCAACAACTCGCCATACCAGCGCTGCAACTCCTGTGCTTGGGGCACTCTTGCCACATAGTTATAACCACTACCCACCGCCACTGCTGTAGTACGGTCGATATTATGACCTGATAACAACAGCTCTGGTGTTGTTAAGCACTCATCCCCCACTAACTCCACACCCTGCTCTAGCTGGCGATATACTCCCCAGTAGACTTCATCCATACGCGCATCTAAAGTACTAATAATTAAACCGTTAGCAGCAAAAACCTCATTCTCTGTAAGAGCGCTCTCCATCGAAACAGCATTGATATATGTCTGCGCCTGTGCCGCCAAGGTAGAAATTGGCACCACCGGTAAATCTGCGCCATAAGCCAGCCCCTGTACCGCACCTAAACAAATACGCAAACCAGTAAAAGAGCCTGGACCTCGACCAAAAGCGATGGCATCGAGCTGTTTTAACGAAACTCCCGCGCCAGCCAATACCTGATCAACTAAAGGTAGAATTCTTTGCGTATGTTGCCGAGCAGCTAATTCGAACTGCCCAACAATTTCAGCTGGCTGCCCAGCAGTTTCGCTTAATAAAGCAACAGAACAAGCTTCTGTCGAACAATCCAAGGCAAGTATTTTCATTCTATCTCACTAGTGAAAAAAGGTTTTAGCTCAGCAATACTATTGACCCGCTCCATCGCAGGTAAGCTTTCAATAAAAACGGCACCATAATCTTTTTTGTGTAACCGCGGGTCAGCGATCATTATAACGCCTCGGTCCGACAAGCGCCGCAAGAGTCGCCCGCAACCTTGCTGAAACCGAATAACCGCCTCTGGCAAAATCGAATGCTGAAAATGATCCACGCCGAAACGGTTTAACTGCTCCGCACGAAGTTGCTGCAATGGATCGGTTGGCGGCGCGAAGGGTAACTTATCTATCACCACCGCAGATAAAGCGGCACCGGCTAAATCCAAACCCTCCCAAAAACTACCTGTCCCCAATAACACGCCCTTCGTCTCGGCTTTAAACGCAGCTATTAAGCGATAATTATCTATTTCCCCCTCCCCTGCTACTGGCGCCTGCACAAATTGGGGAAGATCGCTCTGTGCCGCCAAGGCTTCTGCCGCTTGCGATAAACTGCGATGGCTGCTGAATAAAACCAGCACACGACCCTCCACTAAGTTTAGCAAGGGGAGTAAATGAGTAATAAAATAATCGTTGTAATCCAGGTGATCCGGATCAACGGGAATGGAAGGCGTATACAATTTAGCCTGCCGCTGGAAACTTAGCTCGCTACCCACCCGCTTAAAACGGTGTTTATCTAAACCTAATAAGTTTAAAAATCGATCGGGACGCTTGGCTATCGATAGTGTGGCAGAAGTAAACACCCAACTACAAGGCTGCTGCGGATCACTGGCAGCAGCTAACAACTCCCTTATAAAAGGCGTCAGGTATACAGGAACTGTTTGTAGAATAAAACTTTTCGCTTGGGTTTGTACCAAACATAAATCTGCCGAAGCAACCATACCTTGCAGGCGCTCAAGCAATAAATGATTTCGAATCGCCAGCTCCATCAAATTTTGATCGCGCTCTTTTTGCGCGTCTAAATGCCGAGCCAAGGTCTGTAAAGCTCTTATCAGTTGCTGAATAATACCTATATGCTGCTCTCGCTGATACTCCGCCAGCACTGAAACAGATTCCGTTAAGGTATCCATAGCTTGTTGTAAACGCTTGATAAATTCGAGCAACGAACGCTGCTCCGGAGCAAGCGCTACAATAGTCTTAATACAATCATGACAAAAACGTTTTAAGGTATAACTACTCATACGCTCACCGACAAGCCCCTGTGCAAAATCGGCGATACGATGAGCCTCATCAACCACAACCACCCCGCAATTAGCGAGTAAATCCTCACCCTCCCTTTTTATGACTTGATTTGAAAACAGCAGGCTATGGTTCACCACAACAATATCCGCTCGTAACGCTCTCTGACGGCTGAGCATAAGCGGACAGCGAATGAACTGAGGGCAGGCTTTACCAAGGCAATCATCGCTACTGCTGGTCGCTAATTGGCGTAAGGTGGAGCTAATGTCGGGGGCCAACACCTCCAACTCACCACTCGCAGCACGGTTAAACCGCCTCGATAAGGCCATTAGTTGCTGACGATGTTTACTGCTTATGCCTGAATCGCTATGCAAATTTTTATCGACATAATAAGGGCATAGATAATGACTACGCCCCTGCAGCACCGCCACGGTTTTTTCACTTCCCAATAAGGTCTGGAGCTTTGGAATATCATGACGATAAAGTTGCTGCTGCAGATAGCGACTAGCAGTAGAGATTATCGCTCTGCGTGTCTGTGTTAATAAAGGTATAAGGTAAGCAACCGTTTTACCCGATCCCGAAGGCGCTTCAATGACCAAAGGCTCTGCCGATATAATCGCGCTACGGATTAACTCCGCCATCTGCTGCTGCCCCAAACGGGGTTCAAACGCCGGCCATAAAGCCTCAAGCTCACCATTGGCAGCAAGAATACTGGCATTGAGAGAGCTATCCAACATGATTATCTGGATTTAGTAAACTAATTGACAGGCACATATCGCTATCCAGAATTATCAAACAAGATAAAATGATTAATGGGTTTATAATAAACGCCAACTGAGTGATTGTAGCAATATCTGCAACAATATCGGTAATAACGCCTGCAACAACTTCCAGCGCAACGATAACCACTATGACTAATCGAACAGCTCACACAGAAAAGCTAGCCACTAAAATCAGCGCGATTATTTTAGCTGGAGGTCAGGGTCGACGCTTTAACGGTGAAGATAAAGGTTTAATCGACTGGCGAGGAAAGCCCCTCATCCAATATGTTATGACTCGACTACAACCCCAAGTTGATCAAATCATCATTAGCTGTAATAGAAATATAGCGCGATACCAGCAATTCGGACACGCCACTTGCCAAGATACTCTGAGCGATTTTCAAGGCCCACTAGCAGGCATACAGGCGGCCATGCCGCTGGTTAAACACCCCTTGGTACTGGTCAGCCCCTGCGATACCACTCAACTGCCTTACGACCTGGCTAATCAATTATACGACGCTCTATCACGCAACCAAGCTGATGTTGCATACCCCCTGTGTAATGGCCGGTCCCATTATCTCCCCGCTTTAATAAAAACCGACTTACTGCCATCACTACTCGCTTATTTACAGAGCAGTGAACGTAGTGTGCGGGGGTGGTATCAACAGCATAAAGCTAGCATCGTTCAATTTGCCGATAATGACACCAGTTTTAGTAATTTTAATTACCCTGAGGATTTAAACGCAGGCAATTAACAAGGCGGGGTAATACCGTGTTTTAAAGATACAAAAAAACCGCTAATCGAGGTGCTTAGCGGTTTGATGGGGCTGTAAGGATCTAAACGACTATTTTTTAGCAGGTCGTTTAGCAGCAGCCTTCTTTTTGGCAGCTGGTTTGCGCTTAACGGCAACTTTCTTATTAGCCGCTGCTACTTTTTTTCTGGTCGCTGGCTGCTTTTTCGTTGCGGGTTTCTTTTTGGCAGCTTTTTTAACTACGAGTCTGGTTTTGGCTGCCGCTCTTTTTTCAGCCGCCTTGGCTCTCGCTGCTGCCTTTTTTTCCGCTGCTTTGGCTTTAGCCGCCGCAGCTTTTGCTGCAGCTTTTGCCTTTAAAGCAGCTTTCTTCTCTATTGCGGCGACTTTGCTAGCTGCCTTTTTCGCTACCGCTTTGGCTTTGACCGCCAACTTAGCCTCTACAGCTTTCACTTTCTTCAGGTTAGCCGCCGCTCGAGACTTGCGCCACTTAGCTTGAAATGCTGCTGTTGCACTCGCCAAAGCCGCCTCATCTGCAGCAGCCAACGCAGCAGCCCTGGACTTAACACGCTGCTTCACCGCCTCCTCAGCCGCTTTTGCCTTTGCTTCAGCTTTAGCTTTAGTTGCAACTAAGCTTGCAGCTGCAAGCTTAGTCCGCAAAGCTGCGATTTTTTGAGTAGACTTAGCCACTGCTGCACGAGCTCGCTTAGCCGCATTTTTATCTGCCACTTTAGTCGTTTTCGCTGCTACTTTTTTAGCTGCATCTGCTTTTTTCTTAAGTGCTGCTTGAGATTTTTTTTCTGCTGTCACAGCAGCTTGAAGTTTTGCCAGCGCAGCTTCAGCTTTGGCAACTTTAGGATCTACAAGCGCCTTCTTCGCCGCTACTTTTGTCATCGCCGTATTCTTCGCAACGGGTTTTTTTTTGGCTTTCGCCTTCGCTTTTGCCATTATCCTCTGCTCCTGAGATTTGACCTTATTTGTGCTAAAGCAGTTTCTGAATACAGCTACATTTCAAACCCAACAAAAAACTAGCACTGGTTGTTTTTAAATCACTTTAATTTTTAGACCAAAAAACGGAAATAAAAAAGTTTTTAGCCAAAATTAGATGCTTTTTTAGTGATTTATTTGAAAAAAGACAAGAAATGGTATTTTAATCACGATTACTTACTCATTGCAGAAACTACTCTGCTCTTTTTTATTATTAACTTTAGACAAAAAATGGCTCTTTAAAACGTTATAAGCAAACCCCCAAAATACCATTAATTAATTTTTGGTAAATACTGATTCACAATTGAAGCCATCATCTCGATATGCAGCGGACTATCGTTTAAACACGGTATCAAATTAAACACTTCACCGCCTTGCTCCATAAAAATCTCACAATTTTCAATTTTAATCTCTTCCAGGGTTTCTAAACAATCAGCCGCAAATGCAGGGCAAATAACATCAACATGCTTGATGTTATTTTGAGCTAGCTGTTTTAAGGCATCGCTAGTGTAAGGCGACAACCACTTTGCATAACCTAGCCTCGACTGAAACGTAATAAGCCAATCATCCTGATCCAGTCCTAACGCTTCCGCCAACAAAGCTGCCGTCGCTAAACACTGCTGATAATAAGGATCTCCGTCATCGACATAGGCTTGCGGTATGCTGTGAAATGACATCACCAGCTTTTCCGGTTTACCGGTATTTTGCCATTGTGAAACCACTGTATCAGCCAACGCTTTTATATAAAGCGGGTGATCAAAATACTGTTTAATAATGTGAATTTGTGGAATATTACGACGTTTACTGCCAATACTCGCCACTTGATCATAGATGCTACCCGTTGTTGTAGCGGAAAACTGTGGGTAAAGCGGTAACACCACGATATGATCAATGCCTTCACGTTCAAACTGCTGCACTTTATCCTCTAGGGAAGGCCCAGAATAAGTCATCGCATAGTGCACCTCAGCTAAACTGGTAGCTGCATTTTGCTGGTTCGATGATTGCGATTGCTGCAGCTGTAAATACTGCTGCAGCTTTTCAGCCTGCGATTTGGTCGTCAACCGCAATGGTGAGCCGCCATCCCCCCATATTTTTTGATAGGCTTTAGTGACCCTGGGGGTACGAAATGTGAGGATAATTGCATGTAAGATTATCATCCAGAGCAGTCTTGGCACTTCTACTACACGCCTATCGCTCAGAAACTCCCGCAAAAAATCTTTAACAGCTTTTTCACTCGCCTCGGTGGGAGTACCGAGATTCATTAGTACAATGGCGGCTTTCATAAATCGTCCTGTCACTATCACGATGCTTTAAATAAAATTTGAGCATCTATCATACGGTTTAACGTGGCGGATGGACTTAGCTAAGTACTAAAAAAAAGAAAAAAAAGGCCCCTTATATAGGAGCCCTTTCACAGCATTTGATATTAAGCTTCCAACGCTGCACACACTTTCTCTTTAATTTCTTGTACAGAGCCCACGCCTTCTACACAGCGATAAACCGGGCCATTACCTTTAGCCGCTAATTGCTGGTAAAACTGTACCAGCGGCTCGGTTTGCTCATGGTAAATATTAAGGCGAGTACGAACAGTTTCTTCTTTATCGTCGTCACGCTGCAATAACACATCACCGGTCTCATCGTCCAAGCCTTCCTGCTTAGGTGGATTAAAGACAGTATGATAGATACGTCCAGACGCCTCATGCACTCGGCGACCGCTCATGCGCGTAACAATTTCTTCATCTTCCACAGATATTTCCAATACCGTGTCGATCTCCACCCCAGAGGCTTGTAGCGCCTCAGCCTGCGGGATAGTGCGCGGGAAACCATCAAACAAAAAACCATTATTGCAATCTGCTTCGGCAATACGCTCTTTTACGATACCGATAATAATCTCGTCAGAAACTAAGCCACCCGCATCCATTACAGCTTTCACCTGCAATCCCATTGCAGTTTTTGCTTTAACGGCAGCGCGTAACATATCCCCAGTTGAAATTTGGGGAATATTAAATTTTTCACAGATAAATTGCGCTTGGGTACCCTTACCGGCACCTGGAGGGCCTAATAAAATCACACGCATATAGTTACTCCTGACTGAACTACTATTAAATGGCCAATTCGCGCAACAATTAAGAGGCGCTAACCCTCTATATTTTGACTACTGAGTCACACAGAACGGCGCCACACAATACACATCTCCCCCTTTAAGCTCAAGTTTTGTGGGGTTGTATTGCTAAAATAAGAGCCAAAAAACTAAGAAAATGAAATTTAATTCCTATGAATCAATAAGTTACACATAAGCATCATTCAAAACCTTCTTTGCCCCATAACAGCCAAATATGACTTGCCGCGGTTATCATCTGACCCAATGGCAGCACCCTTACCTTAGCAGCATAGATATATCGTTCATATTGGCAGAAATACCCAAACACAGCTTAAATTCAACAAATATTTACGGCAGCCTTGATGCATTACTACTATGATTAGTTACAAGCATTGTTCAATTTATACCTAGGCATTACGAGGCCCATCATGAAAGTAACCGAACTACTTACTCTCTGGGAGCACACTGCTAGCAGTCAGCTCACCCAGGAAGAATTCAATATTCGCCTGCCGGTTGAGGATGCCGCTAAGTTACATGCCCTTGCCGACATGTACCCGAGACGATCCATGACCGACATTCTTACTGATCTGCTCTCTGCGGTGTTAACCGACGTTGAGTCCAGCTTACCCTATGTTCGCGGCGATACTGTCGTAGCCCTTGATGAAAACGGTGACCCGTTATATGAAGATGTCGGCCCAACGCCACGTTTTCTTGAGCTAACCCAAAAACACTTAAATGCTTATCTAGCACATCCAACAACAGCTATAAATTAACAACTATAATCCACGAAAGGCTGGCACTGCTGATAACGGTATCAACCTTATTCGTCTACACAGCAGCATCAACGGGCTTTTATAAACCCTGCTCTTTTGCCTGCTGCCACAACATGTCCATCTGCTCTAAGCTAGCGGCGTTGGCCGAACTCCCCTTTGCTATTAATACCTGTTCGATATAACGAAAACGAGCCTCAAATTTTTTGTTGGCTACTCGTAGCGCTGTTTCTGAATTGAGCTTTAAGTGGCGGCTTAAATTAACCACTGAGAATAAAAGATCACCCAATTCCTCTTCAACATGGCGCTTGTCCGTTTGCTTCATCGCTTCTTTTAATTCTGCTATTTCTTCGCTAATTTTCTCCAACGCTCCACAGCTATCATCCCAATCGAAACCTACCTGAGCAGCACGTTTTTGTAATTTTTCCGCCCGAGTTAAAGCGGGGAAACTCTGCGGAATATCATCTAACACACCTTGTTTTTGCTTACCAATACGCTCTGCCGCCTTGATGGTTTCCCAATTTTTCTTGATTTCGACTTGATCTATAGCCATACCCGATGAACGACTTTCCAATGTACCTTGAGGGAAAACATGCGGATGTCGACGGATCAGTTTATCGACCAATCCAGAAACAATCGTGTTAAAGTCGAATTGATTTTGCTCTTGCCCCAACTGGGCATAAAAAATCACCTGGAATAAAACATCACCCAACTCTTCTTTGATTTGCTGATAATCACCCGACTCAATGGCATCCAACAACTCATAACTTTCTTCAATCGTGTGCGGGGCAATAGTGGAAAAACTTTGTTGTTTATCCCAAGGACAGCCATCCACTGGATCTCGCAGGCGGGACATCAAATAACGCAAATCATCGAGCGAATATTCAGCCAAGATCTCCCCCTTCCCGCACTCGCTCGGCAGATAATATATTCGGTAAGCGGGTAATATTAGCCAATAAATTGGCCAACGCTTCCAAGCCAGTAATCTCCAGCGTTAGTCGCATGGTCGCGGTATTACTCTCTTTATCTGAACGGGTATTTACCCCGATAACATCAATACGCGCATTAGCCAGCATAGTGGTGATGTCTCGCAACAAACCACTGCGATCATAGGCTTGAATCTGAATATCGACAGGATATGTTTTTTGCGGCGAATTACCCCAGTCAACTTCAATAATTCTATCTGGCTCGCTGTATTGAAGCTGTAAGACTTTGACACAATCCTGACGATGGATTGTTACACCACGCCCTTGGGTGACGAAGCCAATAATAACGTCGCCAGGCAAAGGCTTACAGCAACCAGCAAATTGCGTTAATAAATTACCCACACCTCTTACTACGATCGCATCGGTAGGCAGTTTGCTGGGCTTACTGATAGTAATCGGTGCAGCTGGTTCAACGCGCTCGTCAAATAAATGCTGCACTGCCTTAATAATTAAACTAGACGATATATCGCCAGCACCTACCGCAGCATATAGATCTTCAACAGCTTGATAACCAAAATATTTGGCAAGCTGTTTATAATCTAAGCTATTTAATGCCAGCCGCTTGAATACTTTTTCAATCAAAGCGCGGCCAGCCGCAACGTTTTCTTCTCTTGCTTGCTGCTTAAACCAATGCTGAACCTTAGCGCGTGCACGAGTAGACTTTAAATAACCCAGCCCATATTGTAACCAGTCGCGACGTGGTGCATTTTCTTTACCGGTTAATATTTCAACCTGTTCCCCAGTGCACAAACTGTAAGTCAAAGGCACAATGCGGCCATTAACTTTAGCGCCTCGACAACGATGCCCTACTTCGGTGTGGACATGGTAAGCAAAGTCCAGTGGCGTTGATCCCTGAGCCAAACTCACGACATGCCCCTCGGGCGTAAATACATAAACCCGCTCTTGGGCCTGAGCGAAATGCTCAGCCACATCACCCGAAGCACCATCAGTCTCTTCGTGCCAATCAAGAACCTGTCGCAGCCATGCGATTTTATCTTCGTAGCTATCGCCACCCTGACTATCACTGCCTTTATAACGCCAGTGCGCACATACACCGAATTCGGACTCTTCGTGCATGGTAAAGGTACGGATTTGTATCTCCATAGCCTTGCCTTCGGGGCCAATAACAGCGGTATGTAAAGAGCGGTAACCGTTATCTTTCGGGTTGGCAATATAATCATCAAATTCATTGGGAATATTGCGCCACAACCCATGTACCAAGCCTAACGCCGCATAACAATCACGGACTTCTGGCACCAAAATACGCACTGCACGAATATCGTAAACCTGAGAAAAGCCAATGCCCTTACGCTGCATCTTCCGCCAAATACTGTAAATATGTTTAGCCCTACCGCTAAGCTCGGCGTCAATACCACTGTTTTTTAAGGCAGCCTGTAAGGTTTCAGTAATTTGATGGATATAGCTTTGCCGAGCTAAGCGCTTTTCATCCAGCAGTTTGGCAATTTTTTTATACGCTGTGGGTTGCAGGTACCGAAAAGAAAGATCCTCAAGCTCCCACTTGATATGGCCTATACCTAAACGGTGCGCTAAAGGTGCATAAATATCGTGAACCTCGCGGGCAACGCGGTAGCGCTTAGCGGGGTTGTTTTTGACGATTCGAATGGCACAGGTGCGCTCAGCCAGCTTAATCAATGCCACACGGACATCATCAACCAGGGAAATGAGCATTTTGCGGATATTGTCTTTTTGCGCTTCGGCCTGACCTAGCACGGGGATATCGCTGGTAACCAGACGACTCATCGCCGCCATGCGCATAACCCCAGTGATCATATGGGCCACTTCTGCCCCGAACTGTTGCTCTATTGTCTCAACTGAGAGCTTTTCTTCACGGGCAGCTCGATACAGTATCGCCGCCACTAAAGTTTTCTGGTCTAAGTGCAAATCGGCGAGAATTTCAGCCATTTCCAGACCAATTCGAAAACTGCTGGTCGTCTCATCCCAAGCTTTATCTGAAACAGCAATCGCCTGCTGCTCAGCCTGAAAGCTCATTTGGCAAGCTTGCTGCAAAAGGGTTTTATCAAAACCAGCATCAACCGGTAGGCGCGCCACCCAACGCTCGATATCCACTGAACCATCTGCCCTTTCAGGCTGCTCTTCCCGAACTTTTACCATGATTATCTAGACCATCCTTTAGTTGATACTTATCCGTCTTCAAAGATCAATTAAGTCAGCCCAAGGCAGAGTCAAACACGCCGGTGGACAAATAGCGATCACCGCGATCACAAACAATTGCGACAATGACTGCATTCTCTACCTGCTGCGATACTGTTAATGCCCCGGCAACAGCCCCTCCGGAGGAAACACCACAAAAAATACCTTCTTCAGCAGCCAGCCGCTTCATCACCTGTTCCGCTAGCTGCTGATTAATATCAATGATGCGATCAACACGACTGCGCTCAAAAATGCTAGGCAAATAAGCTTCTGGCCAACGACGAATACCAGGAATACTAGAACCATCCTCTGGTTGCAAACCAATAACCTCTATTGCTGGGTTTTGCTCTTTCAAGTAGTGAGAAACCCCCATTATAGTGCCGGTAGTACCCATCGAGCTAACGAAGTGAGTAATCCTTTGGTGGCTTTGTTGCCAGATTTCTGGCCCTGTGCCCTCATAGTGTGCGATGGGGTTATCTTGATTAGAAAACTGGTCTAGCACGACCCCCTTACCCTCTGCCTGCATTTGTAAAGCAAGATCACGTGCCCCTTCCATACCCTGCTGCTGCGTCACATCAATCAGCGTAGCGCCGTAGGCTGCCATCGCCACTTTACGCTCCTGACTCATATGCTCTGGCATAATCAGCAGCATTTTATAACCCTTAATGGCCGCCGCCATGGCCAAGGCAATACCCGTGTTACCACTAGTCGCCTCAATCAAAGTATCACCAGGCTTAATCTCACCACGTGCTTCCGCACGATTGATCATACTCATCGCTGGGCGATCTTTAACAGAACCTGCAGGATTATTACCCTCAAGCTTGAGCAAGATAGTATTCGACGTATTACCCGCCAGCCGTTGCAATCTGACCAACGGCGTTGAGCCTACATAATCTTCGATGGTTGGAAATAACATAAATTGCAACGTACCTTTACCAATGTTTTGACACTGACCCAGCCAGATCTGCTAAATCAACCGAGAATAATACACTGACGCGGCTCTCGCGGCCAGCCGAGCAAATTAGCATGGTATTTTATAATAGGTGTCATAGCGCCATTGACACATAAAAAAACATACCGAAGCCACCTGCTATTAGCGCGTTTTTTAATCGTTACCCATTAAGAAAATAACTCGCGACTCTTGAGCGGCTTTGTACCCAAATAAGGTTTTAAAGCCGACCGACATAAATACTTGGCTACTCGGCGTGTATGATCAGTGAAATCTCCCCTGGCAATAGCGAGAAGATCCTCTCCGCGATAAACCCTTGACCGTAACACTGCTGGACGATCATCACTAGCGGGAATAGATACCGCTGAAAACCCTTGCTCAGGTATATATTGATAGGGCTGCTCTGGACGTATCGCCTCACCAGTATCACTGGCAATCGTGAGATGAACGCCATAGCCTAAATAATCAAGTAACTGCAGCTCAAAATGACGCAGCACCACATCAATCAAAGGCTCACGCAATAAACCGTCCAGCACCCATTGATATAAAGCGTACAGCTCTGCATGCTCATCGTAAGGCTGTATCAAGCGGGTCATTAACTCATTAACATAAAGGCCGCTAAACAAGCGCACACCTTGTAGCGGTATTGACGCCACTCTGGCTTCATACTGGGTAATAGTTTTAAGTTCAGAGTTACCAAGCCAAGAAATAAGCAAGGGATTGAAAGGCTGAATTAAACTGCGCCGCTGCTTGGCGCTTTTACTCTGTGAGCGCGCGCCCTTGATAACACCACTCACCCTACCAAAATCAACCGTCAAAAAATCAACAATCAAGCTGGTGTCTCGGTAGTTTCGCGTGTGAAGAATATAAGCCGGTTGCGACTCTATACGCATGGATAAACCACTATTAAAGCTAATCGAAGTCGTTATAACCCAAGCTACGCAACGCCCGGTCATCATCAGACCAACCCGACTTCACCTTCACCCATAACTTCAACATGACTTTGCGCTCGAACATTTTTTCCATATCCAGCCGCGCCTCCTGGCCAATCAACCTTAAACGGCTGCCTTTGTTGCCAATAACGATACGTTTTTGACCTTCACGTTCAACCAGTATCAGCGCGTGGATATGCAGACTTTTACCGCTATCTTTAAAGTCTTCTATTTCTACTGTCATTGCATAGGGAACTTCTTCGCCTAGCTGCCGCATGATTTTCTCGCGCACCAACTCAGCCGCCATAAAGCGCGAACTGCGGTCGGTAATTTGATCCTCAGGAAATAAATGTACCGCCTTGGGCAAGCGCTTAGCGAGACAGGTTTCCAACGCATCCAAATTGCCACCATTTAAAGCAGACACGGGAATAATTTCTGCAAAGTCACATTTTTTTGCACAGGACTCAAGAAACGGCAGTAAAGTGGTTTTATCTTTGATTTGGTCAACCTTGTTAATTACCAACACAATGGGGCAGTCAGCGCGCTCAACCTGCTCCAAAACCCAATCATCTTCAGACGTCCACTTACCGCGCTCCACAACAAAGACCACCACATCAACATCAGTAATCGTCGAGCTGGCCGCACGATTCATATAACGATTAATCGCTTTATCAGTATCGCTACTCTGATGTATACCAGGGGTGTCGACAAAAATTGTTTGCGTATCCCCTTCAGTTTTAATACCCAAAACGCGATGCCGAGTAGTTTGCGGCTTGCGTGAAGTGATACTGATTTTTTGCCCCAAGATATGGTTCAACAGGGTTGATTTACCCACATTCGGTCGACCCACAATGGCGACATAACCGCAGCGTGTTTGCTCTGTCATAACTGTTTCACAATGATTGGCGAATTAACCCGGAACTGGGCTATTTCTGTAATGAGTTTAACGCTGCCTCTGCAGCGGCTTGTTCTGCGGCGCGACGACTACTGGCACTACCATGAAAGCGCTGCTTTAAATGCTCAATTTCACATTCGATATCAAAATATTGCTGATGATCGCTGCCACTGGTTTTGACCAAATGATATATCGGCAAACCCCGCTGCTCAGCCTGCAACAACTCCTGTAATTTAGATTTGGCATCCTTATTACTACCTTTTGGTGAAATAGCCTGTAGCCTCGAGGCATACCAGTCTAATACGTGCTGACGACAGACATCCATACCACCATCGATAAACATTGCACCAATTATTGCTTCTACCGAATCCGCCAAAATAGATTCACGCCGAAAACCGCCACTTTTAAGCTCTCCCGGCCCCAAATTCAAATAGTCGCCGATACCAAAATCACGGGCAATTTCGGCCAGTGTTTTACCTTTAACCAACGTCGCCCGCATCTGACTCAGCTCACCTTCGCGACTGTCTGGGAATTTATTAAACAGCGCTTCAGCGATCAGGAAATTTACTATTGAATCGCCCAAAAACTCCAACCGCTCATTATTTTTTGCCCCGATACTGCGATGACTTAACGCCAGATCAACCAACGACAAATCCTTGAACGGATAACCCAAGCGGCGAAGTAACGGACGTTTATCTGCAAAAGGTTCAGCCACTAGATTTAACAATCCTATTTCACGTTCTATGGTTTAAAGGTAAAAGTATTTTCTTCAAATTTAACCACAACATCAATATTGAATAAGAGTGGTATACGTTGCTCGTAGTTAGCATCGATCGTGACGAGTCCTTTATTATTAGTCACCTTAACATCTCGCGCCGATACTGCCTCTACTCGGTTAACGTCAAAAAACTTACCTATTTTAGACTTAATCTGCCCATTGCTCATGCCACTAAATTCATTGCCTTCAATGGCTCTTTCAATACTACTCGCAACCGTAGCAGCCTCCATATAAACAGGTATTAACTTCAATGCACAGGTAAGAGCAAACGCCCCTATCAGCATCACAGATAAAATACCTAAACTAGAGATACCATGTTGGCGAGACCGTAAATTCATTGTTTTATTCACTCACTGTGTCGTATTGTTAAGGTCGATATATTGGCTTTCACCGTAACTTTAGTCTAGTACCTTTTGGCGTTATTAGTTAACGTATGGCACCCAGGCGACTCAAACTAGGGAAATCAGTGATCGATGGCCAATGCAACCAAATAGCGAACGCCTTACCCACAACTCTGTCCTCTGGAACCTGTCCCCAGACGCGGCTATCACTACTGTTATCGCGATTATCACCCATCATCCAGTAATGGCCCGGCGCAACAGTAATAGAAAAGTCATCCATTCGGTGAACCTTTATATTCTTTTGCATTAGATGCTCAACCCCTGTCAAGTCCTCAGAAACCAGCCTTAAAGGTGGCAATTCAGCGAGCAATTCTTGGGGCGCGGCCTCACCGTTGATAAACAACTGCTTGTTTTGGTAACGAATATGATCGCCAGGTAACCCAATGACTCGTTTAATAAAATAGATATCTTTATGTGGAGGAAAAAACACCATAACATCACCACGATGTGGCTCATCAACTTCAAATACTTTTGTGCCCAGCACTGGCAAGCGAATTCCGTAGGTGAATTTATTAACGAGGATATAATCACCTATCAGCAGTGAAGGCTCCATTGATGCAGAGGGAATTTGAAACGGCTCAACAATAAAAGAGCGCAACACCAATACCACCGCAAGCACAGGGAAAAATGATTTCGCGTACTCCCCTACCACCATCTCCTGACCAAAATAAAGCGACAAATTTTCACGCTGTTCCTGGGTGTATTTAGCCAAATATTCCACCACCGATTTTGAGTCTGTATAGGCACGGCGTGCGCCAGCAAAGATTAATCGATCCAAACCACAGATCAAGCCACTAAACAGGGTCAAAATGACTAAAACAAACGCAAAATCACCATCCTTGAGCAGGACAACACTCGCACCCCAGCCAAACCACATGGCAAAAATCAGCTTAAACAGCCACTCATTCCATCTAGGCATAGTAACGTTTTGTAGTTGTTCCGCTGGGATTTTCTGATCGTTAGCTATCAGTTGATTCAGTTTTTTCTGCATCTGTGCCCGCGCAAAACGTTCCTGCACAAACCAGATTACCAAGGAGGCACCAGAAATAAAAATAAGCAGATTATCAACCATGTGAACTTCCGTATTTGTTTTTAAATGACTATTAACTATCTATTTTCAATACTGCAAGGAATGCGCTTTGTGGAATTTCTACACTACCCACTTGTTTCATCCGCTTTTTACCCGCTTTTTGTTTTTCCAATAGTTTACGTTTACGGCTAACATCGCCACCGTAGCATTTGGCAATAACATTTTTACGTAACGCTTTAATCGATTGTCTGGCAACAATTTGCCCACCAATAGCAGCCTGAATAGCAACATCAAACATTTGTCGATGAATGAGTTCTTTCATTTTTTCAGTTAATTGACGACCTCGCGATTGTGACTGGTCACGGTGGACAATCATCGATAACGCATCAACCCGGTCGCCGTTAATTAATACATCCAGCTTGACCAAATTAGCCGGTTCAAATCGGTCAAAACTATAATCCAGGGAGGCATAGCCACGGCTTACGGACTTCAGGCGATCAAAGAAATTCACCACCACCTCGCTCATTGGTATTTCATAGGTGAGTGATACCTGGTGCCCTAGAAACAACATATCCCTCTGCACACCGCGCCGCTCAGTACACAGCGTAATGACATTCCCTAAATACTCCTGTGGTAGCAAAATATGGGCAACAGCAATAGGCTCTCTAATTTCTTTAATAACGCCCATATCAGGCAGTGATGAGGGATTATCCACCATCACCACCTCCCCATTATTTTTCTCTACCTGATAAATAACCGTCGGTGCAGTGCTAATCAGATCCAGGTCATATTCCCGTTCCAGTCGCTCCTGGATAATTTCCATGTGCAACATGCCCAGAAAACCGATCCGGAAACCAAAACCTAACGCATCGGAGCTCTCTGGCTCATAAAAAAGTGACGCGTCATTGAGGGTTAACTTGGCTAAAGCACTGCGAAAATCTTCGTAATCATCAGAAGATACGGTAAACATCCCCGCATAAACCTGTGGTTTGATAGTTTTGAAACCCGGCAATTGCTCTACGTCAGGGGTAGAGGAATGGGTAATGGTGTCACCTACAGGCGCACCGTGAATATCCTTAATACCAGCAACAATAAACCCTACTTCTCCCGCCTTCAGGCTACCGGTTTCTTTGCGCTTGGGGGTAAATATACCGACACTATCAACTATGTGGGTTTTACCCTGCGACTTCATGATGATCTTCTCACCCTTTTTCACTTCGCCGTGCTTAACCCTAACCAGCGACACCACGCCCAAGTAATTATCGAACCAAGAGTCGATAATCAGTGCCTGTAAGTCGCCGTCGATATTACCTACCGGCGGAGGTATTAACTCAACCAGCTGCTCCAACAACTCATCCAAGCCCATACCTGATTTGGCGCTCACTTGGATAGCCGCAGATGCATCAAGGCCAATAATTTCTTCAATTTCTTTTTTGACTGCATCAGGGTCAGCTTGAGGTAAATCCATTTTGTTTAAAACGGGGAGAACTTCCAGGCCTTGCTCAATAGCCGTATAGCAATTCGCAACTGATTGCGCCTCCACTCCCTGAGCCGCATCCACAACCAGCAACGCACCTTCACAGGCCGCCAACGAGCGTGAAACCTCATAGGAAAAGTCGACATGCCCTGGCGTATCAATAAAGTTAAACTGGTAAGTTTTGCCATCGCGAGCATTATAACTGAGCGTTACACTCTGCGCTTTGATCGTGATACCTCGCTCCCGCTCAATATCCATGGAATCAAGCACTTGCACATCCATCTCGCGCGCAGACAAACCACCACAAATCTGAATAAAGCGATCCGCAAGGGTCGATTTACCATGGTCGATATGGGCAATAATAGAAAAATTACGAATTAAAGATAAATCACTCACAAATCAATACACCGGAAAAACACTAGGAATGGCCAAGCGCGCGATTTTACAGCAAAGCCCCAACGGGTGCCATGAAAGGCTAACGAAATAAAGCGTTAATTAGGGAGATAAGCAAACAAGAGGTTTGAGATCAGCTCGGAGTCACAAATTTAACCGGCCTTTCTGCCAGAAAAGCTGATCTAGCAGCAACCACCGGCTGAAAATCAATATTATTTTTATTGGCGTTGGCATGTAGACGCACACACCCAACACCGATAAGAAAGCCTACAACAGCACCCGCAAAGGCCATCAAATCCCCAGACCACCATTGCGTTACAAGCATCGAGCCAAGCAACATAGTCACCAGAGGGAGCAGATAAACTAGCAGCGCGCCCGTCACCAACACCTGTTCCGGCACGCTGATACCCACATCCTCACCCAAGGAGAACTCTTCAGCGCTATATTGGCCCAATAACACCCGTACATGGTTACGTCGCCCTGCACCCACCTTGTTCAGCATACTATGGCCACAACCCTTCTGTGCCGAGCAACTATTGCAAGTACTTTGACGAATTGTCTCGACCCACAAACAGTCAGTTTCGATGGCTACTATACGACCACTTTCTGTCATCATAATAATTGTTCTGCCTCATCAAGCCAAGCTCAAGAGCCTAAGCAATCGGCACTTAACCATCCGCCGACAGGGTTACCGAATGTGCAATCTGCTGTGCAGTTGGTAGAGGAATTTCACCTACCACTGTAACTCTATGCGCATGGCCCGATAGCATCACAGTTTTTGAAACTGCAGCCGTCGCGCCACGCTGAGCATTCCCCTCACCCACATCACGACCACTCACCGACTTATCTTCAGGCTCTAAAAATACAGAAAAAACGGATAAGCCATCGGTAAAGCTGAGCATATCATTCGCGGTATCACCCTCTCCCAACTCAACCTCAGCGTAGCCCGCAGGCAACCAGCCTACCGTCCACGCTGGGATTAACTCAGAGTCGGCATCTAGCCTCGTGGTTCCGCCAGGCCGGCTATCAGGCTGAATGTCTGCTTGAAAATACGCTAAAGAAACGGTCGGATTAAACGTGATATCAACAAACTGAAACCGCTCTAAGACCTTATCTCGATCACCAATTAACTCGGTTCGCAGTAGCAAACCAGTCTCTGTATCCAAGGATAATTTATACCCATAACGATGGGTGTCTTTAGGACTAACACTAAGGGTTAGCGTTTGGCGACCAGCAATTCGATCACCATTTTCAACTGAAAACTGGTAAAAACTGTCAATACCCGTGCGAACAAGCTCGCCAAGTTTAAGATTTTGCTGGAACTGAGAGAACTTAACTGGGCGATGACCAACATTGAAACAATTTAATTTATCACCTCGACGAATGATCTCTCGGCGATCACCATCCATATACTCCAGGCGCTCGTATTCTTTACCATCAATCACCGCATGGGCAACCCGAAAAGATTCAACTGAACCCTCTTGCTGTAAAGTAAAGCTGCCCTGGTAATCCATTGTATGGAAGCTGGTGGACATTCGCTCGAGTAGTACCGCAGGCTCAGAGCTGGCATCGATATCTGCCTCTGCACTGGTCAAGGAGCAGACAAAATATATTACCAATGCCAATAAACATCGCCACGTTCGACCACTTTGGCAGCCAAACGCAGGTATAAAAAAGTACGATTTAGTCATTATTCAACTTCAAAGCTGGCAACCCGAGCAAAAGGAATCATACCTTGGCCATTAGCCCGTACTGCACGCTCGGTATGGCGCAGCAGGTATTTATCCAATCGAGCTCGAGCTTCTTTGTTAGCCAAATCCTGGGACTCAGCCACTCTACCAGGCAATAACGGCGCAGAATAAATGACGGCACCACCGCCACCCGATGCCTGCAGACTGGCCCCCTGTACAGGATAAACTCTGCCAGACTGAGGCACAGGAGTGTTAACAGCAAGTTCATTGTTGGCGGTAACTTCAGCAGCAGCTACAACACTTTGACTTTGACCCTGTTCGAGCAGGCCTGTTGGCTGCACACTGAAAACCAAAGCAGCAGCAACTGACGCGGCCACAGCAAAACCAGCGGCGGGACGCCACCACTGCGGCGCAATTGACTTTTGCGTCGGTGGGCGCTCTTGCTTGATCGCTTCACTCACTTGGGCCGAAATATCCAAGTGCTTAAACGCCACACTATGATATTGATCCTGCATAACATCGCGGGCCAAATGGAAACGAGACCAAACCCGGTTAGTACTATCCATATCTTGCCGGGACAAGAGTCGGCGCAACTCTAATTCATCAGCTTCGCCATCCATTAAAGCAGATACTGACTCTCGCAATTGATCGCTCATAGTTACCTCACCTCTCATCAAGTTTAAGCCTCACTCAATGTGTTATTTCAAGTCGTTAAAGTCGAAAATTCAATCTTTAACCACGCTAACTTTTAACTAAACTCAAGTGTTCATCCGCCGCTGATACGCCGGAAATTTGCCCCTGAACTTTTTTATCAATCGCTTCCCGAGCTCTGAAAATCCTGGATCTTACCGTGCCAACGGGGCAGTCCATCACATCGGCGATGTCTTCATAGCTGAGACCTTCAAACTCACGTAATGTTACCGCGGACCGTAAATCTGCTGGTAATTCGCGAATAGCATCTTCTACTACCTGCTTAAGCTCTTCGCCATACAAAACGTTTTCAGGATTTTCAATATCTTTCAAAGAGGAGGCAGATCCATAGTATTCGGCATCTTCAACATCTACGTCTGTTGCCGGTGGTCTGCGACTACGGGCCACCAAATAGTTTTTAGCCGTATTAATGGCAATGCGGTATAGCCAAGTATAAAACGCACTATCACCCCGGAAATTCGGCAGCGCCCGATAGGCTTTTATAAAAGCCTCCTGTGCCACATCTTTGATTTCATCGTGATCGCGAATATAACGCGATATCAAACCGAAGATTTTATGCTGGTATTTTAAAACCAATAAATCGAAGGCTCGATTGTCCCCTTTCTGCACCCGTTCAACGAGCTGCTGATCTGATTGTTTGGCGCTAGTCATTCCACGCCCCATGTTAATGAGGCGATTATCGACCTGTTTAGGTTCGTCATATTGTCTGCTAGGTAATCCCATATCTGGTAGACCATAGCCCCCGTCAGAAGTTCGTGTACTGTTGTTTTTTCTATCATGAGCTTTAGTAAGTGGGAAATTGAGAACCCCGAGAAATTCAGAAGTTCACCTATCTATCAGAATTTTATCAGTAAAATTGTCGCAATGTACTGACTCAGGTTTATACTACGCGCATTTTACAGTTATCACTCCATATTAATAGCTCGCTCCCATAGCATAATGGTTTTTGACGAAAATATAATGAATAAACACCTTCAACACGATGTACTGGTTATTGGTAGCGGTGCTGCAGGGCTTTCTCTTGCTCTTCAGCTCCCCTCAGATCTACAAGTGGCCGTCATTTGCAAAGGAGAGCTCAACCAAGGCTCGACCTTTTACGCCCAAGGCGGCATTGCTGCTGTGCTGGACACCAAAGACAGCGTCGAGTCTCATGTTAACGACACTCTTATTGCCGGCGCCGACCTCTGCCATACCGATGCGGTAACCTTTACCGTAGAAAACAGCCCCAAAGCTATCGGCTGGCTAGTAGACCAAGGGGTTGAATTCAGCCGTAATCCCGATCATCAACAATCCTTCCACCTCACCAAGGAAGGGGGCCACAGCCAGCGCCGAATCATCCACGCCGCCGACGCCACAGGCCGCGCAGTCTCAGAAACCCTGACCCAGCAGGCTATAAAGACCGATAACATACACCTGTTTAATCACCGTGTAGCCATCGATCTCGTCATCAGAAACGGCCTCTGCCAAGGCGCTTACGTGCTAAATGAAGAGAGCGATCATGTAGATTTATTCCAGGCTAAATTTGTTGTCATTGCTACCGGTGGCGCAAGCAAGGCCTACCTTTACACTAGCAATCCTGATGGTGCCAGCGGTGACGGTATCGCCATGGCTTGGCGCGCCGGATGCCGGGTAGCCAACATGGAGTTCAATCAATTTCACCCCACCTGCCTCTATCATCCACAGGCCAAATCATTCTTGATTACTGAGGCCATTCGCGGCGAAGGCGGTAAATTATTACTACCCGATGGCGAGAGATTTATGCATCGCTACGACGAGCGCGGCGAGTTAGCACCACGAGATATTGTCGCTCGCGCCATCGATCACGAAATGAAACGTCTGGGTAGCGACTGCGTTTATTTAGATATCAGCCATAAATCACCCGAGTTTTTGCTCCATCACTTCCCCACCGTTAAGGCCCGCTGTCTAGAACTGGGAATCGATATCACTCGCGACCCTATCCCCGTAGTCCCTGCTGCACACTATACCTGCGGTGGTGTTATGGTTGATTACCACGGCAGAACTGACATTTCCAACCTGTACGCCATTGGAGAGACATCTTTTACTGGGCTTCACGGCGCCAACCGCATGGCTAGCAACTCCTTATTGGAGTGTATGGTGTACGGCCACTCCGCGGCCAAAGACATTATCGCACGCATTAATGACGCCCCCACTCCGGGCGCCCTGCCACACTGGGATGAATCACAGGTAACCGACTCGGACGAAGACGTTGTTATCTCGCACAACTGGGATGAACTGCGCCGCTTTATGTGGGACTACGTAGGCATTGTGCGCACCGACAAACGACTAGCGCGGGCACTGCGCCGAGTCAATTTATTACAACAGGAAATCACTGAGTATTACCGTAACTATAAGGTATCGAAGGATTTGATTGAGCTGCGCAATTTAACCATGGTTGCCGAGCTTATCATTCGCTGTGCCATGGCCCGTAAAGAAAGTCGAGGGTTGCACTTCACACTCGATTACCCAGAATCACTCACAGCAGCTAAAGACACCATTCTCGATCCAAAAACCACTACCTAAATACGCCTGAGCGCTTCAAATACCTGCATATGCCGTAACATCACCCGCAAACGACGCAGTTGCGTCTGCTCGGCGCTATCGGCCAATAACACCAAAACATAACTCTCAGCTGAATACTGAGATTTAAAATTCATCACCACCAAGCAGCGCCACACTGTTGCGGCACGCAAGCTTACCGCAACAGGCTTCTCGCTAGTATACAAACACCAAACTTGCTCTCGAAAGCTAAAGCCATGGACAAACTGAGGATGCTGGCTATTCACATAGCACCAACAGCTATATCTCCATAAAAGAAAAACAACAATAACTAACCATGGAAAAATCAGCACTCGCAGAGAATCAGCCAGATCCAGCAGCAACAACCAATAGCACAATACCAAGAGCACCAAGACGTGCACCACTGACAAATAGTAGCGCAGCCAACGCGAGGGAGTTACTTGCAGGTCAAACGAAGGGAGATCCATCAGGCCATCCTTAGCCACACTGTCAACAAACGCTCAGGTTAATGACCGCGAGAAAACTCAATGATTTGCTTAATGATAGCGGCCAAATCGTCATCATCCGGTAATTGCCGCCCCATACACCACATGAATAGATCAGTATCCTCACCTTCAAGCAAGCGAATATAGCGCTGCTGATCTTGTTCGGACAAGGCCAAAAAACGCTTTTCGACAAAGGGTACCAACATCAAATCAAGCTCCAGCATGCCACGCCGACTCGCCCAACATATCCGCTTATAATCACGATCAGAAATCATAACTGCTATTAATCCAGACTTAAATTTAGTAAGCGCTAAGTATAACGGCATTGAGGCTCTAACGATACGCGTTAAAACTGCCTGTAAACTCATAGAGAACTACTGACAGTCTTGGCACAAACACCTAAGATAGAACCAATTTTCCTATAACATCAGCCAAGTAGATAAAATTCAATGAGCAGTACTCGTACCATCACATCATTATTAGCCTCTATCGATCTCAGCATTGATGAACAACAGCACAGTATTCATCGCGGCGCCTATCAACAACCAAACTGTAGCGAAAACTTTATCGCCATATTGCCTTACTATGGTTTTCTTGCCATTGAAGGTCCCGATACGGCGAAATTTTTACAGGGCCAAGCCACCTGCGACACCAGCAAAGTTACTGAAAAACAGAGCTGCAATGGCGCGCTCTGTTCAGTAAAGGGTCGCATGTACAGCAGTTTTCATTTAGCACGCCACGACAATGCCCACTATTTATTAAAAATGCGCCAACCTCTAGTAGAAACTACACTTGCCACCTTAAACAAATACATTGTTTTTTCTAAAGCCAAGCAATACAACGCCAGCGACGACTACATTGCTATCGGTTTATATGGCCCATCGGCCAGGGCAGCTATTCACGCTAGTTTTGGCAGCTGCCCTGATACACACCATGGCAGTATTGTTAACGATGGCAATATCGCCATCCAAATGGATACCGCGGGCTTGATGTATGAGTGCTGGGTTGCCAGCGGCAATATCGACCGGCTCTGGCCTACGCTCCAGCATGGCCTTGAACTGCGCGGTTCACGAAGCTGGGAGCTATTAACTATCCAACAAGGCCTGGGTGAGATTTGCGAAGCAACTAAAGATATGTTTCTCCCACAAATGCTGAACTATCAAGCCACCAACGCCATCAGCTTTACCAAAGGTTGCTATACCGGACAAGAAGTCGTCGCCCGCATGACTTACAAAGGCAAGCTTAAACGCCCTATGTACCGCATCCGAATTGCCACAGATATGGCCAGTAGCGCGTTGCAAGCCGGCAGCGACCTGTTCAGCACATCGGGTGAACAAAGTATCGGTAATATTGTTAACATCGTGAATGTCGATAATAACAACTGCGAGGCACTCGCGGTCATTAGCAGCAAGGAAGTAGAGCAAAATACCGTAATCGCAGGCAAACAAAAATCAACTATAACCTTACTCCCTCTACCGTATGCTATAACTTAATAACTAACAATAAACCACACCATTAATAGCTCACTATATAAGCAATTGACTAGGACGACACATGAACGAATCCATTCTCCGCATAAAAAACGAAATCCTTGAGGCCATCGATAACGATCGCCTAGTTTTGCCCACGCTACCAGAAGCCGCTTTGAAGGTAAGGGAAGCTGCGACTGATGAGAATGTTGATGTCAATAAGCTAGCCGCGGTCATCACCACCGACGCCGCACTAACCGCGAGGATTATCAAAGTCGCTAACAGCCCCTTATTGAGGGCACCACGTGCTATTGAAGATATAAAAATGGCCGTAAGCCGCCTGGGAATTGATTACACCGCCAACCTTGCAACAGGTCTGGCGATGCAGCAAATGTTTCAAGCCACCTCCGATGTGATCGACGCCAAAATGCGTGAGGTATGGAGCCGCAGCACCGAGGTCGCAGGCATCAGCCATGTACTAGCTCGGCACTACACCAAACTCAAGCCCGATCAGGCAACCTTGGCCGGACTGGTGCACAAAATAGGTGTACTGCCCATCTTGACTTACGCAGAAGATAACCGCTCTCTAATCAAGGATATTGCCCTGCTGGACGAGCTAATAGAGGCTGCCCACCCGGAAATAGGCCGTAAAATTCTTGAGGCTTGGGAGTTTCCTGAGATTTTACGCTTAGTGCCTGAAGAACATACACACTATGATCGCAGTGTGACTGCGGTTGATTATGCCGACGTAGTAATGGTCGCCAACCTACAAAGCTATATTGGCACCAATCACCCCAGTACGCAGATGGACTGGAGCGCTATCAGTGCCTTTGAACGGTTAGGCCTATCTCATGAAGTTAACGCGCATGAAGCAGAAGACTTATCGGCCGATATGGAAGCAGCAATGGCGTTCTTAGAGTAAGCCGCACCAAAGTCGAAAATCCGTAGTCAAACTTGGTGGACGAGAAAGCCAAACCTCGTCCAACTCCCCATTACCCCCCCTCTGCTACACCCCTATTAACCTAGGTTACAAGCCAATTACCAGCTAATTCCTGGCTGCCCATTTTCTTCAAGATAAGTATTCGCTTTAGTAAAATGGCCGCAGCCCAGAAACCCTCTATGGGCAGAAAGTGGCGATGGGTGCGAGGCTCGCAAAATGAGATGCTTACTATCATCAATCAATCGCCCTTTGTTTTGCGCATAACTTCCCCACAATAAGAACACTAAGCCACGGCGGTGTTCATTCAAGCGCTGGATCACCGCATCAGTAAACTGCTCCCAGCCCTGCCCCTGATGCGAGCCCGCCTTACCCTGCTCAACCGTTAAGGTTGCATTCAATAGTAAGACCCCTTGCTGCGCCCAGCGCTGTAAACAGCCATTCTCGGGGATTGGCTGATCATACTCGGCATGAAGTTGTTTAAATATATTACGCAAGGAAGGTGGTATACGCGTTCCAGGTTGCACGGAAAAACACAAACCATGGGCTTGACCTAGCCCGTGATAGGGGTCTTGACCTAAAATAACCACTTTAACCTGGTCAAACTCAACGGCATTAAAAGCGTTAAACCAATGCTCCTGTGGTGGGAAAATCGTTTTTCCTAAACGCTCCTGATCCATCAAAAAATCATCCAACGCATGAAAATAAGGCTGCTGGAACTCAGCATCCAACTCAGCTTTCCACGATTCAGGCAGTTTTTCTACAGCTTTTTCCAGTGCAGTATTTGTCATTTTACTTTGATCTTAATCATTAACTTTTAATCGTGCTTATAGGACGATAAACTTATCGACAAATAATCATCAATACTAGCGGAAATTTCACATGTCAGCTCAAACACCTTATCAAATCCTCGGCGCAGAAGGCATACGCCAGTTAGCCGACACCTTTTATGATGTTATGGACGAATTACCACAGGCTGAAACCATTCGCGCCATGCATTCAGCCAATATGGATTCAATCAAAGACAAGCTATACGAATACCTAACAGGTTGGCTAGGTGGCCCGCCTTTATATTCATCCAAATACGGTACGGTATGTCTGACTGACCCACACAAACCCTACCCTATAGGTCCTGACGAAAGAGACCAATGGGTACTGTGCATGGATGAAGCACTGAACCGAATTGATGCCAGTGATGAGTTAAAAAATATGTTAAAGGATCCGATCTACCGCATTGCTGACACTGTCCGCAACCGCGATACCTCAGAACCTATTAACTGTCCTGCCAACCAAATTCAGATTACCAATTTATAGCGCACCTATTGATCAACTGGCGGAGCCATAACCAGGTTGCCGCCAGATCTAGGTGTGTATAAAGCTGAATTTAGCCGTATCACGCTTTAAACATTAGCAATTAACGCCTCCGAGCGACGCTGTTTCCTGTCATATTTTTTAACCGGTGTATTAACCACTTCGGTGAGTGGTGCGGCTGTGGCTGCCGCATCAATGCGCTCTTGAGCAACCTCGCCATAGGCAGTCGAACGCTGCTTGGCTACGCGACCAAGCCGGGTAACGATCTGCTGCATTTTTGCAGCAGAATATTCCTGCCCATGCTCAGCACCAGCGGACCGAGTAATAGTTTCGTTCATCAATGTCCCCCCCAAGTCATTAGCCCCTGCATTTAAACAAGCAGCCACACCTTGCTCACCCATTTTTACCCACGAGGATTGAATATTATTAATCAAGGGTGACAGCACCAAACGCGATACTGCATGCATCAATAGCGCCTCCCTAAATGTTGGGCCACTACGAGCAAAGCCTTTCAGATACAACGGAGCCTCCATGTGCACAAAAGGTAGTGGCACAAATTCGGTAAACCCTGCTGATTTTTCCTGTAACTGACGGATCAACAATAGATGTCTTGCCCAGTGTTCCAGCCTTTCAATATGGCCATACATAATGGTGGCCGTAGTTTTAAACCCTTGCTCATGGGCAGCTTCCATTACCGATAACCACTGCTCGGTATTGATTTTATCCGGACATAAGACTGCTCGAACTTCGTCGTCTAAAACCTCAGCAGCGGTACCCGGCAATGTGTCCAGCCCTGCGTGTTTGAGCCGGGCCAAATAATCACTCAAGGATAAGTTTAAGGTTGCAGCACCCTGCCAAACCTCTAATGGCGAAAAGGCATGTATATGCATCCCGGGAGTCACTGCTTTTACCGTTTTTAAAATTTCTACATAGGTATCACCAGTATACTCGGGATGAATTCCGCCCTGCATACAGACTTCGGTTGCCCCCCTATCCCAAGCTTCTTGGCAACGTCGGGTGATTTCGTCATGACCTAAATCGTAAGGGCGACCACGCAGGTTCTCACTCAGCTTACCTTTGGAAAAAGCACAAAATTGACACTTGAAATAACAAATATTGGTGTAGTTGATATTGCGATTAACCACATAGGTAACAGTATCGCCGTTGAGTTGCTGTCTAAATTGATCAGCCTGTTGGCAGACAAAACTTAGATCTGCGCCACGCACTTGAAACAAACGCACCAAATCCGATTCAACCAGCGTTGCTCCCGCTCTGGCACTAGCGACAATCGCTTTGACATCCGCTGACACTTGCGCCAAATCCACCGGTACGAGTTGTTGTAAAATCTCTGCTGGCGGCTCAATCGCCTCTCCAGGCGACCATTCATCGACACGCGGGAAACCCTCTGCATCAATCATCCTTATTACAGCCGTTTGTAATTTTTCATCCAGCCACTGCTTGCCATCAATGGCATAATCAGGGTAAATCGTCAGACGCTCATGCAGATACTTCCCGGCGGAGGCTGTTTCCTGTCGCAGCTTATCCACATGCGGCCACGGAGCTTCTGGATTTACATAATCAGGCGTGATTGGAGAAACACCACCCCAATCGTTCAAACCAGAGTTAATTAACTGCGGCAACACCCCCGGACTTAAATTAGGCGGTGCTTGTATGCTCATCCCCGAGCCAAAAATAATTCGAGTGATCGCGACCGTCCACAGTAATTCACTCAAATCAGGCTCTGGTGCCTGCGACATTTTAGTGTTTTCTTTGGCACGAAAATTTTGCACGATAATTTCTTGTAAATGACCGTACTTGAGATGCAACTCACGTAAGGCTAATAAAGACTCAATACGTTCATGCCGTGTTTCTCCGATACCAATCAAAATACCCGAGGTAAAAGGAACTTTAGCACGCCCCGCACGTGCGATTGTTTGCAGGCGCAGCGCAGGTACTTTATCTGGAGAGCCGTAATGTGGCTGGCCTTTTTCGGTTAAGCGCTCAGCAGCTGACTCCAGCATAATGCCCATTGATGCCGAAACCTGCCTTAGCTTGGCGATTTCTTCTTCCGTCATACAGCCAGCATTAATATGCGGCAAAATGCCGGTTTCATCAAAGATAACTTTTGCTATATGAGCGACATAATCTAATGTGGACTCAAACCCCATAGCCTGTAACGCATCGCGAGCAGCGCGATAGCGCAGCTCCGGCTTTTCACCCAGTGTCAGCAACGCCTCTTTACAGCCCAGTTCAACACCGGCACGAACCGAGGCGAGAACTTCTTCAACAGACATATAAGGAGACTGCAGCTGTTTGGGGGTTTGCGCAAATGTGCAATAGTGGCAAACATCGCGGCACAATTGCGTCAACGGGATAAAAACTTTACGCGAATACGTCACCAAGTTGCGAAAACCTCGATCACGCAGCTGGCTAGCCACCTGCATTAATTGTGCGGTGACCTCATCATTATTGTATTGCTCATCCGCTAACAGCAACGCTTGCTCTGCGGTAGGCAATTGTTCCTCTAGCGCCAGGGCTAACAAATGCGATAAGCCCTGCTGGCTAATTGAAGCTTGGGGAATATTGGTATTCAAGTGACTCACGTTATTACTCGACTTTTGTATTACGTTGATGCTCAACCTGCAGCATAGATCTTAAGCGCTCAGCTATCCCGCTTTCCCCCAGATACTTCAGTGTATGCTTACCTTGACCCTGTGACGGCAGTTCTAATTGTAGAAGCAGCTGTAAATCATCGGGACTATCAATATCGTGAGCAGCACCTGCCAATGACAAACTATTCACCGTTATAAACTTGGCTTTCGCGCAAGCTCGATGCTTATCAAAACTTGCCTCGCCGTATTGAAAAGAAATCGCATTAGGTGGGCTTGCTAATACACAATTACTACCATCACCCACCGTGTCGGGAGCAATACTGATCGCAGGAAAAATTGAAGCCCGATGCGTATCAACCAGTTGCTGAATATCGCTAGCGCTCAGCAAAGGTAAATCGCCATGTACAACCAGCATAGCATCGACACCTTGAGCGACCAATTGACTAGCCGCAGCATCAACAACAGCAGACAAGCCCTTCACTGCTAAAGAGGATTCAGACCAACATAGCACACCGTAATGTTCGGCCAATAAAGCTGCACTGGGATCATCAGAAACAATCAATACCTGCTTGATAGCGGGGTGACTGACAAGAACACCTAACACATCTTCTACCATTGTATGAAAAAGATGGCGACGCTCGTGAGCCGCCAGTACACCTGATAAACGCTGTTTGGCATTGACAAAATCTTTTAACGGTAACACCGCCCAAACCATCCAATTACCTCCCTTATGGCCAGCCGCCTATATTATGGCCAGACACCTTTACTTATAGAGAACCAGACAATGTACCGGCGAAGGCCAATACATCACGCGCAAGGTTCAATCTGTCTTCCAAGGTTTTCATAACAGTGGGCACACAGCAAACTTTTATGTCAAGTTGCGCAATAGCTGGCGCCAAATGTTGATCCGATTTATCAATGATAAAACCATCCAGTAAATCACCGTAGTGTGCGGCTACCGCTAACGCGGTGACGGGCATATTCAACTCCGCCATCATTTTTGCCGCAGGCCCTTTAATCGCCATACCTGCAACAATGGGGGATACTGCAACAACCGGCGCAGCACTATTACGCATGGCCTCGCCAACGCCATCAAGTTTTAATATAGGATCAACGCTAACAAAGGGGTTTGACGGACAAATAATAATGGCAGCCAGTCGCTCACTCGCTAATATAGCCATCAACTCAGGATGCGGTACAGCTTGATCTAGACCTTCAAAATACAAACCGCTGATTGCAGGCGCGCATTGATCCCTAACAAAATACTCTTGAAAGGCCAACTCTCCGCTTATGGTTTTTATTTTAGTCCGTACTGCCTGGTCGCTCATGGGTAGCAACTTATGCTTTACCCCTAAACGCTCACACAAATACTGCGTAACTGCAGCAAGGCCTTGCCCCTGAGATAGACGCAAACTACGCTCCAAATGCGTAGCCAAATCACGATCCCCCAAGCGGAACCAAGTATCACCACCAAGCTCGGCCAAAGCATCCATCGTGTTCCAACTTTCGTTAGCCAAGCCCCAACCTTGCTGTTGATCATTCAGCCCTGCCAAGGTATACATCACCGTATCCAAGTCGGGACAAATAGATAAACCCAAGTGATTAAAATCATCAGCAGTATTAGCAATGATAGTTAAATCATCGGCTGCTACCATCTTTGATAAACCCAGTACTAACTTAGCACCGCCCACGCCTCCCGAGAGAGCCAAAATAAGGTTGCGCTCAGAGTTTGATGCCGCGCCATTTTTATCTGCCATTGCAGTCACCGAAACAGATCTTTTGCTTTATCGCGAATTAAAGTTTGCGAGCCGACCTCAGCCAAGCGCAGCTGCGCGCCACGTATCAAGACAGCAGGGGCAGCCTCGGCCGCCTGCCCCATCACAAAAGATGCCGCCGCAGCCAATTCATCGGCCACAGCCACTTCGGTGATTTCAAGCGGGCGATCAAACAAATCCCTAGCACCCACTAAATTTTCCAAAGGTTCGAAGCCTGCACTACCAATCGCCATACCGACGGTGCCATTTCGCCATGCACGGCCAGCACTGTCGTTAATAATAATCGATACCACTGCCCCGGTTTTTTGCTGCAACTGGCGGCGCAATATAGCCGCACTCGCATCGGGATCTAATGGCAATAACAGCACACGCGGGTTGCTTTCGTCAGACTGGATATTGGATTTATCAATACCGGCGTTAGCGTGTACATAACCGAGACGATGCTCGACAACGATAACACCCGGTCGCTGGCGCACCACCTCTGTAGACTCTGACAAGATCAACTGCACCAAACGTGGATCTTTATCAACCTGCTCCGCTAACGTAAGCGCTTGCGCGCTAGGTTCAACCTGATTCAAATAGCCATAGCGATTTTCAGATTTAGAGACGATTTTTTGCGCCAATACCAATACATCGCCATCAGCCAGTACTAATCCTGCTGTTTCTAACGACGATAAAATCAATAAACCAAGGTCATCACCCGGCTCAACCAAAGGAAACTCAGGCAGCGCCGTTAGGGTTAATTTAGTCATGAGTAGTTGGGCTTTCCTCAAGACCGGTAATACGAATCCCCGCATGACAACCGTACTGCTTATTAATAAAGATCAGCACTGAAGTTAATGCTTCCGTGGCCGCAGCGTTGGCGATACTACCGCCATGAAAACCACGCATACCCGCTGCTTCAACCAGTGTTATCACCTGTTCACGAGCCGCTTTTTTGTCACCACAGACAATCACGTCGCAGCTTAAACCATGGCCTTCCTGCAAATGATGCGCGGCAACATTTTGAAAGGCTGAAACAACATTCACGTCTTCGCCTAATATATTCTGGGCAATTTGCCCTGCGCAGCCCTGTTCGGGCAACTGTACCCGCGCAACTTTAGGGGGAACTAAAGGCACGGTTACATCAATTAATATTTTTCCCGTCAGCGCAACTTTTACCCTTGCCAAGGTATCTGCTTGATGGGCAAAGGGAACTGTCATTGCGCATATATCTGCTGCTTCAGCGGCAGCTAAATTCTCCATTGCGATGACATTGACAGAATCAATACCACGCTCGGCCATCACTGCTTTTAAATCAGTTACAGCCGCCTGCGCTTTATCCATAGTGCGCGAGCCGATAATGACATGATAACCCGCCTGCGCCCAACGTCGCGCCAAACCAGTACCTAAATCGCCAGTACCCCCCAAAATTGCAATAACCGGTAATGCCTCGCTCATCATTCTTCCTTCGTATTATCCACTACTATTGTTTACAGCTAATTTAACTCATACCTGAAATGGCTTTAATTTCAAGAAAATCATTAAAACCGTGCTCACCCCATTCACGACCATTGCCAGACCGCTTAAACCCACCGAAGGGTGTATGCATATCGCCCGAACAACCATTGATATTAATATTACCAGCGCGAATTTTAGTGGCGACTTCGCGCACCTCATCCATATTATTGCCTTGAATATATCCAGCCAAACCATAAGGTGTATCATTGGCAATATCGATGGCTTCAGCTACCGTTTCATAGGCAATTATAACTAAAACTGGCCCAAAAATTTCTTCTTGGGCAATGGTCATTTTATTATCAACATTGGCAAAGATGGTTGGCTTAACAAAGTAGCCTTTATCAAGCCCCTCAGGCAAACCTGTACCGCCACAAACCAAAGTCGCACCTTCATCAATACCAGCTTGAATCAGGCTTTGAATTTTATTAAATTGTGCTGCACTGACGACCGGCCCCATGGTTGTTGTATCAAGCTTAGGGTCACCAACGACAACAGTAGCAGCCGCTTTAGCCGCAATCGCAGCACACTGCTGCATTTTTTTAGCCGGAACCAGCAACCTTGATGGTGCATTGCAAGATTGTCCCGTATTGCTGAACATCTGCATAACACTGCGACTAATTGCAGCGTCCAGATCTACGTCTTCTAATATAATATTAGGCGATTTTCCACCCAACTCTTGGGCAACACGCTTCACTGTAGGTGCTGCGTTTTGCGCAACAGCCGCACCAGCCCGTGTAGAGCCGGTGAACGACACCATGTCCACGCCAGGGTGGCAAGATAAAGCCGTGCCTACACCAGCTCCATCGCCATTAATCATATTATAAACACCAGCCGGAACCCCAGCCTCATCCATCACTTTAGTAAAGACGTATGCTGACAACGGAGCAACTTCAGAGGGTTTTAAAACCACTGTACAACCAACCGCCAGCGCGGGCGCAACTTTACAAGCAATTTGGTTGAGCGGCCAATTCCACGGCGTGATTAAACCGCAAACACCAATAGGCTCTTTAAAAATAAGACTATTACCCGCAGTTTCTTCAAACTTATAAGATTTAAGTATCTCTAAGGCCGTTGCGAAGTGCCCTAAGCCAATAGCAGCTTGGGCTTCAAGGGCAAACTTACTCGGAGCCCCCATTTCTTCAGTAATTGCCGCCGCGATCTCGTCATAATGATTTTCGTACGCCGCACAAATGGCTTCTAATAAGGCAATACGCTGCTCGCGGCTGGTGGTAGCATAAGTTTTAAATGCAGCTCTCGCCGCTACTACGGCCTTATCAACATCCTCAGTAGAACCCAATGATATCGTACCGCAAACCTCTTCGGTGGCGGGATTAATCACATCTAAAGATCGCACAGTGACGGGGTTCACCCATTCACCATTGATATAAAACTGGTCATAATTTCGCATTCTAATGACCTCTCTGTGCTTTATTAATTTAAGGGGCCAGGTACCGCTACGACCTAAACAGGTTGCACGACTACTTATCGCCCACGCCGGTGATGGTCACTAGCCACCAAGTAAACTTTCGATATACATAAAGGGATGTGTTTTAATCTGCAGAAGCCCAGTTAAGCGCCCTATGCTAACCCCGCTGCTCGGCTCGAACATTATACTTAAACATTAAATTTTAACTTACTATAAACACAAATTAATCACCTGCAAACCACCGCTAGACTCTATACTAAAGTCTAACTGCATACTTAACCCAATACCGCTCAAAAACGGTTTTCGTACAGGCCTTGCGCGAGTTTAACAACCTCCCGCTCTACTTACCACCATGCAACAGAAGCGGAACGTAAAAAGCTCACCCGCAGAATAATCAGACCCGTTATTCGATGTAATCGAACAAGGATATTCATTGCCAAAGCACATCATTAATGCTAAACAGCAAACCCAGCCAGCACATACTGATAGCTGGCACACTAACTCCCACCATCCAGTCAAAGCAGAGTTAACACAGCATGGCGCAAGCAAAAAAGGCAACCAGCACGGCCGAACTTCCCAGCTCGTTCTTAAGCCTGCTGGCCGCATTAATTCGCAACCCCAGCGTAGTCGGTGCCGAACATTCATTTTTTCGCGTATTACAGCGCGAACTTGAAGAACGTGGCGCCAGCGTCACCTGGTATGAGGGTGTTTTAGTCGCACAGGGTAATCGCCCCGAAAGCGTGATGTTTTCAGCTCATATTGACCGTCACGGTTTAATTTGTACTGGGCCCAACGAATTTCAATATGCCGCCTTTGTTTCCGGAGCACGCTCAGACTTATTGGGGAATTCCGTCGATGAACACCTGATGAAAAAAATTGTCCATCGATTCGAATCTGAGTCTGTATATGCCTACGAACCCTGGTCGGGAGCCTATCGAGGGCGAGGCATTATTGACCGCTCCTATATTTGCGAGTTTAGAAATAACCTGATTTTCGAATTAAAAGGCATGGAACACTTAGTGGCGGGAACTCCGGTTGCCTTTTCTGATAAACTTAAAATCACCGAAAACGCACTGGTAGGCCAGCTTGATAACGTACTAACCGCTGCAGCCCTAGTGTATTTATTTGAGCTAGGCTTTCAAGGCACCGCTTTTTTTACCGCCCAGGAAGAAGCAGGTAAAAGTTGGCGCTATTTACTCGAATGGTTTAGACGCTTTGGCGGATCGACCAATCAACTTATCGTTGTTGATACCAGCCCTTACCCAGACCACAAGGCAGCTGAGCAACAAAATGTGGTACTAAGAAACAAGGATGCCAATGCCATCTTCAACACCGAACTCACTCGGCGCTTAGTGACTGTCTGCGATGAACTCTCACTCAGCTATGAGTTTAAAGATGAATATGTAGAAACGCTGAATGTGCAACTGCGCGCCCATGGCGAATCTCCACGTTCACTGGGCTCAACTGAAATGGGACGCATCATTGCCGCATCTAATGGGTTGGTTGACGGGACAACATTACAAATCCCAACATCGGGCTATCACACCATGTCCGAGTCAGCCCCCTTAACAGCGGTTGCGGCATTCATTAAATTATTGACTCGGCTAACAGAGATAGAACCCTCGGCTATAGAGGGCCATCAGCTGGATGAAGATAAAAAGTAACGATAAAGGCACTAATTAGTTCACCGAAATACCTACAACTAATTTAATATTAAACGAGAAAACTCATGATTTGGGATATCTAATAAAAGCCATGGTAAAAAATGTCATCTTAGAACTGACACGAATCGTGCAACAGGTTGCATTGGTTGAATCGGCCGCCGCCCAAGTAAGACTGATTGTGGACTCCATCAGTCAAGTTATTGGTGTCGATGTGTGCACGCTATACCGCACCGAAGAAAACAAAGACATGACGCTACTTGCCAGTCACGGCCTGGCGGTACACGATCAAATTAAAATACCCGCAGGCAAGGGGCTAGTTAGCTTAGTTGTTCAAAGACGACATCCCATCAATATAGTCAACCCCGCCCAACATCCCAATTATTACTATATAGAAAGCACCCAAGAAGAAGCTTTTTGCACTTTTTGCGGCGTGCCATTGGTACGATTTGGTGAGGTTATCGGTGTACTAGTTGTACAAAGCACCCAAGCCAACCTGCTCAGCGCTGAGAACGAAGGGTTCCTCGTCACCCTAGCATCTCAACTTGCACTTATCGTTGCCAACATAACAACTATCGACACAAGAAAAACTGCCATCAATCAGCGCATAATTGGTATAAAAGGCGCACCTGGTATCGGTATAGGCATTGCACAATTACGCGGCAACGGTGGGCTGAACAATGTTAGTGACGCTCCTTGTATCGACAAGAAAGCAGAGATTCAACAGTGGCATGACATACTACTCGCAACCAGAAATGAAATAAAAAACGAACAAGCCAGCCTCGGTGAAGATATTTCAGGTAGCGTTTCAGGTATTTTTGATGCCTATAATATGCTGTTATCCGATCACGCCCTGATACAAAAAGTAGAATCAGAAATTTTATCCGGCCACTGGTTACCCAGCGCCTTGCGCACTAGCGTTAATTATTTTTCAGATTTATTTTTGTCGATGGAAGATCCATACCTCAAAGCACGCCACGAAGATATCAAGCACCTCGGCAACAAACTATTCAATGTTTGGCGCGGCACCAACCTGAAGAACAAGCCCCAGATTAAAATAGATGGGCAAGTCATTCTGGTAGGCTCGCAAATCAGCATCTCTGATATTGCCGCTATTCCACTAGAGCAGCTATCCGGGATTATTTGCTTCGAAGGTTCCAGCTTATCCCATACCGCCGTTTTAGCAAACGCTATGGGCATACCTGCAGTAATGGGCGCCGAAGACGCAAAATATATTCAAAACGAAGAGCTATTAATCGTTGACGGCAATGAAGGCCAAATCATTAACCATCCAGGGAAGAATGTCCTCAAAGAATTTAAACAACTGATCACCAAACGCCAACGATTAGATGACCAATTAGCCGAGCTCTATGCCCAACCAGCAACTAGCACTGATGGCGAATCTGTCCGCCTACTGACTAATACTGGTCTGCTTGCCGATATTTCACCAGGATTAAAAAACGGTGCCGAAGGTATTGGCTTATATCGTACCGAAATTCCTTTTATGGTGCGCAATAGCTTTCCAACCGAAGATGATCAGGTATTTGTATACCAAAAGATTTTTTCTGCCTACCAAGGCAAACCCGTTTATATGAGAACCCTGGATATAGGTGGTGACAAACAACTACCTTATTTCCCCATTAGTAATGAAGAAAACCCAGCGCTGGGCTGGCGTGGCATTCGCTTTACCCTGGATAATATTCAGCTATTAATGACACAGGTCAGAGCGATGATTCGCGCTGCCGAAACCAGTGGTGACTTGCATATTTTGCTACCCATGATTAGCTCTTCCAACGAACTTGATGCGTTTATACTGCTGTTAGACGACGCTTGCGAACAACTTGAAAGTGAAGGCATAAACTTTAAACGACCTAAAATAGGCGTAATGATTGAAGTGCCCGCCGCTATATCTCTACTGCCATTCTGGGCCAAAAAAATTGATTTCATTTCTATTGGCTCAAATGACCTAAGCCAATATTTACTCGCCCTTGATCGCAACAATACTCGCGTAGCCGCACGTTACGACCAAATCCATCCTGCGGTACTACACGAAATTTATCGAGTAGTAAAATTAGCCAAAAAATTTAAACTGCCACTCAGCCTATGCGGCGAAATGGCATCAGACCCAGTCGCGGTTTTCCTGTTACTTGGTATGGGGATACGCACTCTCAGCATGAGCGCAACAAAATTACCACGGATAAAATGGCTTATCCGCAGCATAGATATCAGCCATGCCCAACAGGTATTAGCACAAGCCTTAACCTTTGAGCACGCGGGACAAATACGCAGCCTAGTGCAGAAAGAAATCATTAGCGCCGGCCTATCTGAATTGATCAACTAGCTCAATCCACCCTTTTTAGCATGGGCCACAATAATGAATTGGCTTCACGACCTGTATAACGTTTTTTGTAATATTGTTTCGATAGAGCCTTATAGCTGGCATTCGGTAGGTACAGCGCTGTTCTGCAGTTCTATAATTGGGCTCGAACGCCAACTACGCGGCAAACCTGTTGGCATTCGCACATCAGCATTAATCACATTGGGCACTTATTTATTTCTCGCGACTAGCTTTCAACTTCAAAATGGCGTTGTTGACCCTTCTCGTGTTATTGGACAAGTAATTACTGGTATAGGCTTTTTGGGCGCAGGCGTCATGCTAGCAAAAGATGGTGCCGTCGTTGGCGTCACCTCTGCCGCGACTATTTGGGTACTCGCTGCACTCGGTGTCATTATCGCTAATGGCTATTTACTCTCATCGATCAAACTTTCCATTCTAGTTGTTACAATTCTTTATGGAATTGATTTACTCGAGGCTCGCAGCAAAGCATTTAGCCGCGGCGTCCACGCCAAGGTACAAAAATTCACCGCCAATAGAAGACGCAACACAGAATAAACCGCTTAAACTAACGAGCAGCATAAGCCTCGCGCTCATCGACACACTCACCGGACCCCATCTCAAACTCACGACAGATCAACGGACGCCACTGGTAAATAGTACAGAGCATAGTGTTACGATCCAGCGCAGCACACCAGCCATCGTCGAGGCGCGCCATACTCGCCCCACCCCATTGATCAAAGGCCATATAACGCTCAGGCACCCCAGTGTCGGTGATCAACATAACCTCAAGACGACAACAACAGGCCTCACAGTGACTGCAACTCACATCAGGGTCTGGGAGATTTATCAGCTTTATAGTCATTACTCCCCCCAAAAAATACCAATAGAATCGGACAGATAAAAAAAAAGGTAAGACCTTTCGGTCTTACCTCTTCTTATTTCATAGCTCTGGGAAGCTATTGCCTCTCAGAACAATGAAGCTGGCTTACTAAGCAAGCCAGCTACGTACTTATAAAGGTACGATGTTTTCTGCTTGAGGGCCTTTTTGGCCTTGAGTAACAGTAAACTCAACTTTTTGGCCTTCGGCCAAAGTTTTAAAACCTGAAGTAGAGATGGCGCTAAAGTGAGCGAAAACGTCTGGACCAGACTCTTGCTCGATAAAACCAAAACCTTTAGATTCGTTGAACCACTTAACAGTACCAGTAGTAGTAGACATAATATTAACCTATTTAATTCAAGAGTAATTGAAGCCCGTAAAGGCTATTTTGGCTGGAAATGTTGATATTACTTATGAAGAACAGGCCGTGGTACTGAAACTAGGACAACGAAATGGTGTGCATAAATATAAGACTAACTTTCGAGCTAGATGTTATTATATACCCTCTTTACCCTTAGTCAACAGATAGTTGATTAACAACCAAAAGAAACTGCCACAACAATAGCATACCCCTTGAATAGCGCTATTCCAGTCAGAGTGTAAAAACAAGATCCATAAGCAAATAGCACAGCAATGTAATCACCACAATGCTGGTAATGTTTAGTACGAACCCAGCGCGGATCATATCACCTATTTTTATGTGGCCACTAGAGAACACAATGGCGTTAGGCGGCGTTGCGACGGGCATCATAAACGCACAGCTGGCGGCGATAGCGGCCGGAACCGTCAACAGTAATGGTGACGCACCCTGAGAAAGTGCCAATGCACCCAGAAGCGGTAAAAAAGCCGCAGCCGTTGCTGTGTTGCTCGTTACTTCCGTGAGGAAAATAATCACCGCAACAACCAACATAAGCATCACCATCACCGGTAACACACCTGCGACACTCATACTTCCCGCAATCCAATCGGCCAGCCCTGAGCTACTGATAACTCCGGCCATAGCAAGGCCACCACCAAACAACAGGAGGACACCCCACGGAACCTCTTTGACTGTGTCCCAATCAAGCACAAAAATCTGCTGGCGCGCACTGACCGGGATGATAAACATAGTAATGGCCGCTGATATAGCAATACCAGTATCAGTCAGCCAAGGCATGATACTTGCGGAAAGTAGCGGTCGAAACACCCAGGCACTGGCGGTCAGTGCAAACACGACTGCCACCACTTTTTCGCCTCGATTCATTTGGCCCAGAGCCGCAAGCTCGTCGCATATGGCCTGACCCGCACCCTCCTGCGCTATCAGCCCAAAATCCCTTCGTGTCAACCACCACCAAACCAAACCCAGCATAATCAAGGCTACAGGAACACCCAAAAGCATCCACTGGGCGAACCCTACCGAGATCCCCTGGGTCTCACTCAGATAGGCTGCCAGTAACGCATTGGGGGGCGTGCCTATCAGCGTAGCAATACCGCCGATACTGGCTGAGTAAGCTATGGCCAGCAGAAGCGCTGTGGCATAACGCTGAACATTTTCCGATTGGCCGTCGCCCATCATTCCAATTACTGACAAGCCAATAGGGAGCATCATAATGGCAGTTGCAGTATTACTGACCCACATACTTAGAAAAGCTGTTGCCAGCATAAATCCAGCAATTTGCCGTTTCGGTTCACTACCAACTGCCTTAAGCGTCATCAAGGCAATACGGCGATGGAGGTTCCAGCGTTGCATCGCCAGACCTAAGCTAAAACCACCTAAAAAAAGAAAAATAATCGGATGTGCGTAAGGAGGCGTCGCTTCAGAAATATCCCCCAGACCAAGCCCGGGCACCAACACGATCGGCAGCAAAGCGGTAGCGGGGATCGGAATAGCTTCCGTTGACCACCAAGTCGCCATGAGCAGCATAAGGCCTAACGCTGACCAAGCCTCCATCGACATGGACTCCGGCGGCGGCAACAGCACTGTCATCAGCAAAAAACCAGCGCCGAGTAACAAACCCACCAAACGGCTTTTAGAATACCCCTGCGTACTCCCTGTAACCTGTCCTTGTTCAGACATGCAAACACCCTACTCAGCTTTAAACATTGATGCAGAATGATGCCTGAACTCAGCTGTCAGGGCGATAGCCCATGAGTGGAAAACACCTAAATCCGATGCTTCTACTTAATAACAGCCACCATTACTGCCACCCCATATATATTATATTTATACGAGGCACCTACCTATGCCTGTGTATTTTTTTGGGCGCTCTATTTATCCGAGCCCACATGATTTACAAAAATAATTTTATCCACGTCAAAACCGTGCTGCTTCGATGTTTCTATAAATTTATCAATCACTTCCTGCGGTAAATTTGATGTTCTAGAAAGCAACCATAAATACGACAAATCGGGACCAGAAACAAAGGCATAATCATAGTTATCTTGCTCCAGTTCAAATATCACATATGAGCCATAGAACGGGCCAAAAAACGAAACTTTTAGATAACCCTCGGACTCATTATCCACAAAGTATGCTTTGCCTTCTGCTACACTCCATTGTTTATCTTCTATAGAATAACCACGATTGATAACCGATATACCACCGTCTTCACGCAGAGCGTAATCCGCAGTTATTTGTTCCAGTCCACGTTCGAAGGAATGATCTAATCTGGCAACCTCATACCACTTGCCTAAATAACGATTAATTTCAAAATCCTGAACGGGCTTGACTGTTTCAGGCATCCCGAGACAACCAGTTAACACCACAGAAACTAATACAACAATAAAAATTCTCATGCTTTTGATCCTCACTCTTATGCTTGGTTAACATCATCGAAAAACGACGTACGGTTAATCAATCCCCGCTTTTTTGAAAATCATTAACCCTGTCAACAATGACCAAGGACCCGCTAAATAGATTAGCTAAAAAGCTCTGGCTTTGGTGTGTTATCTATAGATGGAGGCAATATTGGTAAAGCAAAGGCAGGCTGATCACCTGCCAGTGTTTTAAGAAAGGCAACGATTTTTGCATTCTCCTCCGGTGTAAATTGTTTAGCTAACTGTAATCCGCGGCATTTTTACACCGGTTCATTGATATGTAATAACATTATTGACCCATGACACCTGAATAAAAACGTACTTGAGCACTTTTCATACTGTCACGAGGTAATTAATATATTGATGGAGTGATTACAACCTAACGAAGATTAGTATCAAAATATCACCACACACTGATACCCGTTGAAATAGGCCGCAAGCCTTAAAAATTTATATAAGAGTGCCAGCCCCTAATAATATAATCATACCTCGAGCGAGTAAAATATTACTCTGTTTGCATCCAACCCAGTAAACTAGCGCAATTTATAAACAACTCGGCCGCAAGCGACCGAGTTTTAAAACAATCCGAGTTGGCTGCTAGATTTTTCGCCTTTGTTCATTACCTTTAGCTGGTCTTGAACATACTTTCGAATAACTTCTTCGCT
>JBAYQJ010000002.1:0-181629 GCA_041677245.1 Spongiibacteraceae bacterium | reverse complement strand
TATTTCTAGGCCTGGTATGCCTATAATTCTACTTGCGTGGGGCATCGGTACTCTCCATTAAAATGATCTTCGCAAAATCAGTTTAATGAATGCCGGTGTCCCCCGTTAATGATGAAGAGCCCGTGAGGCTGGACAAGGTATGTCTGGCAGCGCTTATGCAGCGCTGATGGTGATTCCGGAAAGCTGGGGCATGACTGATCCTCTGGTTCTCGCGGCAATTGAGGAGGGCGCTCCGGCTGTCATTCCAGAACAGGTGGAGTTGCTTGTCGGGCGATTTATGGCCATGGCAACGTTGCAGCGGGCTAAGCGTAATGAGCTCAATGTGGGCTTGCTGTTTTGGAACAATCCCTCAGGAGAGAAAAACCTGTCAGCGTCTAACCTCAATGTGCCACGCAGTATTGAGAATATTCTCAGCGCTCTGAACGAGCAGGGCTATGACATAAGGCCAAGTGATGAAACCACTATTATTGCTACTGCACAGAAAATGTTGGCTGCCTACTATCGCCCGGAAACCCTGGATGGGTTGTTGGCTGATGGCTATGCACAAGCATTCCCTGTCAGCCAGTATAAAAAGTGGCTGAGCAGTTTGCCGCAGACCGTCGCAGCTCAACTGGAAAAAGCCTGGGGTGATCCACAGGATCACTGGAGTGTCCGCACTGTTAATGGCGAGAGCTGCTTTATTATCCCCCGGGCCAAGCTCGGTAAGCTGCTCTATTTACCGCAACCTCCAAGGGCTGATAAGCCGGGGGAAAGCACCCATGATTTGCTACAGCCCCCCGGACATTTCTATCTGGCCGTATACCTTTATCTGCGAGAACACTTTAAAGCGGATGCCATTATTCACCTGGGTACCCACGGCACTCAGGAGTGGACGCCAGGCAAGGATCGCGGCCTTTGGGCCTATGATTACCCCAATCTAGCTATTGGTCATGTTCCGGTTTTTTATCCGTATATTCAGGACAATATTGGCGAAGCCATGCAAGCTAAACGGCGTGGACGAGCCACGACCATCAGTCACCAGACACCGCCATTTGCGCCTTCCGGTTTTTACGATGAGCTGCGTGATATTCATGATCTCATGCATCAATATCTGCAACTGGAAAACGGTTCGGTCCGGAACGCTACTCTGGATAATATGCTGGCGTCAGTTTTTGAAGCAGATTTGCATCAAGATATTGGCTGGCGTGAGGAGGCAGTTGGTCAGCAGCCCGATAAATTTATTCCCATCCTGCATGACCACTTACACGTGCTGGCACAAGCCGCTACCCCGATTGGGCTACACACGTTTGGTGAATCCGCTGCCGAGGACTATTTGACAGCAACCGTGATGCAGCAATTGGGCACTGATTATTACCAAGCGCTGGGGCTGGAGGGTGAGGAAATGTTTGCCGCCAGCTTTGAGGACTTGTTCAGTGGCCCGGCTTACACGTATCTACAGCCATTTATTCGTGGTGAAAAACAACCTGCCCAAGCCGAAAATGAACAGCTTCAAGCACTGATGCAAACTGCGTTAATGTACGGTGGTGCGTTGCGTAACAACGGTGAAATGGACGCCTTGCTGGCTGGACTGAAGGGGCAATTTATTCTGCCAGGATCGGGTGGCGATCCAGTCAGGAATCCAGGCACTACCAGCGGCACTAATCTCTATGCCTTGGACCCCAATAAAATCCCGAGCCCTGCTGCTTATCAGGCGGCTGAAAAAACCTTCAATGAACTGGTAACGGATTATCGTCAAAACCATGCTGGTGAATGGCCGGATAAGCTGGCTTTCTCTCTGTGGTCATCGGAGACCATTCGCACTCTTGGCTTGAGCGAAGCGCAGATCATGCATGCTCTGGGCGTGCGCCCAATCTGGAGTTCTGGTGGTGATGTCACAGCTCTGGAAATAATCCCTCAGGATAAACTGGATCGTCCGCGAATAGATGTGCTATTGCAGGCTACCAGTGTTTACCGCGACCAGTTTGATGGCATTATGAAAAAACTGGCACAGGCCATCGAAGCCTTGGCGGTACTTGAAGAAGACAATAATCCGGTGGCAAAAAACAGCCGCAACTTAGCTCTATCGCTGCAACAAAATGGGCTGGACGTAGTACAAGCCGAACGTTATTCGCAGGTGCGTATTTTCAGCAACCCGCCGGGGGACTACGGCAGTGGCGTTACGTCTGTCGCCATGGATTCAACCCGTTGGGAGGATGATTCCATCCTCGCCGATACCTTTATCAATAGCCAGTCCCACATCTACGGCAGCCATGATTGGGGTACGCCTGTGCAACATCTCAAGTTACTGGAGTCTCAGTTGCAAGGTGTCGATGCTGTGTTGCTGTCTCGCTCATCTAATTTACATGGTTTACTCTCCACTGATCATCCCTTTGAATACCTGGGGGGCTTGTCGGCGTCGGTTAAAAAAATTAACGGTGACAATCCGGCGCTTTATATCTCCAACGCCCGTAGCACCAATGCGGTTATTAATAGCGCACAGACTTTTTTGAGTAATGAACTGCGTACCCGCTACCAGAATCCGCAATGGATTAAAGGTATGCAAAAAGAGGGTTACGCGGGCACTGTTCAGTTGCTTAACATCGCCAATAATCTGTTCGGCTGGCAGGTGATGGACCGTAATATGGTACGCCCGGATCAGTGGCAAGCCCTGCATGAAACGTATGTACTGGACCAGCGCGACCTCAATATCAATGAATGGTTTGCCGAACATAACGCCACCGCTCAGGCGCAATTAATCGAACGCATGGTTGAAGCTATTCGCAAAAACTATTGGGATGCGCCAGAACAAACCCGCCGGGAATTGATAGGCCGTTGGCAAGCACTGGTCAATGACTTGGGCGCCCAGGCAGGAGCAGCTAAAACGGTTGACTTTATGCAGTCTCAGGCTGCCGGTTTTGGTATGAGTTGGACGCAGGCGGACACGGGGGGAAATCCTGATACTAGTACAGATTCACCCGCACAAAATGTGCGTGGTCAGTTGCTTGAAGAGGTCCATCCAGAGGAGTCGAGCAACTCGTTACCGTGGCTTATGTGGCTGGCCTGGGCGCTGCTATTGAGTTGCGTTGTGGCTGGGGCACTGCTTTCTTTTTATGAACAACGTAACAACGTAAAACACGAGGCTTAATGATAATGAACGTTAACAATTTGGAATCCCTTTTATACCAGCTCTCTAGTGTCTTTTTATGGCCTGCACTGCTGATGATTGTAGCGGCGTTATGCTACACGCTGTTTTCGACGGGCAAGTTGATGATGGATGCCTGGTTGCGGCAAGGAAGTCACTTAAGGAGCAAGCTCAGCCTTTATGCAAACAATTCTGCTTGCACCAGTGACGACCTGGAGCTATGGATTATCCGCCATCTTGAACTATTGCGCTTAACCTCTCGTATTACGCCGTTGCTGGGTTTGGTTGCTACACTGATCCCTATGGGGCCAGCTCTGTTGGCTTTATCCGAAAATAACACCGCGGCGGTAGGTCAGAATATGGTGGTGGCATTTTCTGGCGTCACTCTAGCACTGATCGCTGCCAGCTTAAGTTTTGCTGTATTAAATATTCGTCGTCGATGGTTGTTTGAAGAGCTGAGATTGATAGAGCGCGAAGTTGATTCTAATGCAGCGGGTGGGCACTGATATGGCTGGACGATTTCTCGACCATGATGATGACGATCCAATTTTATCGGTGGTGAACCTGATTGATGTTTTTTTGGTTATCACAGTTGTCTTGTTGATCATTATTGTCAGGAACCCGCTCAACCCTTTTTCCAGCGATAATGTTGTAGTGGTTGAAAATCCGGGACAGGATAATATGACCATCACCATTAAAGAGGGTGAAGAGTTGACTCGTTACGAAAGTAGCGACGAAATTGGTGAGGGTACAGGTGTCAAAGCTGGAGTAACCTATAAGCTTCCTAATGGTAAAATGGTTTATGTTCCAGAATAAAAATAATTTTTTGTCCTGAGAGTGGTGAAAAATATCTCGTTGAGCGCAGTTTCCTTTGGGCAAACTCGCTCTGGATTCGCTGCCGCTGAAACGATAAAGCTAGGGTCCAAAGGCATTCATAAGCAAATACATGTGGGCATACATTCTGCCGATAGTGAGTTGAGCTTTATTCGTGGGTTTGTTGAAATTGCGAGTAAGAGATAATTCTGATGATAAACTCGATGTGTCGTTGTTGAAAAGGCACTCTTAACATTAGGTTAAAATTCAAACTCCACAACAGCGCGTAAGGTGTAATCAGCAGTATTGTTGTCTAGTCCAAATATTGCCCCCAGCTCCCAGCGTAAGGCTTTTCTTAGGCTAATACGCTCTATTCCCATGATGACAGGGCCTGCTCCTCGAGTATCTTCACCCGCATAAAGCTCTAACCCAGGTTCAAAACGAGGGGAATAGCGATAACGGGTTTGCAAGGCGAAGGATGTTTCCCATTCATTGTCTATATCATTGCCCCACTCGTAAATTAAACCCAGGTTAGCTGTAGCGCTGAATTGCCCGATTTCTTTTTCTAACAGTAGGGTAGTGCCGTATTCCCAGGCATTGTACTTGTCTGCTTTTTCTATCTCGAACAGGATCCCGTAGTCCATATAGAACTCACCTTGTTCAGACAGCTGCCAAAGTGCTTCGAGCTCGTAGGCTTTAATGGTTAAACTTTCATCGGCTGATTGTTCGGCAATTAAATATCCTTCAATAAATATTGTTTCTGAAACGGCATTACCAATCCCTAGCTTATGCAGTTGGTGTCTTTTTTCTGTAGATGAAGGTTTTTTGTTGGCTTGCACCATTCGCCATTCAGCTTCCCATTCCAATTGCTCAACATAGGGATGATATATTTTATCTATGGTGGCGCCGTCGGCCATCGTCTGGATTGGCAGGAGTATTAAGCAATATAAAAACAAAGGCTTGTTAGTCGACATGTTTAGAGTTCCAAAAAGAGTTACGACCTAACCAGGGTAGAGCAATACCGATCAAACTTAAGCTATAGATAACTACCTGAATGGTTGTTGGGGTAGATTCATAACCAAAAACGGCATACAGTAGTTCGCCGGTAATGGATTGCTCACTTATCAGATGGCTGCTATTCCAGAGGGGTTTGCCGCTAGGTAGCCAATCTACTTGTTGCAATAATATAGTTGCTTGCATGACCATGCCGGCAGCGATGAATGACAGCAGCAACAGGGTTACCTGGTAGGTTCTTGCCGGAGTGAGTGCGTGTAAGCCGGAAAGTATCAACACGCCTAAACTAATGCCAATGCTCGCACCGATGCCGCTGCCGATAAAAACCGCCGCGCGTAATTCTTCTGCACTGGAAAACCCCGCCACGTAAATGAAAATCTCGGAGCCCTCGCGAATCAGTGCACAAACTACAGCTAACGCCATCAACCAACGTAACAGCGATGTCTTATTGTTGGCTATTATTAGACCGGCACTAACGCTAACAATAAGCAGAGAAAAGCAATAGACGAGAATTTGCAGTGAAGCATTGGTGAGTTCTTGTCCGGCACCATCGAACGCATCTGTAATTGTATCTATAAAAGTAGCCATTCCAACAATACCGAGTAGTGCTGGTAGTATGGCCCATAATAACCAGCGAGCACCTAGCCGTAAGCTAAACGATAAAGCTAGCAGCAGGCTTACAAGGATGGCGGCCTCTAATACTTCTCGTAAAATAATAATGACGGAATTAAGCAGCATAATCAGATCTCATTGACTATCACCTTACCCTGCGCGGTTCTAGGATTGAATTCGCCAAAAAAAGGGTAAGTGCCAGCGCTCAAGGGGCCGATAAAAATGGTGGCTTTTCGTCCCCCCATAATGACTTTTTCACGGTTAAGTGCGTAGCTTTCAAATTCTTCTGGTGTCGAATCGCGATTATAGATAATGAGTTTAACTTTCGTTCCTGCGGGGATTTTAATCTCGGAAGGATGAAATAGATGGTTTTTTATTTCAATATCAAAGACCGGTTTTTCTGCCCAGCAGGGTGAACATATTAAGCATATTAAGCAGAGGGTTATCCGTGCTTTCATTGTGGCGACTCCTCGTTAAGTGGGAAGTCAATGGTAATAAGCAAGCCGCTGGGGAATCGGCTGTGATTCAGGTTGATCGTTGCATCGTGTAATTGAGCAATATGCTTCACAATGGCGAGGCCTAAGCCTGAGCCTGTTGCTTCGCTGTTTTTTTCTGAGTTTGCACGATAGAAACGTTCAAACACATGGTTGCGTTTTTCAACCGGAATTCCCAGGCCAGAGTCGGCTACTTGTAATCTGGCCTTGCCGTTAGTACGTGTCACTGAAACTTCTATCTCACCATCAATGGGCGTGTATTTGTTGGCGTTGTTAAGCAAGTTTTCCAGTAAGGTTTCTAACATATACTCGTCGCCCATTATAAAAACAGTTTCACCATTCAGTGATAGTGATTGATTTCTAGCAGAAAATTGGGGCCATGCTGATGCTGTGACTTGTTTTACCAGCTTGTGTAAATCAATAGCTTTAAAATTAGCTTCGATGATGTCTGGGTGGGTGCGATTGAGATCAAGTATTTGCTCTATAAGGCGATGCATTCGATCAATTCCGGCATTGGCGTGGGCAAGCCCTTGATGATCTTTGGCTAAGTCTTCGGCTAAATTGTGTAAATGCACTTTTATTACGCTGAGTGGCGTACGTAATTCATGAGCTGCGTGAGAGGAGAAATGTTTTTCCCGCTCAAAGGAAGCATTTAGTCGGGCCAGGAGCGAGTTGGTCGAGTCTATTAGTTGCACGAGTTCTTGTGGCGGGTTGTCGTATATAATCGGGTTTAGGTTATCGCTACGTTTGAGGTTAATTTGTTGGCTAAGTTCGCGTAAGGGGCGCATGCCGATGCCTACTAATAACCAAACAAGAATTGCTGATAATGGTAGCCATAAAAACAAGGGAGTGACTGATTCCAAAGCTACTTTTTCAGCTAAAATATAACGTAAGTCAGAGCGTTCGGCGACAACAGCCCAGCGATATCCGTCGCCTTTTTTGATCAGTGTTCGCCATCGATAACCTGAAAAATTCGCGTAGTTAAAACCTTCTTCCAATGGTTTTATAATGGTTTCTGGTGCCAATGATGAGCGAGTTATTAGTGTTTCACCTTGCCATAGTTGGAATGAAAGATTGGTGTCAAAGGATGATGCCGGTAGTTCTTGTTGTAGAGTTCCATTATTAAGTAATAATATTGCACTGATGTTTTCCAGTTGGGTATCCATCAAACGTTGAGTTTCTTCAATGCTGGATTGATAGCCATTCAATGCAGCTAGAAAGGAAAATAGCGTGAAGGTTGCGACAACCATTGCTACGAGATAGGTGCGTATTGTATTCATTGTTTGGGGACGGTATAACCAATACCTCGGACGGTTTTGATAAACTTGTCTGGTAGTCGTTTACGTAGGTTGTGTATATGTACCTCGATGGCGTTGCTCGATATTTCTTCGCCCCAGCTGTACAGTCGGGTTTCCAGTGATTCACGGGTTAATACTTTACCCGCATTTTCCATCAGTGCTTTGAGCAGCATATATTCTCTGCGTGATACATCAGTAATCTGTCCCTCAATTTGAATGGAGTGTGCGTGGGTATCTAATTCAACTCCGCCAATAGTTATTACGCTAGTGGTGGCTGCCGTCAGTCGACGCTCGAAGACCCTCAAACGTGCGGCTAATTCTTTTATATCGAAAGGTTTGGCCAAATAGTCATCGGCGCCTTTATCAAGGCCTGTCACTTTGTTTTCCGTGCCGGTTCTAGCTGTCAATAGCAATACCGGAATATGGGTAGGGAGTTTTTTTACTGCGGATAATACGTCGAGTCCGTCCATGTCAGGCAGGCCTAAATCAAGGATCATAATATCCGGGGGCTCTGCTCTGACAGCAGCAAGAGCTAAAGCTCCTGTAGTTACAAGATTTACGGCAAAACCTTCCCGGCTCAAGGCTTCTTTAAGACCTGAACCTAAGGAAATATCATCTTCAACTAATAATAAGCGCATAAGAATCGATGTTAACGGTCATCAATCACAGTTGCCAGTGCCAGGCGACGTATGATTGGAAGTTGTTTTGCCAACGCTTTATCAACGATTGACGGGAACAGGCTATTGAGTTTTATGAAGAAGCGCTCAGGCCAGCCAATAAAACGACTCCGCTGGGATTTGTTCAGCAGAGTTATTAATTCTTTTGCGACACGTTCAGGTGCGTCCATTGTATTACCTAGTTCTTTATTAAGGTTGACAACGACGTCAGAGTTCATTGGCGTTTTAGTTGCTCTTGGTGCCAAGTACAGTACATCAATTGAGGTGTCTGCCAGTTCTCGTCGCAGCGCTTCGGTAAAACCCCGTAAGGCAAATTTACTGGCGCTGTAACCGCAGTAACCAGCAAAGCCAATACTACCAAAACCTGAGCCTATATTAACAATGGTTGATGATTTTGCCCTAAATAGAGGGAGTAATGCCTGAGTTAGTAGTATAGGCGTCATCATATTAATCTCCAGCATCAGTCTCAACTCGTGTTCATGCTGAGTTTCTAGTAAACCAAAATAGTTGATGCCGGCATTGTTTATTAATAGATCGATGCCGGTAGAGCAGGCATCTACCACTGCATCAATGCCGTCTTTAGTGCACAGGTCTGCTATGACATAACGGTGGTGCTGGTGGCCAAGTTGCTGAATTAAATGATCAAGTCGGCTTTTATCTCTGCCTGTTAATATTAGGCTTGCTCCGGCATTATCTAATGCATGAGCAATAGCTTCGCCAATGCCGCCGCAAGCGCCAGTTAATACACAGATTTTACCATTGAGCTTCACATCAACCTCCTAAGCGGCTAATTGGCGTGCTTGTTCGGGTTTTATACTGCGATAAACGTCTGCGTAGAGGTGATAGAAATTTCGTGCGCAGTGCATTATTTGTTGCTGGTCGGCTTTGTTTGTAATTTTGTTCATCAATTTTTCAAAAAAAGCGACATGTTCAATATCAAGTGCACCGTGAGATCGTAAATAGCTAAAGGCGTGGTTGGCTAAACCAGTAGATTGGGCAATACACTCTGCCGCGTTATCGGCGACCTTAACACTTGTGCCTTCTAACACGTGCACCATCCCAAAAAAACCAACAGGGTTAACTCGGTCAATAATATGATAAGCGTAAGCCACCATCATTTCGGTAGCGCGATTAGGGATGCTGTGGCGAACTTTTTCGGCATCATAACCGCAAGCGGTAATATCATTAAGCACCCATTCTTGATGCCCAAGCTCTTCTTCAATATATTCAGCCAGTGCTTCACGAAGCCATTCCTGTTCGCTATTCATTCGTGATCCCGCCGCCATTAATAATGGCGTAGTGTGTTTTACGTGATGATAGGCCTGAGCAAGAAAGGCTACATATTGTTCACGACACATTGTTGTGCCAAGTGCATCTTGAACCAACTTGCATTGAAGCAATGCTTCGCGCTCATGTTGCGTTGCGTCTAGTAACTGCTGATAAAAATTCATAAGATAATTAACGCCTCTTGGTTAGAATATAACTGATCTATCTGTTTGGAAAATTTTTCAATGATATTTGCTCGGCGTGGCCTGCCATTTTCTGTTAGCAGGCCATTGATAGTGGTGAATGGTTCCTGAAGTTGTAGCCAGTGACCAACACGAGCGTAGTCAGGTAGCTGAGTGTTTATTTGATCAAGGCAACATTGAATTTGCTTTCTGGTAGGTGATTTTGCGCCGGTAAATAGCAGCGCAGAGCAGCATGGTTTGCCATCGCCTACGACGACTGCCTGTTTAAACATATCATTGGCGAGAAGTTCACTTTCAATCCATTCCGGACTGATGTTACGGCCAAAGCTGCTGATCAATTGGTTTTTACTACGGCCAGAAATAGTGATGAAACCATGCTCATCTACTGATCCGATATCCCCAGTAGCTACAGATGACATACCCCAGCTATCAGTTTGATTTAAGTAACCTAGAAAAGTATTGCCGGTAACCAGTATTTCCCCGTTAATATCTTCAACTGTGAGGTGTGATAGCACTTTGCCGCTACTACCATATTGGTCGGTCATGGGAGTGTTTAAGGCGACAACCGATGCGCACTCAGATAATCCGTAGCCTTCGAATACCGGTAAGCCGAAGTCTCTGGTTCGCTTGATAACAGTGGTCGAAACACGAGCGCCACCGACAGCGACAAACTTAAGACTACTTGGGGGGCTCCAGCCACTTTGCAAAGCTTGGTCAAGTACGGTTAATAATTGTGGTACCACAATTAAAGTATTGGGATGGTGCTGACCGAGTGCATTTAAAAAAGTTGTGACTTCCAAATCAGAGCTACCGAACATGCCAAGTTTTGATGAGGATAAAATTGTCACGCAGCCATCTGCTAATAGCGGCATATATATGCCACCAATGTTTTCTAACAGCGTGCTGAGTGGAAGTAAACAAAGATGTTGAGGGGTATTAATAGCAATGGCTTGCTGCAACGACAGGGCAACATTAATACACTGTTGAGTCGATAAGCAAACCCCTTTAGGGGTTCCTGTTGAGCCTGAGGTAAATGTTATTTTGGCGGTGTTTGCCGGTATTTTTGCCTTTTTATCGGATAGCAGTGATGCCAGTAATAGACCGTTAGCAAGCGTGTCGCTTTGTTTTAGAGCTGGTAAAGCCGACTGAAGAGTGTGGGATGTTGCTTGAGAATAAATCAGTGTGTCAATGGAGGCGCTGGTTACAATATGCTTTATCTGTGAAGGGCTGAAAAACACAGGGATAGGTACAAGAATGATGTTAGCCTGCTGGCAAGCTAAATCAACGATAACCCAGTCTGGTGAGTTATCTGCGTATAAACCAATAACCTTTGCTTCAAGTATGTTCAGATAAGAGGACAATGAGTTTAGTTGCTGCATTAATGATACAGCTGATACTTGTTGTTTGTCCCCCCGAAGAACAATATCGTCGGGTTGATGTTGAGCCCGCTGCTCTAATGTATGCAGTAACCGGTTCATTAGCGATACTGCCTGATGTGGCTGGCGAGCTGATTGATTGCACTGCTGTAACCACTGAGTTGCTTTTGCATCAAGGGTTGCGCCATGGCCTGATTCATTGTTAGCCGTATATCGGCAATCATAACTTCCGGGTCGCCCTCATAGTAGCTACCCCAACATGCACCGCGCTCACCTAGTGATTCCTGTTTGGCCTTACAAATACTGATAGGTGTTAGGCCGCTGCGTTTGATCGAGGCACGCACCTTTCTATTGGCAGCAAAAAATAGGAATTCAATGCCAGCACGTTGCATAGCTGCCACGGCTAATACATAGAGTAACGCGCTGTGACGAGGAACCGAGACTGCCAAGTTGCCCAATTCCATAATTTTTAGGCGTTCACAATCACGTTCATATACTTGCTTGACGGTATCTTCGGCAGAGTGTTTTAAATAAGACTCACAAAATAATGGTTGGCGTGAAGCATGACTAATGCCGAGAGCGGCTGATGTGCTTCCTTCAAGTTCTAGTGAAAGTAGCATGGGCAGATATTCAAATACTCTGGCGTCATAGCTGGTCTGAAAGATATGGGCTATATATTGCTCCAGTTTCTCGCGGTTTGAGTCAAGTGGAGAGCAAATTTTAAGCGTAGGCCAAGGTTTAGCTTCGCCTATGAAGGAGTACATTTTATTTGAGTTGGCTACTATGAGATTTTGATCTAGCATCACTACCTCCTGATTTTGATTGGTGAGTAGTCTAGGGGCTAAACCTTAAGGAAAAATTAGGGAAGTGATAAAAGTTAAAGAAATTAAAAAATGCCGTGACGAATGCGGCTGCTTCATTCATTTGGACTTACATTAAGTAATATGTTCCAATAAATTATGTCGAAAAATTGGATAGAAATGAACAAGCTGACTTTCAGCCGTGGCCAGCGGACGATTCTCGATTCGCTTGATGTTGCTATTCCACGAGGCAAGATAACCGCCATTCTTGGGCCCAGCGGTTGTGGGAAAACAACGTTGTTGCGCCTGATCGCAAGCCAGCTGCGTCCGACCAGCGGTTCCATCTGCATCGATGGAAAAGATATTACCCAACTGCACCGCAAAGAGCTTTTTAAACAGCGCGAGCGCATCGGTATGTTGTTTCAATCTGGTGCTCTGTTTACTGATTTATCAGTTTATGAAAACGTTGCGTTTCCATTGAGGTTGCATACCTATTTACCTGAAAGCATAATTCATGATCTGGTTTTGATGAAATTGCACGCGGTGGGTTTACGCGGTGCCAGGGACTTGATGCCGGCTGAACTCTCTGGTGGTATGGCTCGCCGAGCAGCATTGGCCAGGGCTATTATCCTTGATCCAGAATTGATTATGTACGACGAGCCCTTTGTGGGTCAGGATCCGATTTTTTCTGGTGTATTACGTGACTTGATCAGGCGGATTAATCAGGCTATGGATTGTACCTGCATCATTGTATCCCACGATATTGCCCAGACCTTGTCGATCTGTGATTATGTCTATGTTCTGGCCAATACGCATATCATCGGTCAAGGTACGCCTGATGAGGTTTTAAACGACGATGATCCACGATTGCGTCAATTTCTCAAGGGTTTGTCAGATGGCCCAGTGCCATTTCATTATCCTGCACCCGATTATAGTTTAGACCTGCAATTGGAGCATAACTAGTTGCTGAAATTAGTACAGCGTCTGGGACGTATAGGACTGAGTGTGACTGCGGGCTTTGGTCGCGCAGGGATACTATTGTGGCAGGCAGTTTGGGGCCCCCTCGACTGGCGCAATGGCCCTGGACTATTGGTTCGGCAGTTACACTTTATCGGCGTTTATTCACTGTTGATCATCGTTGTCTCGGGAACCCTTATTGGCATGGTGCTGGGCTTACAGGGCTATACGGTGTTGGTTCGGTTTGGTGCTGAGTCAGCGCTGGGGCAGCTCGTCTCGCTGACGTTGCTGCGGGAGCTGGGGCCGGTGGTCGCCGCGCTGCTGTTTGCTGGCAGGGCCGGTTCCGCAGTTACTGCAGAAATAGGATTAATGAAAGCAACTGAGCAGCTGGCAGCAATGGATATGATTGGTGTTGACCCTCTGCGTCGGATTGCCAGACCGCGCTTATGGGCGGGAATTATTTCTATGCCTATCTTGGCACAGGTATTTAATATGGCCGCTATCCTAGGAGCTGTGGCTGTTGGTGTGAGCTGGCTGGGAGTCGATGCAGGCTCTTTCTGGGCTAATATGCAGAACAGTGTCGATTTCCAGGAGGATGTACTCAACGGTGTTATTAAAGCCTTTGTTTTCGGCGTGGTGGTAACCTGGATTGCGGTATTTGAGGGTTTCGATGCGGAGCCCACTCCCGAAGGCATCAGCACTGCCACGACTCGTACCGTCGTGTACTCCTCTCTGGCCGTGCTGGCCATGGACTTTCTTTTAACTGCAATTATGTTTGGAGTGGATTAAATGCAATCGCGCAGCATTGAAATTACGGTTGGAGCGTTTATTTTGCTGGGTATTTTCGCGCTCTCATTCCTCATCATTCAGGTCAGCGGTCTGAGTGTTAATAGTGCTCTTCGTGAGAGCTATAAAATTTCGGCACAGTTTAATACCATTGCCGGTTTGACACCGCGGGCCAAGGTTATGGTCGCTGGTGTTACCATTGGTTATGTGACGGATATTTATATCGACCCGATCACTGTACGCGCGGTAGTGGATATGGCCATTGATAAAAATGTCGATTATCTCACTACAGATAGCATTGCCTCGATCAAGACTGCCGGTGTGCTGGGTGAGCAGTACGTTAGTATCGCTGTTGGAGGCGCGCCGGAAGTGTTGGGAGCGGGTGATAAGATTAAGGACACACAATCGGCCATGATACTGGAAGACCTGATCGGCAAATTTGTTACCGATTTCAATAGTAAATAACACTCGTCAATCGGTTGACCCGAGAGCAAACTATGAAAATTGTTGTTAGCAAACTATTCAGCTTGTTTTTAACTTTATCGGCTCTGCTGCTGTCAACTGTGGTGTATTGTGAGCCGATTGCGCAGCCCCAGCCTATTACTCGTGCCGATCCACAGCAAATGCTGGAGCAGGCCACTGATCAATTGTTGGACATGGCTAGGGCGGCGCGCTCTTATGCCGAGGAAGATCCTGAGCGCTATTACGCTGAAGTTTCTTTGGTGCTCGATCAAGTTATGGATATTCAGTATTTTGCCAGAGGTGTAATGGCGACTTACGCCAGCTCCAGGCGTTACAAAGCCTTGCAAACTGATGCTGAGCGGGCGGCATTTCGTGACCGGCTGGCTCGCTTTGAAACAGCGCTTAAGCGTGTATGGATGGTGAAGTATGCCGATGCTTTGCTTAGCTTTAAGGGCGAAGGTTTCGAACTAAAAAAACTCGCCACCGGGGACAATAGTGAGGACAAGATGAGTATTGAGCAAACTGTCCGCGATGAGGATGGTAAGAGCTACGTGTTTCAATACAACCTCCATCAGCTCAAGGACGGTAGCTGGAAAATAATCAATGTTGTTGTTGAGGGTGTCAACCTGGGGCTGACTTATCGCAGTCAGTTTGCTGAGGCAGTAGAGAGTCACCAAGGCGATATCAGCTACGTGGTTGATCATTGGGTAGATATAATGATTCGTGATAAGTCTGCTGCTATTACCGGCGATGGGGTGGGGCCAGCATGACTGCAGAGGCTTCACTTTCATTTGCCGGTGACTGCATGCAAGTTGCTGGCGAAATTAATTTTACCAGTGTCATTGCATTGGAAACAGAAGGGGCGGTTTGGCTGCAGAGCCAGGCCCCCGACAAATGCAGAGTCAATCTCGGTGCGGTCAGTTACAGTAATAGTGCAGGAGCTGCCTTGTTAATCAGCTGGCAAAGAACTGCCGCGGCAGTCGGTAAAAAGCTTGAGATAGAGCAGGTGCCCCAAAGCCTTCAGGGGTTGTTACATCTTAGTGGCTTGGATAATGTTCTCCCTGCTTTAATTTAGTCGACCCTTTACCTTCCTTGCAAAGTCCAGCCGCAAAATCGTGCGGTTTTTTAAGACGGGCGATATCGTGCAATGAATCCAGGTTTAGTGTTAATTGCCACAGGCTCTAAGCCTTGGGAGGATGATTGGCAGGGGTAGTTGTTGATGATGTCGGCCATGGCATCAGGCTAGCCCATTTGCAATCCCAATACCCGCTGAAAATATCGATTTAAAAATACCCTGAAACGCCCAGATCCAGTCTTCCTCTGTCATACCAAAACTAAGTTCTACCACCTACAGCCAAAAGATAGGTTCAATGCCTGATGCGTTGGTATATAAAATTACCAGCCTCACACGAGGTGTTTGCTGATAGATAAAAAAGTAAAAATAGTACGATCTATAGAGCATGGTAACTGGAACAGATCAACAGGGGTTTCAGATAAAAAGATTATAATAAACACTGTTTTAATCGTCAGGACTTAAGGTTAAACCGCTGTCTTTAGGCGGATAACTTTAATTCAATCTGAACACGATAATACTATAATAAGTTGGGAGAATTTATAAAATGCCTTATAAGCAGAAATTACTGGCAGCGGCTATTGCCGTTAGTTACCTGAGTACAGCAATTCCATCACAGGCTGCAAGCGCGAATAGCTCAATGTTGGAAGAGGTTGTCGTCACTGCGCGTAAAACCAGTGAGAGTTTGCAAAGCACTCCCGTTGCCGTTACCGCACTTACCGAAAATATGATGCTGGAAGCGCAAGTCACCAACCTTGGCGATTTAAGAAAAACCGCCCCAAGCTTGTCTATCATGGAAGGTGGCACCGGCTCCTCATCGCTGGTCTTTATCGCTATCCGTGGTAACGCTCAGAACGCGCCCAACGCGGCAGCTGATGCTGCGGTAGGCACTTATGTAGACGGGGTTTACTTTGCTCGCCCCACCGGCGGCAACGTCGATATGTTCGATGTGCAGCGCGCCGAAGTGCTGCGTGGACCACAGGGTACGTTGTTTGGTCGTAACACTACTGGTGGTGCCATTAGTATTGTCACCAATCAACCGACAGGGGAGCTTGAAGGCTACGTAAAAGCCGAAGCAGGTAATTACGGCCACAAGCGCGTTGAAGCAGTAGTTAACTTACCGATTATCGGTGAAGAGCTGGCCACCCGTTTTGCGGTTCGTTACAACGAACGCGATGGTTACGGTGATTACAAAGGTTACACCGATCCCAATGGCTACTCTTGGCAGGGTTTGCACCAAGAAGCTGCCGCTATTGATGAGAACTTTTATAGCCGCGGCAAAATTCGCTGGGCACCAAACGATAAAAACTTTGAAGCCACTCTGGGCGGTTGGTATAGCAAGCAGGAAGACAGTGGTCAGCGGACCGAGGTTCAGGGCATCAACAGAGGTATAGCGCTACCGGGTGTAGGTTCAACTGGCGGTCTATTTGATGCCCTGGGTTTTAATCCAGATCATTTCCTTAGCCAGCAGTCAGCACATGATTCCTATTGGAACGCCGACAATTCCGATATTAACCCTGCCAGCTTTACCGACAATGAACTCGGCGCACCAGCCTCCAGTAATGACACCAAAGGCTTTTATTTAGATTTGGGGTTTTCACTGGGTGATATTGATATTAAATCCATTACTTCATGGCACGAAACCATCTCTACAGGCATTGTTGACTTAGATGGTACCCCCATCAACTTATTAGCTTTTGGCAGTACCTGGGATCAGGATCAATGGAGTCAGGAAATACAAGTCAGCGGCACGGTAGGTAACCTCGACTGGATCACTGGCGCTTATTACTTCACTGAAGATAGTTCTGGTATCAGCCGTTCGCGTACCTTTGCAGCCTTTGGTGATCTTGCCGTCCAAAGTGGGCAAGCACCTGTCGGCACACCGCTAGAACTATTGGGCGCCCCTGTGAATCGCGGTACCAACACCACCAATGAGAATACCTCTATGGGTGTTTTCTTTCAGGCCAACTATCGCTTCACTGACAATCTGCGCGGTACCGCCGGCATTCGCTATACCAAAGACGACCGCGATATTGTCCGCATGCCTCAGATTGAACTTAGTCAAACTAACCCCGATCCACTGGTTAACTGCGGGATACCTGCAGAAAACAGAGATAGCGCTAACGTCTGTGAGCAGACAGAAAAAGTCGACTACGAATATCCAGCGTGGGTGTTGAGCTTGGATTATCAGGTCAATGACGATTTGTTTGTTTATGCCAAAACCAGTGGTGCTTCCATGGCTGGCGGCTGGAATGTGCGCGGTTTAAATACGCCTTCGTTCGAGCCTGAGAAAGTAACCGATATTGAAATAGGCTTCAAAGCTGACCTTTTCGATAGCACGTTGCGCTTGAATACGGCTTTATTTTATATGGAGGCTGATAAGCAGCAGCGCATTGTTAATGATTTGATTGATGGCACTCTTACTCAGTACGTTCGCAACGCCAGCTCCTCCAGCACTACTGGTGCTGAATTCGAGCTGACTTGGCTACCATGGGATGGCATGACTATCACCAGTAACATCTCACTGCTGGATGCTGAATACGATGACTATAGCATTGATGAGTTGGTATTAACCGGAGCTAATGCAGGTCAAATTGTGTCGGTAGATCACTCTGGCGAGCATTCTACTCACGCTCCTGAAATGACCTTCCAGCTTGGTGCGACTCAAATTCTGAATACCGGTATTGGCGAGCTGTCGCTGCATGCCGACTACTACTGGGTTGATGATACCTGGTTTCAGGATAATACGGTCAACACTGCGGAAAGTGCTGCCACTCAGCAGCAGAAGCGTGAAGAGCAGGAGTTCAACTATATTGCCAGCTACGGTCTGGTTAACGCCATGGCTACACTGACCAGCAACGATGAGCGCTGGGAGGTTAGTCTTTGGGGCAAAAACCTGGCTGACAAGGAGTATTACACTGGTGTATCCAACTTCTATACGGCCTTCGGTTCTGCTACTAAGTACTGGGGTGCGCCCCGCACCTTCGGCGCATCGCTGAAATACTCCTGGTAATCAGTAGTGACGCCAATCAGCAGGGGGCGGTAACGCCCCTGCTAGCTATTCGAAAGGCTGCCCCTGGGCGGCCTTTTTTTTCTTTTGTTTTTTCCTTCAATAAATTCTTCACTGACAGCAGTGATATAACGAGGATTAACCATGACAGACCTCAGTAATAAAGTTGCACTGGTCACCGCTGGCGGTGCTGGTATTGGCGCGGCGACAGCCTCGGCATTTGCTCGTCAGGGCGCGGCGGTAATGGTCGCCGATATCGATCAACACAACGGCGAAGCTGTGGTTGAGCAGCTACGTAAAGCTGGAGCAAAGGCACAGTTTTTTCATGCCGACGCCACCCGGGAAGAAAACATCGAACGCATGGTACGTACTACCGTTGAAAGTTTTGGCGGCTTGCACATTGCCGCCAACATTGTCGGTTACGCTCACCCGGAGGCGATCGGTCCCGATTTTCATTTACAGAGCGAATTGGGGTGGGATCAAACTTTCGTAGTGAGTTTGCGCAGCGTCTTTTTATCAATGAAGCATGAAATAGCGCACATGATCGAACACGGCGGCGGTGTTATTTGCAATGTCACTTCTTTAGCTGGCATGACTCATGTGCCGGAATCCGGAGCGGCCTATGGCGTGGCCAAAGCCGGGGTGATTCGGCTCACCAAGTTCGCTGCGATGAACTACGCCGATCGCGGTGTGCGTGTCAACTGTATTGCTCCCGGCACCACCCCGACTGATGCCTACCAGAAGGCTGGCCCTGAAGTTGCCGAACAATTGATTAATCGTTTGATTCAGCAGCAAGCTATTAAACGCCCGATAGATACCAGTGAACAAGCCGAAGCTATTCGCTGGCTCTGCTCGGATGCGGCCGCTATGGTCACCGGTCATGTACTCCCCGTTGATGGCGGCTGGAGCGCCCGTTAATTATGTCTAAAATTGTATCCAACAACTGTTTGGTACTCGGCGGCGGCGGTGTTACCGGTATTGCCTGGATGACGGGGTTAATCTATGGCTTACAATTGCGGGGGCTGGAGCTCTCAGCTATTGATCGGGTTATCGGCACCTCTGCCGGAGCTGCCGTGGCTGCACAAATCACCAGTAGCACCAGCTTGCACGATCTGTATCAACGACAAGTGGACCCAGTGCAGCAAGTCGATGAACTTATCCCCAGTATTAATATTTTTGCCCTGGTGCTAAAGCTGCTACCTATACTACTCACTGAAAAAAACCCGGAAAAATTCCGCCAGCGTATCGGTAAGCTGGCAATGAACACTAAAACCACGGCTGCCAGTGAGCGGCAAAAAGTTATCGCTGCACGCCTTCCTAATCAACAGTGGCCCGCTACAGCACTGACAATAATGGCTGTTGATGCCAATAGCGGTACATTGATCAGCTTCGATAAAGATCACAATATTGCATTGATAGATGCCGTGGCGGCCAGTTGCGCAGTACCTGGAGTGTGGCCGCCAGTAGCCATCAATAATCAATGGTTTATTGATGGTGGTACTCGTTCGGCTAATAATGCCGACCTCGCCTGCGGCGCAAAAAACGTGTTGGTTATTGCTCCCATGGGCGACAAAAAACAGCCTGGTCCTAGTAGTAATCTTGAGCAAGAGGTGGAGTTGCTGCGTAAAAGCGGCAGCGCTGTCACGGTGATAAAACCCGATTCCAACGCTGTAAAAATGATGGGACGTAACCCGTTAAATCCAAGAAAAAGAGCTCAGGCTGCGCTTGCCGGTAAGCAGCAAGGCGAGCGTGAAGCAAGTAGGGTTTTAATGATGCGGAGTTAAACCTATTCAACCCGAGGATTAATGATATTGATTGTAAGTCGGTTGACTTAATTGGTGGTGGCGATTTATTATTCCCGCCGAGCTTCCGGGTAAACATTGAGATGAGCGTCTATTGTTTGGCGCTTCTTCATCCGGTTAAAAAAACGATAAATAATAGAGTTTAAATCATGAAAATATGGGCTCAGTTACCCCCCATGGATAAAAATGTCTTGGTACCCCTGGTACAGCAATATGAAAGCGCTGGTTTGGAGGGGGTATGGTCTTCACAGACCTTTGGTGCCCCATTTATCCCGCTAGCTGCTGCTGCTGCGGTGAGCGATACGCTGAAGCTGGGCACGGGTATTGCGCTGGCCTTTACTCGCAGCCCGCTGGAAACGGCGTTAAACGCAATGGATGTGGATAGAATCAGCGGTGGCCGCTGTGTGCTGGGGTTGGGCTCCAGTGCGAAAAGCCTGATTGGTGCCTTTGGCATGGAATACGGCAAGCCGTTGGCGCATATGCGTGAAGTGATCGACATGGTTAGGCAGGTCATCGCCAAAGGCCATACTGGTGAGTTGGGGGTGTTAAAGGGCGAATACCACACTCTGGATTTGTCACATTTTCGTACCCTTGAGGCGCCCGTGCGTACGGCAATTCCTATTTATATGCCGGCAGTGTTTGAGAAGGCGGTACAGATGGCGGGCGAATTGGCGGATGGCTTGCTGGCTCATCCGTTATGGGCGGACAGCTGGATTCATAATCAGCTAGAACCTAATCTTAAATTGGGTTTGGATAAAAGCGGTCGCCAGCGCAGCGAGGTCGATGTGAACTTGCAGATGTTTGTCGCTATCAATAACGACAAGCGCGAGGCGATTGAAGATACCCGGCCAACAATTGCTTATTACAGCCAGTCACCACAGTACCACCGTTATTTTGAAGCGATTGGCTTTGCCAGCGAGGCGCGAGCGATACAAGAGGCTTTTGCGCGCAGTGATTTTGCCGCAATGTCGGCGGCATGTAGTGATGAAATGGTCGAGGCGATCGCCTTGGTCGGTACGGTTGATGAGGTTAGAAAACGCTTTGCTTCACGGATTGCGGTTGCTGACTCGGCGACGCCGGTGATTCCGCATGTAGGGCTTAGCAATGAAAAAGCACAGTTTTATACTCAGCAAATCGCTGCGGCGTTTTACGGTTAACTGATGATTAAGTGGCAAGCACAATAACAATGATAATGGAGTAGCTAATGAAGTGGGATGTAATAGTCGATGTGTTATGTATAGGTTCCGGTGCGGGTGGATTGTCGGCGGCAATTACCGCGGCAAGCGGAGGCGCCAAGGTACTGGTGGTTGAAAAAGACCATAAGGTCGGCGGAGTTACGGGTATTTCTTCGGGGCAGTGCTGGGTGGGAGATAACTCTCTGGCGAGAGCTGCGGGGATTGCTGATTCAAGGGCCGAGACGGAGCAATATTTACAGCATCTTTCGCAGGGGCTGGCCGATCCGCAGTTGCGGGATGTGTTTATTGATAAGGGATGCGAGGTAGTGGACTTTCTGACCACTGAGGTTGGTATCCCGTTTCGTGTCGTCGAAAATTATCCGGATTATTATTACCCTGCGGTAGCTGGGTCAAAACCCTCCGGGCGCTATCTGGAGGTCGAGCCGTTTGCAGCATCACAGCTGGGTGAGTGGGCCGATCGCTGCATTGTCAGCTCCTATGGTCACCACTATTCCTATTCCACCTCACAGGAATGGACTGATCACCAGTTGGGCACAGGGAAACCAATCTGGGAGTGTCTCGAGGATCATGTTAGTAAAGATGAGCGCTGTGCTGGTGCTGGGCTTGCGGCTTATATGGTGAAAGCCGCGCTGGACCGCAAAGTTGATATCTGGTTACAGGCACCGGCGGTTAAATTAATCGTTGAAGGTGGTCGGGTTATGGGGGCCATTGTTAAAACTGTTGATGGTGAGCGCCGGGTGCGGGCTTTGCGCGGCGTGCTGCTGGCTACCAGTGGTTACGATTGGAATAAAGCCATGGTGCGAAGTTATGAGGCCTTGGCGGAAGCAGGCAGTATGTGTCCGCCGACGGTCGAAGGCGACCACCTGGTGATGGCTGCAGAGGTGGGTGTAATACCATTGGCTGCACGCGCACCGGCGCAATCGCCGGTCTTCATCGGCTATCAAGTGCCGGGCGAACTGGTTTACGGGCGGCCGTCCTATCGTATGTTGCTGCCGGGTGCGCCCCATTCGATTATTGTTAATCACCACGGCAAACGTTTTGCCAATGACAGCTTCTACCCTGATGTAGCCACCAAGGTTGCCCGCTTCGATGGTCAGGAGCAAGGTATGGCCAATTGGCCGGCTTGGCTGGTGTTTGATCACAGCATGTTGCAAAAATATGGTTTGCTGCCGGTTTTTCCGGGGCAGAAAATGCCTGAAGGCATGGCTGTCAGCGCGGCTAGCGTGCCAGAGTTGGCCGAGTTAACCGGTATTGATGCTGCAGGCTTGAGTGCCACGATTACTCGTTTTAATAGTTTGTGTGAGATGGCTGTTGATGAGGATTTTGCACGCGGTACCGTGCCTTGGGGGCGGTTGATGACTGGTGATCCGGCACTAGCCAATCCCAATATGGCGCCGTTGCTGACAGCGCCTTTTTACGCAGTAAAAATAGAGCGCGTAGTGATGGGGGTACCTACCACGGGTTTACCCGTTAATAAGGATGCGCAGGTGATCGACGCTCATGGCGAGCCCGTCGTCGGCTTGTATGCTGCGGGTAATGCTACTGCTTGGCTGGATATTGGCGGGGGCTACAACAGTGGCATTGCCAATACCCGTGGCTTGGTGCAAGGCTACCAGTCTGCTCGGCACATGTTAGCTTTAGCTGTGACGGGTAATTAATTTAAGCGTTTTGCTGCGGCTTGGGTCATATGTGATGTTTAAATTTCCTCGCCAGTAAAATAGTGCTGGCGGGGTTTGTGATAACAATAATAGTCGAGGAGGTTAGGATCGTGGTAAGCAGTGACAACAAGTTAGGTTTAAAAGAAAAATATGGCCCTTGGGCTTTGATAGTTGGTGCCTCTCATGGCGTCGGCGCAGAGTTTGCTCGTCAAGTGGCTGCGCAGGGTATTAATTGTGTGTTACTGGCGCGTCGTGAAGTAGCGCTGCAAGAATTACAGGCAGAGCTACAGCAAGAGTTCTCTGTTGAAACTCGTGCCATCACAGTCGACTTATCAGCCGCAAATGCAGTTGCCACTATCACTGATGGCATCCTCGATCTGGATATTGGTTTGTTGATTTATAATGCCGGTGCGCCGCCATACGCCAGTGAGTTTCTTAAAGCTCCGCTGGCCGACTGGCAGGGTTTGGTCAGGTTGAATGTCTCCACGGTGATGGAGTTGTGTTATACGCTAGGTCAAAGTTTGCTGCAGCGAGGGCGGGGCGGTTTGTTGTTGGTGGGGTCGCAGGCTGGTTTAGGTGGCAATAAAAAATACAGTATGTACACCGGCACTAAGGGCTTTATGCTTAACTTTGGCGAGTCGTTGTGGATAGAGTGGAAAGACAAAGGCGTTGATGTTCTTAACTTGCTGATTTCGGTGGTCGATAGTCCAACGTTGCGTACTCAGATGAAGGCATCGAATATTCCCGGCTGGGATTTACCGGACATTGGTGTACCCAAACCGGTGGATGTTGCGCGTATCGGTTTACGAGAGCTGAGTAATGGTCCGACCTTTTTCCACCCTCAGGATGAACTTGTCGTGGCAGCAGAACAATCGGCCGGCGGCCAGCGTAAGGAATCCATGATTGAGCGCTGGGCTCAAACTGCGCCCTTCGTTGGGGAGGATTAAACCGCAAGGAAAAATACTGCGCTGATAGTTTGGCGAGTGATGCGATAAGGTTTTGGTCGCTACTCAGTCTGCTAAATCCCGTGGCCGTCATGGCCACTTAGGGGTGTGGCTTGAGGACGTAGAATGATCATCACTTTTTTGTCATGAACCTTGTCTTTGGTATTCCTCAATACGAACATCCTCAAACATTATCATTTACCTTTAAACTTTTTCTGCTGATATATCCGGTTACCTTTTCTGGCCTGTTTTTATAGAAGCTGGGTTCGCTTGTGCTGTATTTATGACGGTGTTCTTTGTTTGCGGTTATTAAATTTAATCGTACTTAGAATTAAGTGATCCTATTAAAACACTTGACTGAATAAGTCAGTTGACTTACTGTTAGCAGATTGAATTTATCTACAAATAATAGCAATAATTAAATGATCTTAGTTTGAAGGGTTTTAGATTTCATCTGCTTGGATGATTGACCTTAATGGATTGGATTGCGCAATCAGCAGTGGTCTTGATGAACAAAATTTTTTATTGTTATTTGTACAAATAAAAATAATTCAATATATAAAATTATAAATTTCTGGAGATTTCTATGCCTTCTAATCAATTTTCCGTACGTATTTTATGCCAGTCCATTGTTGCTGTAATTGCTTCGACATCAGTGGCTTATGCACAAGAACAAGAAGGGGATCACAAAATACGCACGCTGGAAGAAGTGGTTGTCAGTGCGCGCCGTAATGAAGAGAGTATCCAATCGGTACCAGTTTCGGTGACAGCGTTAAATTCAGAAGCCTTGCGTGAAGGTACTATCACCACAACAGAAGAGCTTCAATACACTGTTCCCGGTGTTCACTTGGCAGGTTCTGGTGGTCGTCAAAACGTTGTGTATGTTATTCGTGGTCAATCAAAAGCTTTGTCTGGTACAACATCACCCGCAGTCGTGAGTTATTTTGCTGAGGTGCCTGATCCGGTTTGGGGGAGCTCTGTTCCCCAGTTTGATATGGCCAATATTCAAGTCTTAAAAGGACCGCAGGGGACATTGTTTGGTCGTAATACTACTGGTGGTGCAATTCTCTATACCCCGGAAGCACCGACCCATGAATTTGGTGGTTATATTGGCGGTACCTTAGGCGACTATGATCATCGGCGAATTCAAGGGGCGGTGAATGTGCCGATAATTCAGGACAAGGTGGCAGTGCGTATCGCCGCGGATATGAATAAGCGCGATGGTTATACAGAAAATATTGGTGTAGGTGAAGATCTTGATGGGACGGACACCAAAAGTTTACGTGTTTCATTATTGATTGAGCCGACAGAAAATATATCTAATACTTTTATTTTTGATCATTATAAAAGTGAAAACTCAGGCGTAGGTGTGGTCGTTGAAGATGTTTTCCCTGGCGATAGTTATCCAGGTGGAACGCTACTCTCTCTTTTTGGTCTGCAAGCAGATGCTGAAGCGCAGTTGGCATTGAAGAAATCAAGAGGTCCCTTTGTTAATGATCCTTCTTTTGACCAATTTGAGAATAATGAACGTAATTCAATTACAAACCGTACTGAAATTGATTTCGATAGTTTCCAGGTAATCAATATTTTTGGTTATCGACATACCGATGTTAACTACTCGATCAACGTTGATGGTATGCCTACATTAAATGCCTATGGCTTTATTCCGACTAACTTTATTAAAGCGGATAAATTTGATCAATCTGAACAATACAGTAATGAATTGCAATTTAAGGGTAAGAGTTTTGATGAAAAACTGGATTGGTTAGTGGGCGCTTTTTGGTTGAAGAATAAACCCAGTGGGTATCAGGGTAATTCAGTGGCTTTTGCCGCTGAGTTGGTTGGAGCATCTCCGGCAGCGTACACCTTTGTCACAGAGGAAAGCCAGGCGGTATTTTTTCACGGCCAGTACGATTTGGATAATTTGCTGAGTGGCTTACAGTTTGAAGCTGGCGTTCGTTATACCGAAGATAAAGTAGAGGCGTGCGCGGGCGTGGGTGCAACCCCGTTTACTAATGGTATCAATGGTGCAAATGAAGCTGAGTTAAGCGATTGTGAATCTGCTAATACAGCAAAAATTACCGATACAGCGATTACTAGTGTTAAGTCAGATGCAACGACCTGGTCTTTAGGGCTTAACTGGCAGGTCAATGATGATGTATTTGTTTATGCGGTAAAACGACATGGGTACCGGGCTGGCGGTGTTAATGGCCCAGTTTTTTCTGGCCGATTAATACCGTTTCAATCTTTTGAGCCTGAGACAGTGACTGACTATGAAGTGGGTGTACGTGCAGATTGGAATTTCAATGATGTACTCGTTCGTGCCAATGTATCGGTGTTCTCTGGGGATTATAACAATGTCCAGGCATTTGTTTCTGGCGTCCAAACAGGGCCAGGTTGTACGTCAACCAATAACGGACCGAGCGTCACCCCTGATGGAGATTGTGATCCTAGTAATGACCCTGCTGGTGGCACTATGTTGCTTAATTTAGGTAACACCAATGTTTCGGGTGTGGATTTTGAAATTACCGTCGCGCCTACTGATAACCTAACATTTAACATCGCGTCGACTATTCAAGATTCTGATACAAAATCTATCAGCAAACCTACTGATTTGGCACCGTATGTTCTTGCCGATGAAATTGCTTTTAATTTCTTTTCGCCGAAAACAGTATTGGCAGGTGCCCGCTACGAGGTCCCATTGGACTCATTTGCTCGTTCCATGGTTTTGAATGTTGATTATTATTGGACTGATGATGCCAGCAAGGGTGATGGTTTGATGATAAAGTCTTACGACTTGACGAATATGCGTATTGATTTTAATGGTTTGGGTAAAGAGGGACTAGATATTGGCGTGTTTGTTCGTAATGTATTTGATGATGAATACATGGTTGCATCTGCCGCTAGTGGTGGGCGCCTTGGTTTTGAAACGGGTATTTACGGTGCGCCAAGAATGTACGGTGCTGAACTAAGGTATTCTTTTTAATAAAGGTGCGCCACGATTGATTTCCCTTTGCCGCTGATGTTTTATCGATAAGCGGCTTTTTTTTGTCTGGTAAACAAGGATTTATTCTTACATTGTCATACGGCGGTGATTATTTCATTGCTATGGTCCAATACAAAATAAGGAAAAATAAAATGAACCGATTACAGGATAAAGTAGCTGTTATCACGGGAGCGGCTAGTGGGATAGGCCGGGCTTCTGCAAAAATTTTTGCTGAACAAGGCTGCGCAGTTGTCGTCACCGACCTTAATGGTGACGGTGCAAATACTGTTGCCGAAGAAATTATCAAGGCTGGCGGCCGGGCAATCGGCTTAAAAGTAGATGTTGGTGAAGATGCCGAGCTGAAACAGATGATTGCTGTAGCGGTAGACGAGTTTGGGCGTCTTGATATTTTATTTAATAATGCCGTTAATAATAATCCGGAAATGTCAGCCCGCGATCAGGATTTTCTAAACTTTGATACCGAAGTTTTTTACGCCAACATGAAAATCAATACCCTCGCCGGTGTGCTTGCTGCAAAATATGCATTACCCCATATGTTGAAACAACAATCTGGGTCGATTATTTTTACCTCATCGACTAGTTCCACTGCTGGTGAAGTTTCTCAGTTCACTTATGGTGCGAGCAAGGCCGCTGTCAACTGGTATGTACAAACTATCGCTGCTACCTATGGCAAGCAAGGGATTCGCTGTAATGGCATCCTGCCGGGTGTTATTCGTACGCCATCGATGGAGGAGTGGACTAATCAGAAGATGGTTGATGCATTTATGGATATTCATAATTCCCCACGACTGGGATTGCCCGAAGATATCGCTGCGATGGCCTTATTTCTCGCCTCAGATGAATCCAGGTATGTCAATGGCGGCTTATATCCGGTCGATGGTGGTATCAACTGCGGCACGCCAATGGTGCCGGTGGTAAGAAACCTGTTAAACCAATAATTCAACATTATTCAGGAGTAATACTATGGGTCAAGTACAAGAAGATTTTATACAAGAATTTTGTGATGCCTGGGGTGATGGTAGTGATGAATCTCGGCCGGATGTAGAAAAAATTTTATCGATGATGTCAGAAGATGCCGTTTGGCAACTGTGGGTACCCGGTGGCCCTATTATCAAAGGGCGAGAGGCGTTACGAAAGGAAATTCATGATCAAATGAGTTACGCCACCAATAATAAATGCAATATTGTGCACATGCTGTCATCAGATACTATGGTGATGACCGAGCGCGCCGATTCTGCTGTGATTAATGGTCGGCCAGCACCGCATTCTATGGTTGCCGTGTATGAGCTTGATAGTAACGGTTTGATTAAATCCTGGAGAGAATACCTCGACATGATGGATTTAAACCAGAAAATGGGGGTGGAAATAAATATACCGGCTCAGAGTGCAGGTTAAAAAACTTTGATAGCTATTCGCTATAATCTGCAGCCAGTTATCCTTGGTATGGTATTGATCCTTTGCGAACGTATCTTGCTATTGATCAAGCCAAGCTATCGTCGACAAAGGGGGGGGCAGCTGGATGACTGATGATTTCTGGAGTTACCGCTGAAAAGCATGCCAAGAGAAAGTTGCTAATTTGAAACTAATGGCGCTGAATAGTAACGATATTTTTAGTTTAAGTAAGCGTCATTCTTCTCTGACCACATTGTTTTGTCTGATTGGTAGCTTAATAAAGTACTGGTTTAGTGTATTTGGCTAGCTATAGTCTATTCTGTAAGTGAATTTTCTGGGATATTTTTATAATCTGTTTCTGTGGCGATAAAATAGTCAGAGTGAGCCGTTTTTGCCTGATTTAGAATCTGGCCTACAAATAATGTTGGCTATGGTTTAATCATTACCCCAAAGCCTTTGGACTAAGGAATTAATTAGGGTGATTAATGCTCAGTGATAGCCTGGTTGATAATAAAATGGGAATAATTACTACTTATAGGGAGGCTCTTAATGGCAGTTTCATCTACAGTCGAAGGCAATCAATTAATAATCAAGGTTGATGGGCGTTTTGACTTCAGTTCTCACCAAGTGTTTAGGAAGGCCTACGAAACGTCAGCCAAGCCTGATAGCTACGTAGTTGATATGAAGGGGACTTCGTATATAGATAGCTCGGCTTTGGGTATGTTGTTATTGCTCCGGGACTATGCCGGCGGTGAAACTGCTAAAATCACCATCGTTAACTGCAGTACGGATGTAAAAAAAATATTGGTTATTTCCAATTTTGAGGCATTATTTGAAATCATTTAGTCAGCGTTGATCACACCTTGCTTGATAGAACATGGAGGGGGAATGTTGAATGTTAGCCAGCATGTTGACGTAGATGCTATCAAAGAGTTGAAGGTCATCATGGGCGACGAATTTTTATCGCTGGTCGCGACGTTTGTCAGTGATAGTAGGCAGAGAGTCGAGGTACTTTCAGCCGCTGTTCGTAGTGGTGAGCCTGATGCGATTAAGTGCGCAGCCCACAGCCTTAAGGGCAGTGCAGGAAATATGGCGGCAACCGCCTTGGCAGAACTCTGTCGCAACCTGGAGGAGGCTTCAATGTTGGGCGATATCACAGTCTGCCACCAATTAGCGCAGCAAATTAATATCGAATACCAACAAGTCAAAACGGTTTTAGAAACACTATAAAAGCGTACTGTTCGGCTTTGTTAAATCACTCTTTTAATGCTTTTTATTTTACTTAGCCAATCTTGGCAGCTTAATTGCTATCCCTACTGTTGAGCCTGTTCATGGTTTTCAACAATTTTAGTTTTAGGGAAATACAATGAATCCTACCGGCAATAATTCGAATACACTTCTGGCTATTGAGCCCAGTACGATGGTGACCGTTAAAAAGGCTCCAACAAACGTATTGAATGATGCTAACTCATTGGAAAATAAGGTTTTTTCTGATGTTTTAAGCGAGCGTCAAGCGTTGAGTAATGCAACAACTACAGTTGTTAATCGCGCTTCAGCTACGGAGGTAGCACTGCGGGTAAGTGGTGAGCAAGGTGACGCGGGGCTGGGATTTATCATTACGGGGCTGGGCAATAAACAACTTGGCGGCAATGATTTGCCTGTAGACGGCGTTAATTTGCCGCTGGATAAGGGGTTATTAGCTGCGGTGCATGTCTCTACAGAAACTGGCGTGACGGTAAATGAGTCAGCTGATACGAGCGTTAGCGATGATGCCAGTAGCTTATTTAACCCCTATACGGCGACTTATACTACGATAGCGGCCGATGAGTTTACTGTGGGTAATATGTCTGCAGGTCAGCAGACCGAGCTGGCTCAAGTGGCTAGTGCCTTGGGTGTAAGGTTTACAGGTGTACAGGGGGCGGTGCCAAATACTATTGTAGCTAATACGCAAACCGCGACAGCAGATGCTGCGGTTATAGCTGCTAATAGCGAGGGTGCTGCCGTTACAGTTGCATCACCCAGTGTGATGGTAGATGGTATCCAGAACTCTGGCTTAACAGGTGCTACTGATGGCACGGTTTCGACTGGAGCGGTGGCAGCATCAATGCTGTCACCAGTTTTAAATCCGTCGGCACAGGTAAAGGAGCAGGTGAGCAAAGCTGACCTTGCCAAGTTATCCCTGGGTGGCGTCGCTTCGGTAGATAGTCAGCTTGGCGATAGTTCTGCATTAGCTCCCGGCCGATCTGAAGCTGGTCAGCTCCATCGTGCCGGTGCTGATGTTGTGGCGCAAACCACTATTCCTGTTGCGGTTGGTAAGCAAGGGTGGGATGACGCAGTAACACAAAAAGTTATGTGGATGAGTTCACAGCAAATTAGCAAGGCTGAAATATCACTGGATCCACCGGAGCTGGGTTCGCTGCATGTGCGTATTACCACCCACGGGGACCAGACCAGCGTGAGCTTTTCCAGTAACCATGCAGCGGTTAGAGACGCTCTTGATCAAAACTTGCCTCGTTTACGCGATATGATGGAAGGGCAGGGTTTGGATTTGGCAGATGTTAACGTTGCTGACCAGCGTGCAGGCCAAGAGCAGCGTCAAGCTGATGATTCTGGAGTCAGTAGTGATGGTCAATATGATGTCGCTAATGAAGATGGGCTCGATGCTCGGCAAGAACTACCGGTTCAGGTGGCCAATATGGGATTGGTTGATCAGTACGTTTGAAAGACGGGGTGATAAATTTTTGACTGATTTTTAGGTCTGGTCGTTAAATTTACATTCTTCTATTCGCAATACCTCTGCGTAAGCTAAACTTCTCGCTGGGGGGTGACAAAGCCTTGTCACCCCTTGTATGCTGCTGTAACTAATTGTTTCTAAGAAACTTCTTCTAAATTGTGTGGGGTGGCACAGGTTTTGCTGCCGGTATTTTAATGAGTAATCAGGCGACGGAAGTTTGGCATGGCTGAAGACAACGAAACGCAAGATACGGATAGCCCAGCGACGGGTAAATCGATTGGCGGTAAAACAAAACTGATTTTATGGATTCTTCTAGGGTTATTAGTGGTAGCAGGGTCAGTTGGCGTAACGCTTTATTTGCTAGGCTTTTTTGATAAAAGCGCGGCAGAAAATCTCTCGCTAGAAGACGCTGCCTTAGCGCAAGAGGAGCTAAATAAGCCGGCTCCGGCAATGTATTTTCCGATTAAACCTGCATTTGTGATCAATTTTTCTTCACGGGGTAAGCAGCGATATTTACAAACGGATATTACTATTTTGACCCGCGATATAGAGGTATTCAGCGCTATACAAGCTCATTCACCGCTGATCAAGAATCATTTGATCATGTTGCTAAGCGGTGAAATCTACGAAGAGCTACAAACTGATGAAGGCAAAGAGCTGCTGCGGCAGAAATTGTTGGTTGCCTTAAACGGTATTATGCAGCAGGAAATCGGCAAAGATGGAATTGAAGAAGTACTGTTTACTAGTTTTGTCATGCAATAAGGCTGACTTCATAAATTCACAAGGTTGATCAATAACGTGCAAGATCTGTTATCCCAAGATGAAATTGATGCTCTGTTACACGGCGTCGATGACGGTGATGTTGATACCGACTCCGATGAGGACGATGGTAGTGCACAATCCTATGATTTAACCAGCCAGGACCGCATAGTGCGCGGTCGTATGCCGACGCTGGAGATGGTTAACGAACGCTTTGCCCGCTATACCCGGATCAGCTTATTTAACTTATTACGCCGCTCGGCGGATGTTGCTGTCGGTGGTATTCAAATCCAAAAATTTGGTGAATATGTACATACCTTGTACGTTCCAACCAGTTTAAATATGGTTAAGCTGAGACCACTACGGGGTACGGGCTTAATCATTCTGGATGCCAAACTGGTCTTTAAGCTGGTTGATAATTTTTTTGGCGGTGATGGTCGACATGCAAAGATTGAAGGTCGGGAATTTACTCCAACTGAGCTGCGTGTGGTCGAAATGGTCTTGCAAGATGCTTTTGTAGACCTACACGAAGCATGGAGGGCGATTTTACCGATAGAGTTTGAATTCGTTAATGCGGAAGTCAATCCGTCGATGGCGAATATCGTCAGTCCCAGTGAAGTGGTGGTGGTGAGCACGTTTCACATCGAGTTGGATGGTGGTGGTGGCGATATGCATATTACCCTGCCTTATTCGATGATTGAGCCCATACGTGAAACCCTCGACGCTGGTTTGCAGACAGATGTAGATGATGTAGATGATCGCTGGATTACCTCATTGCGCGAAGATATTATGGCCGCGAATGTTGGTCTCGATTGTGTGGTGGCAAAAAAAGAAGTAACACTGCGCGATATCATGGAGTTAAAGGCCGGTGATGTTATTCCAATAGACATGCCTGAAAGCTTAGTGATTACAGCCAATGGTGTGCCTATGCTAAATGCTAAGTTGGGGCGATCTAAAGGAAATATGGCTTTGCAAGTGCTCGGAAAAGTAAAACGAACAAATTAGTAAAACTCGTAGTAATGAATCGTTTGTCAAAATAGATAATTTGCCAATACCAACGTTGGTATTGACAGCAAATTGGTAGTAGGGGAACAGCATGAGTGATGAAGATGATGTCGATCAAGGTCAGATGGCAGATGACTGGGCCGCGGCTATGGCGGAGCAGGGTGATGAGAGTCAGGATGACATTGATGCAGTATTAGCCCAGGCCGGTGCCGCGGATGTTCAGCCTGCACCGATGACCGAGTTTAGTCATGCATCTAGCCCAGTCGACGGTGCGCCAGACCTTGATGTCATCATGGATATTCCGGTGAAGATTTCAATGGAAGTGGGTAATACAGAAATCAGCATCCGCAACCTATTGCAGCTCAATCAGGGCTCGGTGATCGAACTGGATCGTTTGGCGGGGGAACCGTTGGATGTGCTGGTCAACGGCACATTGATTGCGCACGGTGAAGTTGTTGTCGTTAATGAAAAATTTGGTATTCGAATGACGGATGTAATCAGTCCGTCTGAACGTATCAAAAAATTACGGTAATGGGCGTGCTGAGTCGACAGTCGATAACTGTGTTGATTGTGTTGACAGTTATTATTTGTGTCCGGCCGGTGATGGCTAAGGAGCAAGCTGCTAGCAAAACTACGGCTATCAATACTGAATCTATTGGTGTTGAAGCCCGCAGTGTTAAGCCCAGCGATATAGAAAAATCAGTTATCGATGCACAGCCTGCGGCAATAGAAAAAATGGCTGCTGCCAACCCAGACTCTGCATCCCCAGCAGAAAAAACGACTTATCCTGCAGCGTTTACTAAACCCGTTAATACGCCTGTAATCGCAGCTAACCAGCGAGTAGGTTCCGGGGTGATTTCATCTGACCCGGTCATGGTCGTTATGGTGTTATTGTTCACGGTATTATTGATTGTAGCCATAGCCTGGTTCATGCGGCGGATAGGTGCCGTACCGACCATGGGTGGTCAGCTGATGAAGATCGTTTCGGTACTGTCGGTCGGCACCCGCGAGAAAGTTATTTTAATTGAGGTAGGTGGTAAGCAGGTGTTATTGGGGGTGGCACCTGGTCGCGTTTCGCATTTACAGTCCTTTGATGAGCCAGTTGTTACGCCTTCGGCGACCACAGGTTCCTATGACTTCACCCGCACAATTAAGAAATTGCTTAAACAGCAGTCGGCTGATCAGCCAATAGAAACCAATAGCAAGCAAAATAATGGGACGAACAATTAATGGGCTTATCGCCAGCGTTGACACGTACTTTGTTGTTGTTTTTATTGCTGATTGTGCCGTTTAGTTCAGCGTGGGCGCAGACTGATAAATCGGTAGGGCAGATAGCCCAGAGCATTAATCAGGCTGCCTCCAGTTCTATGCCGGGTATTCCGGCTATGACTGTGACCACTAATGCCAGTGGTGGACAGGATTATACGGTGACGCTACAAATCCTGGCGATCATGACCGTGTTGACGCTGCTGCCATCGTTTTTGATGATGATGACCTCATTCACGCGGATCATTATTGTATTTGCTATTTTGCGTCAGGCGCTGGGATTGCAGAGTACGCCGTCTAATCAAATCATTATGGGATTGTCAATATTCTTGACTATTTTTATCATGATGCCGGTGCTTGAGCAGGTTAATGAAAAAGCGCTACAACCTTATATAAATGAGCAAATAAGCTCTGTTGAGGCTGTTGAAGCAGCGTCAAAACCATTCCACCGTTTTATGTTGTCGCAAACTCGTGAAACCGATTTGCAATTATTTATGCGTATTTCCAATACTACCGATATTCAAACTCCTGAGGAAACCCCGTTTTTTGTGCTGGCTCCGGCATTTTTAACCAGCGAATTAAAAACTGCGTTTCAAATCGGCTTTATAATTTTTATTCCCTTTTTAGTTATCGATTTGGTAGTGGCTAGCGTACTAATGGCGATGGGTATGATGATGTTGTCGCCAATCATCATTTCTCTGCCGTTTAAAATTATGATGTTTGTATTAGTCGACGGCTGGGCGATGATCGTCGGAACACTGGCAGCCAGCTATGGTTATTAAATCAAATGATAGTTTTTGCACCGATAAAGAGGTGGTTGCCAAATGACACCTGAGGTTGTAGTTGATTTATTCCGTGAAGCACTGCTGCTGGTTATTTTACTGGTCAGTGTTATGGTGGTGCCGAGTTTGTTGGTAGGTTTGGTCATCAGTGTTTTTCAAGCAGCCACACAAATTAACGAGCAAACCTTAAGTTTTTTGCCACGATTAATTACTACATTGATGATGCTGGTTATTGCCGGCCCCTTTCTATTGTCCGAAGTTACGGACTTTACCACGCGTTTGGTGACTAGTATCCCTGGTTTGCTGGGTTAAGCCATGTTTGAAATAGACAGTGCTCTTATCGGTGGCTGGGTGGGTTCGGCGCTTTGGCCGTTTTTTCGCGTGGGGGCATTTTTTATGGTGGCCCCGATTTTCGGGACCCAATTGGTGCCGGCGAGGATACGGTTGATCTTAGCTGTTTTGATGACCATAGCGCTGGCACCTAATTTACCCCCGATGCCGAGCTTTGATACGTTATCACTGGCTGCATTTATTATTGTTGCGCAGCAAGTATTAATTGGTATTGCCATGGGATTTGCAATGCAAATACTGTTGCAGGTGTTTGTAGTAGCAGGCCAAATTATAGCAATGCATATGGGGCTGGGTTTTGCGTCTATGGTGGATCCAACCAATGGTGTCACGGTTACCGTGATGAGTCAGTTTCACTTGATGTTGATAACTTTGTTATTTATCGCCATGAATGGGCATTTGGCGATGATCGAGGTGGTGGCCGAAAGTTTTAATGCATTGCCTGTAGGTGCGGGATTTATCGATAGTCAGCAACTTTTAGGTTTGGCTAGCAGGGGTGGATGGTTGTTTGCCAGTGCTTTGTTATTATCATTGCCGGCAATTGCATCGCTGTTGATTTTTAACTTATCACTAGGGGTCGTTACTCGTGCGGCCCCCCAGTTAAATATTTTTGCATTGGGCTTTCCTGCCATGTTGGTGATGGGGCTTTGGGTTATTCTTATTACTATGAATGGCTACCTACCTTTGTTTGACCGTTTTACCCGTGAAGCTCTGGATGTGATGGCCTTATTGGTAGTACGCCAATAGTGTGTTATTTGATCTGCTGATCGCTTCTTATCGATCATTTCGGTTAACGATGGGCTATAAACCGCTACAGCTCTCCCCAGCTATTTCATCCTTTAAATACTCGGCATAACTTTTGCTCTATCTGTGTGGGTGCCAATTCATTGACAGATGCAGGCATGTCTCGGCGTGAGTTTTAATTTCGATCACGCTCATTATTTAGCGAGAATCCTGTGGCAGAAAACGAGAACGGCCAAGAAAAGACCGAAGAGGCAACCCAGAAACGGCTTGAAAAAGCACGTGAAGAAGGTGAGGTTGCCCGCTCGAAAGAGTTAACCACTACCTTACTGCTGTTGGCGGCTGTGTGGGGGCTGATTGTTTTGGGTGCAGACCTGGGGCAGGCGCTGATCGGACTGATGCGGTTTAATTTTACTCTGACTCGCGAAGCGGCCTTCAACGATAATGTCATGTTGATGTATTTAAGTGACACCGCGTTTGCCGCGATCAAATCTCTGCTACCATTTTTTGCCGTGGTGATAGTTGCTGCTCTGATAGGGCCTATTGCGCTGGGTGGATTTCTTTTTAGTAGTAAAGCTCTAGTCCCCAAGTTTAGCCGGATGGATCCGTTAAAAGGTATTCAGCGAATGTTCTCGCTAACATCTTTGGTCGAGCTGATTAAGTCGATTGCCAAGGTTATTGTGGTAGGGGCTACAGCTATTATTATGTTGATGTTGTTCGAGGCTGACATCTTGGCGTTAGCACGGATCCCTCTTGAGCCCGCTATTGCCCAACTGTTGCACCTGGTGAGTTGGTCGGTGCTGGCGGTGACGGCATCGATGTTATTTATCGTTGCTATCGATGTGCCGTATCAGCTGTTTGACCACAGCAAAAAAATGAAAATGACGCTGCAAGAAGTTAAAGACGAGATGAAGGACTCGGAGGGTAAACCTGAGGTGAAGGGCCGTATTCGCCAGCTGCAACGTGAGATGGCTCAACGCCGGATGATGGAGGCGGTACCTGATGCTGATGTGATTATCACCAACCCTGAGCATTTTTCTGTGGCGCTGAAATACGATGTTGATGGTGGTGGCGCGCCGTTGTTAGTCGCTAAGGGGGTCGACTTTATGGCGATCAAGATTCGTGAAGTGGCCAAACATCACCAGGTGATTATTTTGCAATCACCGCCATTGGCAAGGGCTATTTATTTTACTACTGAAATCGAGGAAGAGATTCCGAGTACCTTGTACTTGGCAGTTGCTCAGGTGTTGGCCTATGTATTCCAATTGCGTGCGCATACTGATGGCAAAGGTAAAAAACCCAAGCCTCTAGGTGATATCGATGTGCCAAGAGATGTGTTATACGATGCCGATGGTACCCCTATACCTGAAGAAAACTCCCAGTAGCCGCTAGTTTAGGTGTTTTTTAAGAAAAATAACAAATTTATTTTATCAAACTAAAAAGCGGAAGGGTTCTTGCAGGGTATTGCTGTATAGCATCTGTTTATAGTCAAACCGACAATATTTTGAATCACAACGCTGGTTTGCCGCTTGAGCGGCGTCACTAATATTGAACATGTATAAAAGCTCAGTATTAGCCGCTAAGTATTAACAACTAAGCATTAACAACACAGTGGTAGAAAACCAAACGATGAATGCAAAAACAGGGTTCGCCCAAGCTAAACCAGCCTTAGGCTTCAGGGCGCTAGCCGAAGGAAACGTTGGGGTTCCGGTTTTATTGTTGACCATTCTTGGCATGATGACCCTGCCGATACCGCCGTTTCTGCTAGATGTGTTTTTCTCTTTTAATATTGCTTTGGCCATTGTAGTGCTGCTGGTTGCCGTCTATGCCTTACGCCCGCTTGATTTTGCCGTGTTTCCTACCGTATTGCTGGTCTCGACCTTATTACGTTTGGCCTTGAACGTGGCGTCAACGCGAGTGGTGTTACTCGAGGGGCATCAGGGGGGCGATGCCGCGGGTAAGGTTATTCAATCTTTTGGCGAGGTGGTGATCGGTGGTAACTACGCCGTTGGTTTGGTGGTGTTTTTAATCTTGGTCATCATCAATTTTGTGGTGGTAACCAAGGGGGCGGGGCGTATCTCTGAGGTGAGTGCGCGTTTTACTCTGGATGCGATGCCAGGTAAGCAAATGGCAGTGGATGCCGATTTAAATTCAGGGCTGATAAGTCAGGACGATGCTCGTTTACGGCGTGTTGAAATTGCCAGCGAAGCTGATTTTTATGGCTCGATGGATGGTGCCAGTAAGTTTGTGCGCGGCGATGCTGTGGCGGGTATTTTAATACTTGCCATCAATATTATTGGCGGTTTGGCTATTGGTATTGTTCAGCATGACCTGGAATTTGCTCGAGCGATGGAAGTGTATTCTCTATTAACCATCGGTGATGGCTTGGTGGCACAGATTCCGGGTCTGCTACTTTCAACCTCGGCTGCGATTATGGTAACTCGAGTGAGTAGCTCTAAAGATATGGGTGAGCAGATCTCCAGTCAGATGTTTGAATCGCCTAAAGCTTTAGCGGTAACCGCTGGCATCGTCGGTTTGATGGGTATTATTCCCGGTATGCCACACGTTGCTTTTCTATCGCTGGCTGCTTTGTGCGGTGGTTTGGCGTATACCATTCATAAACGTAAAGCGAAGGTTGAGGTGGATCGGGATGAGGTCGAGCGCAACCAGCAGCTTGAGCAACAAGCAGAGCAGGTTAAGAAGGCGGAAGTGCCAGAGATTGGTTGGGATGATGTGCAGCCAGTGGATGCCATCGGCTTAGAGGTAGGTTATCGCTTGATTCCAATGGTCGATAAATCCCAGGGTGGTGAGCTGCTCAGCAGGATCAAGGGTATTCGCAAAAAGTTATCTCAGGAAATAGGTTTTTTAATTCCTTCGGTGCATATTCGCGATAACCTGGATTTAATGCCAACCGCCTATCGTATTACCTTGATGGGGGTGACGGCGGGTGAGGCAGAGATCTATCCCGATAGAGATTTAGCGATAAATCCAGGTCAAGTATTTGGTAAGTTAAATGGCATTCCCACCACTGATCCGGCTTTTGGTTTAGAGGCCTTGTGGATAGAGCCTGGGGTGAAGGATCAAGCGCAGACTTTGGGCTATACCGTGGTGGATGCCAGTACGGTGGTGGCGACCCATATTAATCAAATCTTACTCAAGCATACCCACGAGCTATTAGGTCATGATGAAGCGCAGCAAATGCTTGATCGCTTTGGGAAGAGCTTCCCTAAGTTGATGGAGAATTTCGTCCCCGAAACAGTATCGATGAATGTACTGCTGGCTGTATTGAAAAATCTGTTGATGGAGCAGGTACCCATTCGGGATTTACGCACGATTGCGGAGGCTTTATCGGCAGGGGTAATGACTAGTCAAGATTCTGGCGTTTTGACCGGTATGGTCAGGGTGGCATTACGGCGGACTATCGTCCAGAACATCTATGGAAACGAGCAAATACTGCCAGCTATAGCTTTAGATCCAGCGATGGAACAGTTATTGCTTAAGTCATTACAACAGTCACAGCAAAGTGGGAATTCTGGCGATATTGTGTTGGAACCCGGTTTGGCGGAACGGTTGCAGGCGGCGCTGATGGAAGCATCCCAGAAGCAGGAGTTAGCCGGCAAGCCGGCAGTGCTATTAGTATCGGCGCCATTACGAGCGGTATTGGTGAAATTTATTCGCTATAGCGCAGTGGATATGCAGGTTTTGTCCTATGCCGAAATTCCCGATGACAAACAAATTACGATTGAAAGTACGGTTGGTTAACCAGAGGCATTAGCATATGCAAGTTAAACGTTTTGTCGCCGCCAATATGCGCTTGGCGCTTAAAATGGTACGGGAAGAAATTGGCCCCGATGCAGTGATATTGTCGAATAAGCGCGTTGCTGGAGGCGTCGAGCTACTGACTGCGGTTGATGAAACGGTTGACCCTACAACGGATGAAACTGTGGGAGCCACGGCATCAACATCAGAGGGGGCTTCATTGAACCCCTTTGAGCAGGCTGCAATTGCCAGTGCTCAAGCAGCTCAGCAACAGCAAACGCCGAGCGTTCTTGACTTGGAGCTAGACCGGATGCAGGCCGAGGCGCAGCAGCGGGCACAAGCCTTGTCGAAAATTCTTGCAGAGAAAAAGCGTCTAGAGCTGGAGCAGGCCCATAATGCAGTCGCCACGCCTTCCTTGGACAATACTGAGCCGCCTCTAGCTGCCGATGTAGTGAGCTTCAGTTCGATGATGGCAGCTGCTACAAATGATGGCTCTATGGTCAGCACACCAGAGAGCGATATTCAAAGCGGCAGTGTTCAGAGTAATGCACCAACTATCGATAATTCGGCAGCTAAGAATAACGATACCGCAAAGCAACAATTTGTCGCTGAGCGCGATGATGAGCTGGCCTCAATGCGATTTGAGTTACAGTCCATGCGGGAATTATTGGAGCGTCAATTATCTTCTATGGCTTGGGGGCAGTTTACCCAGCAGCATCCTCAGCAGGCCGGTTTGTGGAAGCGACTCAAGCGCATGGGTATAGGTGCGACGATAGCGGAATCTTTGCTAGCGAGTAGCTATCTGGCTAATGGCAGTGTCGAACGTGAATCCGCAGAGATTTGGCAGTCTATTATGAGTGATCTCTGTGAGCGTGTGCCGGTGGTAGGTGAAGATTTGCTGGTTAATGGCGGCGTGTTTGCCTTTGTTGGGCCAACTGGAGCGGGTAAAACCACGACTATTGGTAAGTTAGCTGCCCGCTATGTACTTAAAAACGGCGCTGATGATTTGGCCTTGGTAACAACAGATACCATGCGTATTGCTGCCCATGAGCAGCTGCGCACCTTTGGGCGTATTTTGAACGTACCAGTAAAAATTGTCGATAAAAATAATAGTCTGGAGCGAGTGCTTCACTCCTTGCGGCACAAAGCCCTCGTGTTAGTCGATACGGCGGGTTTAAACCGCCAAGACCAGCGGCTTAAACCACAGTTGCGTGACTTAAACGAGGTGGGCAGTCGGCTGCGTACTATTATGGTTATTCCTACAACCAGTCAGGTTGAAGTGATTAAGTCAGCTTATCATACCTATAAAACAGACAGCCTCAGTGGCTGCGTACTAACCAAATTAGATGAAAGCGCCTGTTTGGGCGAGGCGTTAACATTAACTATTGAAAAACAGCTACCGATTGCTTACATCACCGACGGTCAGGGTGTACCGGAAGATATTGCTATAGCGGATGGGCCAAAGTTAGTTCGCTCGGCTATTGATCTGGCTAAGCATGCTACGACTAATGACGAATCAATGGCAGAGGAAATGGCGACTTTGTCATAGGCTCTGAAGAGTAGTCCTTATAGCTTACAAACGATAGCTCGCTTAATGGTCTCAGTTACTGGAGATTTTCGTGTTTAGCAACTATATAAAGAGTGGTTCATGTAACACGCTTCAGTAGATTGATGCTATGCTGAAAAAATCGATAAGTTGTTGTCATCATTGACTAAATCATAGTCAAAAAGAATGTAATAGGGGGCTAAGTCTATAGGGCGCTTCCGCTTGACAGCTAATCCCAACATTAAAATGTTATTTAGGAGTAAACCTCTGCGATGAGTAGTACACACCCCGTACAAGTAATTGCGGTAACCGGTGGCAAGGGGGGGGTTGGCAAGTCCAATGTCTCTATCAACCTAAGCGTATGCTTGGCTGGAATGGGGCGTCGTGTGGCGTTGATGGATGCAGATTTAGGTTTGGCAAATATCGATGTGCTACTAGGGTTGCGTCCTAAACGTAACTTGGAAGATGTGATGTCTGGCGAGTGTTCGCTGTTGGATATTATGCTGACCGGTCCAGGCGGTATTCGTATTATACCTGCCTCTTCAGGTACCCAGCGTATGACAATGCTTGGCGCTATGGAGCATGCAGGTCTTATTCATGCCTTCAGTGAAATCAGTGATCAAATTGATGTGTTGGTCATTGATACGGCGGCAGGTATTTCTGACTCCGTGGTTAGTTTTGTTCGCGCTTCGCAGGAGATTCTAATTGTTGTCTGCGACGAGCCATCGTCGATTACTGATGCTTACGCACTGATTAAATTACTGAATAAAAATTATAATGTTGATCGTTTTCGTGTTGTTGCCAATATGACTCGTACGGCGCAGGAAGGGCGTAATCTTTATAATAAGTTAACTCAGGTGACTGACCGTTTTCTCGATGTCACTTTGCAGTATGTGGGTGGTATTCCTTTTGATGAATCTGTTCGTAAAGCCGTTCAGCGTCAACGCCCTGTGGTTGAGTTTGCGCCGCGTAGCCCAGCCGCATCAGCCTATAAGCAATTGGCTGAAAAGGTTGATCTGTGGCCACTGCCTTCATCCCCTCGTGGGCACCTTGAGTTCTTTGTTGAGCAATTAGTACAAGGGGGCGTTGAGCAGCCATAATGACGTTGTCTGAAGGGGTGGCAATGTACAGCGATGTAGAAAAAATCTCCATGAATGACGTGGTAGAGCGCCATTCGCCGTTGGTGAAGCGCATTGCCCATCATATACTGGCGCGAATGCCTACTAGTGTTCAAGTGGAGGATTTGATTCAGGCAGGCTTGATTGGCTTGCTGGAAGCCGCAAGAAATTATGATGTCTCCAAAGGTGCTAGCTTTGAGACCTATGCCGGTATCCGTATTCGCGGAGCGATGATTGACGATGTCCGGCGGGGTGATTGGGCTCCTCGCTCAGTTCATCGTAACTCTCGTCGAGTCGCTGAGGCCATACGTGCTGTAGAAACACGGCTTGGGCGTGACGCTAGTGATCAAGAAGTAGCCTATGAGCTGGGTGTGTCGCTGGACGATTACTACAACATGCTCAAAGACTCCGCCTCGAGTAAATTGTTTAGTTATGACGAACTCATCAGTGGTGATGATCGGCCTGAGGAGCAACTGGTAAGTTCTTCGGCGAATCCCTATGACAGTATACAATCTGATTCCCTGCGACAGGGATTGGCGGCAGCAATCGGGACCTTACCTGAGCGTGAAAGACTAGTACTGGCTTTGTATTATGACGAAGAGCTGAACTTAAAAGAAATAGGGTTGGTGCTTGGGGTAAGTGAATCCAGAGTCAGCCAGATTCATAGTCAGGCCGCCTTAAGATTGCGCAGCCGTATGGCTGATTGGCACACCGTTACCGATCTTGGCTAGCGCGGGCTGATAACTCGTAGCCTAATAAGGCTGAAATCATCATATTGATTCGATTTTATACAGTTTTTTGTCGATCGGTCGATAAGCATTAACTTGCTGAGATAAATGTTTAATTTTTATATAAAAAGTTGTTATATATGCTGCTGAAAACTGGCTACCCTAAAATCTGGGGCTAGACTGACTAAGTAGTTAAATGTGCTGATCAAAGCAGAAATTCTCTGGAGGTAGCTTTGAACAAAGATATGAAAATTCTCATTGTTGACGATTTTTCAACAATGAGGCGCATCATTAAAAACCTGCTGCGTGATTTAGGGTTTACTAATACAGCAGAGGCTGATGATGGTGCTACGGCATTACCTATGTTGCAAAACGGTAATTTCGATTTTCTGGTGACCGATTGGAATATGCCCGGTATGACCGGTATAGAGTTGTTAAGAGCTGTTAGAGCTGATGCTCGGCTTAAAAACATGCCAATTCTGATGGTGACAGCCGAGGCTAAGCGCGATCAAATCATCGAGGCAGCGCAAGCTGGGGTTAATGGTTATGTCGTTAAACCTTTTACAGCTGCGGTGTTAAAAGAGAAAATCGAAAAAATCTTTGAGCGAGTTGGGGGCTAGGAAACCTTGCTAACTTCAACCTCATAGTACATAGACGTAAGGTATGGCAAATTCATGTTGGTAAATAACCAAGAAAAACCTTCCGATGATGTTTGGGACGATCTTAAAGACCGTGCGCGCACGCTAATTCAGAAGCTGGAAGATGGTGACTTTAAGGGTGCCTCAAGTGCTATTGAAGAATTAAATGAAGCGCGTGATCGCAGTATTTATTTAGAAGTGGGTAAATTGACCCGTGGCTTGCATGATGCCATTGTTAATTTTGACATTGGTCAGCCAATGGAAGGTGAAGAAGACGCGTCAAAAATGACTAACGCGCAAGACCGTCTGGATTATGTTATTCAGCTTACCGGCAGTTCGGCCGATAAGACTATGGACATGGTTGAAGAAGGTATTCCACTGGCGTCTGAAATAAAAGAAAAGGCCATAGCGTTGCGTGAAGACTGGGCTAGGTTATTGCGCAGAGAGATGAACCCTGACGAGTTTCGGGAACTCTATCACAGTATTGATGAATTTTTAGGCTTTGCTGCCGATGGGTCAGGGCAGTTAAACGACAAGTTTAATACCATTTTGCTGGCGCAGGATTTTCAAGATTTAACCGGTCAAGTGATCAAAAAGGTCATTAGCCTGGTGCAGGAAGTTGAAGAGCGTCTGGTAGAGTTGATGCGGGTTGCCGGACAAATAGAAGAATTAACCGGCATTGTGCGCAGTGGTGATCGCACTGAAAAGCGCCTTGTTAAAGGCCTTGATTCCGAAGCTGAGGGGCCACAAATCAACGCAGAAAATCGCGACGATGTGGTATCGGGGCAAGATAATGTCGATGATTTGCTCTCAAGTTTAGGCTTTTAGCCTGTCTCGAATGAGAAAAATATGTGTTGCTGGGGAGTGGTGAATGTTCGGTGAAGACGAAGAAATACTGCAGGATTTTCTAGTAGAAGCTGGAGAAATACTGGAGCAGTTGTCCGAGCAATTAGTTGATTTGGAGCAGCGTCCTGATGACAAGGATTTGCTCAACGCTATCTTTCGGGGTTTCCATACCGTTAAAGGTGGCGCGGGATTCTTACAATTAAATCCCTTGGTTGATTGTTGTCATATTACTGAAAACCTGTTTGATATTTTGCGCAATGGTCAGCGTAGCGTGACTTCCGAACTTATGGATGTAGTGCTGCAGGCGCTGGATGCCGTTAATGAAATGTTTGCTCAGGTACAGGCAGGCGAGCAGCTAGAGCCCGCTGATCCTGCGTTGCTGGCGCGATTGGATGCCTTGGTAAAAGGTACGGATGTACCTGCATCGGTAGAGGCTACGATAAGTTCAGTTGCGCCCCCAGTGACTGAAGGGGATATTACCGATGCTGAATTTGAACAATTTTTAAATGCTATTACTGAGCCAGAAGCCGCTGCTACAAAAACACGCAGTGAGACGGCGACAGACACAGGTAGTTCAGCCCAGTCTAATACCGGCAGTGATGAAATTAGCAGCGATGAATTTGAGTCATTGTTGGACGAAATTCATGGTAAAGGTAAACATGGAGGGGTGGCTGAAGTCACTCCCTCTGCAGCTGTTAGCAGCTCAAACAATGATGAAATTACCGATGATGAGTTTGAAGCTCTGCTTAATGAGCTGCATGGTTCAGGTGCGCCAGGCTCATCTCAGCCAGTGGTTTCCACGCCCGTTACAGAGGAGCGTTCTGGTGACGATGGTATTATCGATGATAGTGAATTTGAAGCCTTGCTGGATCAGCTTCATGGTCAGGGACAGGGGCCAACAGCGGCGAATACAAACTCGGCACCAGCTGCAGCAGTAAGCGTTGAGCCGATAAAAGCAGCTGAGCCGGCGGCACCTCAATCAGCCGTCGTTCATGCTACGCCAGCAGCAGCGGCGAAATCGGTTAAGGACAATACACCACCCGTTGCCGCTCAAAAATCATCTGCAACCGCTAAAGACTCCGCACCAGCGGCGGAAACCACTGTTCGTGTTGATACCCAGCGTCTGGATGACATCATGAATATGGTGGGAGAGTTGGTGCTAGTCCGTAACCGCTTAGTGCGGCTGGGTGCTAACAGTGGCGATGAGGTGATGACGAAAGCCGTCTCTAACCTTGATGTGGTAACTGCTGATTTACAGGCGGCGGTGATGAAAACTCGGATGCAGCCGATCAAAAAAGTTTTCGGCCGTTTTCCTCGCGTTGTTCGTGATATGGCGCGTAACCTGAAAAAAGAAATCACCCTTGAGTTGCGGGGAGAAGAAACTGATTTAGATAAAAACCTGGTCGAAGCACTGGCTGACCCGCTCGTCCATTTGGTACGAAATTCTGTTGACCACGGCATTGAAATGCCCGATGTGCGTGAGCAAATGGGTAAGCCAAGAATAGGCAAAATTATTTTAGCAGCGGAGCAAGAAGGCGACCATATTTTATTGTCGATTACTGACGACGGCGGTGGTATGGACCCCGAAATGTTGCGAGCTAAAGCAATAGAGAAAGGTTTATTTGACGAAGACGTTGCCGCGCGGCTAAGTGATGCTGAGTGTTTTAACATTATTTTTATGCCTGGTTTTTCCACCAAGACAGAAATTTCCGATGTTTCCGGTCGTGGTGTGGGCATGGATGTGGTGAAAACTAAAATTACTCAGCTTAATGGCTCAGTAGAGATTCACTCGAAGATTGGAGAAGGTACTCGTTTAGAGATTAAGGTTCCGTTAACACTGGCCATTATGCCAACCTTAATGGTTATGTTGGGGAGTCAAACTTTCGCCTTTCCTTTGGTTAGTGTGAATGAGATATTTCACATGGATCTAACTCGGACTAATATTGTTGATGGTCAGCAGGTTGTTACCGTAAGGGACAAAGCATTACCTTTATTTTATTTGAAAAAATGGCTAGTTAAAGATGAGCCGCAACAGAGTGAAGATATTAGCGCTCATGTTGTGATCGTAACGGTTGGAACCCAGCGGGTGGGCTTTGTCGTCGATCAATTAATTGGGCAGGAAGAAGTAGTGATAAAGCCATTAGGTAAAATGTTGCAAGGTACGCCAGGCATGGCAGGTGCAACCATTACTGGTGATGGCCGTATTGCATTAATCCTGGATGTGCCGAGTATGTTAAAACGTTACGCTAGTTAAGCACTGCCAATTCTCGTGTCATGGCCGCTTTCGGGGTCAGGCTCTCTCCGAGGGAGTGTGCTTGAGTATAGTATGTTCCCGTTCACTGTCAGCGTTAGTGTATAGGCGCTGCAGCATAATCGTTAAAAATAGCTTAGATACAAATGAGGTAGATAATGGCGGTTACCGTCTTAGTGGTCGATGATTCGGGTTTTTTTCGCCGCCGGTTGAGCGAAATAGTGAATAGTATCGATGGTTTGAGTGTTATCGGAACGGCGAGTAATGGCCGCGAAGCTGTTGAGTTGACGCTTAAATTAAAGCCCGATGTTATTACCATGGACTACGAAATGCCAGTAATGGACGGCATTACTGCAGTCAAGCAAATAATGGCCCAGTGCCCGACGCCGGTGCTGATGTTTTCCTCACTCACTTATGAAGGTGCCAGGGTAACGTTAGATTCCTTGGCAGCGGGAGCCGTTGATTTTTTACCAAAGAATTTTGAGCAGATCTCAAAGAATTCAGCGGTCTTAAAGCAGAAACTCGCAGAGAGAATTTTAACTGTTGCTAGTGCTGGACGGCATGGCCGCCTGGCATCGTCAGTGAATGTTAGCACCCCAGTTCAGAGATCGCTGCAGCGACCTGTTGATGATAGTCCGGTGTCTGCAACGACTACTTCCGCTTTTGCCCCTGTTAAGCCAGCAGTTGCAGCAAAAAAATCATCCAGGCAATACAGTCTTGTCGCTATTGGTACTTCCACGGGGGGGCCGGTTGCGTTACAAGCGGTGCTAACTCAGTTGCCAGCTAATTTTTCATTGCCTTTGGTATTGATACAGCATATGCCTGCAGCGTTTACTACCGCTTTTGCTGAGCGTTTAGATTCGCTATGCAAGATTAGTGTCAAGGAAGCCAAGGATGGTGATATGTTGCGCGCCGGAGTTGCATTGTTGGCGCCAGGCGGCAAGCAGTTGATGATCGGCAAGGGTGGGCGGGTAAAAATATTGCCTGGAGATGAGCGTTTAAATTACAAACCTTGTGTTGATATCACCTTTGGTTCGGCGGCGAATGTTTACGAAGAAAAAGTGTTGGCTGTGGTGCTTACCGGTATGGGCTCTGACGGATGTGAAGGCGCTAAATTATTAAAGCAAAAAGGTTCAACTATTTGGGCTCAAGATGAAAAAACTTCAGTGATTTATGGCATGCCCATGGCAATTGCAAAGGCTAATATCGCTGATGAGGTTTTGTCACTTCGGCAAGTTGGGGCACGGCTGTGTGAAATTGGTTAAGGTAAGCCGCTAATGGATATTCTCAGTATACTCGGTGTAATTCTAGGTTTTGCCGCTATTATCGGTGGTAACTACCTGGAGGGCGGGTCAATTTCTGCTTTGGTTAATACGCCTGCTGCAATTATTGTTATTGGTGGTACCTTGGGAGCCGTTATGCTGCAAACTCCCTGGTCGGGTATGCGCTTTGCTATCAGGCGTTTAAGCTGGGTTTTTTCCCCGCCGGTATTCGCTTTTCGTCAAGGTATAGATAAGGTTGTACGCTGGGCGATTGCCGCACGTAAAGAAGGTTTATTAGGGCTTGAGACTATCGCTGAAACCGAGTCAGACTTTTTTGCTCGCAAAGGTTTACAGCTGTTGGTGGATGGAAGTGAGCCAGAGGGTATTCGCAGCGTTATGGAGGTTGAATCGATGCTGCTGGAGCAGCGTGATATTAATGCTGCAAAATTCTATGAAAGTATGGGGGGTTATGCTCCAACCATTGGGATCATTGGCGCCGTTATGGGCTTGATTCAGGTGATGAGTAATTTGTCTGACCCTAGTAAATTAGGTGCGGGTATTGCTGTTGCCTTTGTTGCGACAATATATGGCGTTGGTTTTGCCAATTTATTATTGCTACCAATAGCGAGTAAGTTACGAAATTTGGCTCGGATAGAGTCACAGTTTCGCGAATTAATCATCGAGGGCATTATTTCTATTGCCGAGGGTGAAAATCCACGGGCGATAGAATTAAAGCTCGATGGTTATTTGCACCGTTAATCGATCGGTCTCGTTAATTGCTATTCTCAGGAGTTTTCAGTGTCTCGCCGTCGCATCATTGAAGAACCCGTTAATCACGAGCGCTGGCTGATTTCCTATGCAGATTTCATTACACTGCTGTTTGCTTTTTTTGTTGTCATGTATTCTATTTCACAGGTCAATGAAGGCAAATATAAAGTGCTGTCTGAAACCTTAACGAATGTATTTAGTAGCAAAGATTCTGTGCCGGTTGAGCGATCATTAAAGCCGATTCAAATAGGTGAGATGGCAAAATCCAACCCATTGAATCTTATTGATTTGCAGGCTCAGGCGGATCGGCTCGTAGGTGCACAGAGCCCCGGAGAAGAGAGTGGTACTAATAGTGGCGAATCAAATAATACCTTGCCCGCTGAGTTTCTGCGGATTAATGAGCAGCTTGATCAAGCTTTTAGCAGTCTATTAGGGCAGGGTTTGGTTACCGTTCGTGGTAACGAAGAGTGGTTAGAGGTTGAGTTAAAGTCATCGTTGTTGTTTTCCAGTGGTGATGCCCGTCTTAGTAACCCCGCCTTGGAGCTGTTAGGTGATATTGTTGATATTTTAAAGCAGTATAACAGCCCCGTTAGGGTTGAGGGTTTTACCGACAACATACCCATTAAAACGGTTCAGTACCCTTCTAATTGGCAGCTTTCAAGTGCGCGTGCGGCGGCGGTAGTACAGCTTTTTATCGAGGAGGGGATGGCGCCAGAGCGGCTGGCTGCAATTGGCTATGGAGAATTTCAGCCTGTTGCCGATAACACCACAGAGCAGGGACGAACAGCAAACCGGCGGGTGGTATTAATGATATCTAAAACCGGCGAGTTGCGGCCAACATTAAAGCAGATTAGTTCAGTGGCTGAGTTGCTCGGCGAAACTGCCGAGGCATTGCCGGTAGTAGATCAAACCGATGCGCCGGTTAACACAGCTATTTCCGCTGATACGGTTTCACCGGATGTCCCAGTAACTGATGCTAGTGTTAGGGTGGAGGATCAGCTGACTGAGCCGAATAGCTTGGAGGGCGTGAAAACGATTAAATTAAATGATGGTGGTTTGTTGTTTACCAATGATAACCCTGCAGTAGAAAACCAGTAAGTTGGCGCGATTAGTTTCTCTGGCAAGATACTTGCTTAAGCTAGGTAAAATAAATGAACAATCATCTGGCGACGGTTCTTTGACGTCAATATGGGGAGTTGAATGCGCGTTTGGGCAGTCGCAAATCAAAAAGGTGGTGTGGGTAAAACCACCACGGCTGTGACTCTGGGTGGACTATTAGCCGATCAGGGGCAGAGGGTGCTGTTACTAGATCTTGACCCTCATGGTTCAATGACCAGTTATTTTGGTTATGATCCGGATACTTTGCAAAAAAGCAGCTTTAACCTGTTTGCTTCAAATAATGCTACGGTTGCAGAAATACAGTCGTTGCTGTTGGCAACTCCGTGCCAAAATTTGAGCTTATTGCCATCGAGCATGGCTTTGGCCACGGTTGAGCGGCGTGCGGCAGCTGAAGGGATGGGGCTAAAGGTGGCTAAAGCTTTAAGTTTGATCTGGGATTATTATGACTATGTGCTTATCGACAGCCCTCCGGTACTGGGTGCATTGATGATTAATGCACTGGCTGCCAGTGAACGTTTGTTGATACCTGTGCAAACTGAGTTTTTAGCACTCAAAGGTCTGGAGCGAATGATGCGTACTATTCAGATGGTTACGCGGTCATTAAAGAAAGAGTTACAGTATTTGATTGTTCCTACCCTGTTTGACCGGCGAACTCAGGCCTCGATCAAAACTCTGCGAACCCTGCGTAATAGCTATCCCGATGAAATTTGGCCTGCGATGATTCCTGTCGATACCCGTTTTCGTGATGCCAGCAGAGAGGGGGTAACTCCTTCGCAGTTTTCAGCACAAAGCCGGGGTGTTGTAGCTTATCGGGCTTTGTTAAAATACTTGCTGTTGCAGCAGCGCTTGTAAGCTGGATGGAGTTTGGATTAATTAAGTGACTGTTATGTGTAGTGAACCTTTAGGCAATACTGAGGTACAGGACTATCTGGACTTATTGTTAAGCCAAGTGACAGAAAAGCCTGAAGCTCAGGTTGAGTTCCAGGCCGAGGTCCCGATGACAGATCGGCGCCGCCCGCGTCCTGGTAATAGAATGGAGCCATTGGCGGCAGAGCTTGCTGCTGATGAACCAAATAGATTTTTTGCCCAGCCGGTAGTGAAACCTGCCGCGACGATGCTGCAGCCGCAGCGTTTATTGCAGTCGCGTAAGTTGGTTTCACTGCCTTATGCGGAGCCGCCGCAGCCTTTGGCTATCAAAGTGCCTGCACTAAAGTTCGCGTCTAAAGTAGATACGGGCCGCCGCAGAGCTGATGAGAAACCCAAGGTCGAAGTTAATTCTGACCAAACCAGACAAGCTCCGGTAGTGGAGGCATTAATCGCTAAGGCGCCTGCTAAGGTTGTCTGTGAGCCTGTTGCGCCGGTGGCTGTAGAGGTGGCAGAGCCAGCAACTGATATTGCAATAGCTGTCGACTCTAGCGCCTCGGTTGAAGCGGCAAAGGTGAGTGAATGGTTAGCTAATGGGCGCCCCAGCTGGGCTCAGCAGCGATTTGAGTGCCTGTTGTTTAGTGTCGGTGGCTTGGCGTTGGCAGTGCCTTTGGTGGAGCTGGGTGCTATTCACCCGATGGATGATGAGAGTTTAACCTCTATTTTTGGGCAGGTTAATTGGTTTATGGGCTTGATGCGGGGTAAAAACAGTAATTTACGCGTTATTGATACGGCTCAAGTGGTTATGCCAGAGCGCTATGTGGAGACAATGCGGGAGCAGTATGGTTATGTTATTTCCATCAATGGCGTAGACTGGGCCTTGGCCGTTGATTCAGTCGCTAATGCCATTGTGCTTGAGCCTGAGGATGTACGCTGGCGTGGTGAACGTAGTAAGCGTCCCTGGTTAGCGGGTACGGTGGTAGAGCATATGTGCGCATTATTGGATGTCAGTCAGCTGACGGCTATGTTTGAGGCGCAGGGTTTAAGAAAAAAAGCATTAGCAAAGTAACAGTATTATTGAAATTCTGACGAAAAGGCTGGCGCAGATACTGCTATGTTCTATATTCATGCAATGGTAACGGTTTAATTTTGACTACTGCATTTTAACGGGTTCAGTTTTAGGGTAGAAATCTATGGCAACAAAGTTAGCACAAAATACTGACGATCCAATGCTGCAATGGGTGACCTTTCGCTTAGCGGGGGAGACTTACGGTATTAACGTAATGCAGGTGCAAGAGGTGTTACGTTATACCGAGATTGCACCGGTACCTGGTGCTCCAGCCTATGTGCTGGGCATTATCAATTTGCGTGGCAATGTGGTTACTGTTATCGATACCCGTCATCGCTTTGCGCTGCCTGATGCCGAAGTCACGGATCAAACCCGTATTGTCATTATTGAGACGGATAATCATGTGGTAGGTATTTTAGCCGATGCCGTGGCCGAAGTGGTTTACCTGCGTCAGTCTGAGATCGAAACGACGCCAAATGTAGGTAATGATGAAAGCTCGCGGTTCATCCAGGGGGTATGTAACAAAAATAATGAGTTACTGATTCTGGTTGAGCTTGATAAATTACTGACTGATGAAGAGTGGTCCGAAGTTGAGGAGTATTAAGCCCTCATGACTTTAGTTTGGGTACTAATAGCTGTTTGTTTGTTGCTGGTTGCGGCAGTAAGCCTTTATGCAATGCATTTGAACAAGCGGCTATCGGTGGTTGAACAGAGTGCTACTGAACAAGTAGCTGCTTTAAAACATGAGCTGTCGGTGGTTAATAACGCTGCGATGGGTGTGGGGCAGCGGCTGATTTTGGTCGAAAAAAAGCTACGTCTGGCGGTTGAAAAGCAGCAGCAGATGGAGCTGAATAACCCTGACTATCAGTCCTACAATCAAGCGGCATCGATGGTTAAGGCTGGTGCTGACGTTGATCAGCTGGTTGAGCGTTATGGTTTGCCAGAAGCTGAGGCCAGTTTGCTATCGTTATTAAAAGCGGGGTCTGATCGATAAGTCGTTTATTTATCTGGTGGACTCTGTCTAGTCTGTTTTAATTGATCGGTTTTTCATCAAGGTTACTGCCGGGCTCCCATCCCTCTGGGAATTTACCCTGTATTGTGTAGGCAAAAGCGATAACCTGCGCGATACACAAATAAAGTGTTTCTGGAATTTCTTCCCCTAAACCAATCTCAGTAAGTAATTGCAACAGCGTTTCATTTTCAAATAGTGGAATGCCGTGTTGACGTGCAATTTCAATGATTTCTTCTGCGAGAATGCCAGTGGCCGTAGCGGTGACCGCTGGGGCGCTTTTACCGTTGTACTGTAAGGCGACGGCTTTTTTATCGGCTTTTTGATTGTCGGCGTTACTCATGTTCTGATATCCACCAGTTGGTTGTAGATAGGGATTTGGCTTTTGGCCGGGAGGCCCAACTGACACTCGACCTGTTTTACATTAACGCCGACTTTTTCTAAATTGCCTTTTAATCCCTGTATCTGTTGTTTGACAGTTTGATGGGTGTGTTCCAGTTGTGACCACACTTTGGCAGAGACTGATTGATCCAGTATTTTGAGCTGCACATTCATTTTTCCTAATGTGTGTAAGTCAAAGGCCAGCATAACTGTCCATAGCTTTTTAGCCTTATCCTTACCCTGGGCGGTATCTTCGTCGACCAGTTGTTGGTCAATACGCATTTCCATATTGTCAACGTGCTTGCCTTGCATGATGGGTATTTCCAGGGTCCAGCTATTGATCGGGCCTTGGTTGTCGGGGGTGTTTTGTTGCCGGTGGGCTAAGGTTTCCAATTGGTTGATTTGGGTGCGGGCAACACTGGCGAGCAACTGGCTGCCCAGTTGTCGGAGTAGTATATCGACACTTTGATCTTTGCTACCTTGTGTTTTACCAGAGCGATTTTGTAGGTCCAGGTTGAAACTGGGTAGTGCTTGCAGCAGATTGCTTGCTGGCAAGGTTTCCTTGCCAGGATTTGCGGCCTTATCAACCTGCCGTAAAATACGCTGCAGCAACCCCTTAACATCCAGTAAAACATCTTTGTTAGTGCTGGGGGATGTTGCGCTGGTGTTGCTGGCAGCGAGTTGAGCTAGCTTTGCTTCAAAAAAACTTCCGCTGTTACTGATGGCTCGCTTTAATGTCTCAGGTTGCTGTAGCTGTTCAGCGCTAGGAAATTGCCGCATGAGTACGTTTAGGTTCTGAATAAGGTTCTGGGGTAGCTTGGGTGATGCTTGTTGGCTGATAGCTTGTATTAGCGGCAGCAATGACTTCAGTGGTTGTTGTAGTGGTAGGGCTGTCCGCACACCTTGCTCTATCGTCGCGCGGTCAATGCCTGCTTTGCTCATCGGAGGTATAAAAGTCGGCGGTAGTTGTGGTTTATCAATAGCTGTATTTGGATTGAGTTTACTCGCGACGGTTTCACCGATGAGTGTCGCAGGAAGTTGTATATTAATTTTATCTGACCCGAGAATCGTCAGTGTGGCGGCAGCTGAGTGGGGAGTGACGTTAAGTTTGATGTGGCTACCGACGGGGATGGGGCTGGGGGTAATAAGTGTAAGGGTTTGCTTGGCGGTGTTGATGATAATCTTAAATTGAGCGCTTCCCTGGTTTGTGGTCTCTGGCAGTGGTGCGGTGGGTGTAGCTGACATTGTTGGCCCTGTGCCAGGTTTAGCTAAAAGGCTGCTGGACAACACCGTCGCTTCGATAACCCCGCTTTTTACTATATTGGCGATACTATCGCCCCCGGAAGGCTTTAGTGAGATAAGTTGGTTGATCAATGAATCCAGTGTTGGGGACATGGGTTGCGCCATCTGGTCGAGCACTACACCTGTAGCGGGTGTTATTTGTGGAAGAATCTGCTGAATAATTGAGCCCAATGAGCTAGTCATAGGGCGCACCGCTTTATTATGGTTATAATAGCCACCCTTTGCAGTAAGCGGAAACAACAATATTGCCGCTGTTTGTTTTGGGCCGTATTGAATAGAGTAACACCGCTTTGCCGGGGCGAGGCTGGAGCGCTTTTGCGGTAAGTTAATGGCCAGTAAGTATTTTCCATGACCAGTATAGCGGCCGTTACGGCGATAACTTTGAGTAATTGGGTTGGGAGTCATCGCCCACACCTCCAAATAACTATTAGCTGAGGGCTATTTATTCCGTGGTATCCATTTTGCAGACCGTTGATCTTTGTTGTGAGCGCGACGACCGGGTATTGGTGTCAGGCCTTAATCTCGATATCGAACAGGGGCTGATTTATCAAGTCGAAGGGCCAAATGGCAGCGGTAAAACAAGTTTGCTGCGGGTTTTATGTGGTTTGTCCAGCCGTTATACGGGGTCTTTAACCTGGCGGGGTCAGTCGGTTCAACAGGCACGCTCACAGTTCCATGCAGAGCTGCTTTACCTGGGGCACGATTCTGGGGTGAAGGCTGCGTTGAGTCCTCGGGAAAATCTTATTTGGCACGCGGCATTAAAAGGGCTTAATGGCCGATCGGCCGATGAGGCAATTATGGCGGCATTGGAAAAGGTAGGCTTATATGGCTACGAAGACAGCCCCTGTTTTGCCTTGTCGGCGGGCCAGCAGCGCCGTGTCGGTTTGGCGCGTTTGTTTTTGGGCTGCTCACGGCTGTGGATTTTGGATGAGCCATTTACGGCGATCGATAAAAAGGGCGTCGCTGAACTGGAGCAGTGGATTGAGGCTTATGTACAGGGCGGCGGCACGGTGATTTTAACGACCCATCATGAATTGACGATTTCCCAGCCTGTTTGTCGCATCACTTTGGGGGATCAATGAGCAAACCTCAATCTGAGCAGGTTACAGTGTCAGTTTTTCTCGTATTTACCGCCATTTTACGCAGAGATTTACTGCTTGCTTTTCGTCGCCGCAGTGATTTTTTTAATCCTTTGGCGTTCTTTCTGATTGTTTGCTCCTTGTTTCCGTTGGGGGTGGGGCCTAATCCGCAACAGTTGGCGTTGTTAGCTCCTGGGATACTGTGGGTGGTGGCGTTATTAGCCTGTCTGTTATCCAGTGATACTCTGTTCCGTAATGATTACGATGACGGCAGCTTGGCATTGATGCTGTTAAGTCCGGTTTCACTCTACGTTCAGGTCTTGGCCAAAACGCTGGCGCATTGGCTGTTGACCGGCTTTCCACTGACATTGTTATCACCTCTGCTGGGCTTGCTACTGCAATTGCCAAGTGAGGGGATGTTGGCTTTGATGATGGCGATGGCAGTGGGAACGGCGAGCTTGAGCTTTATTGGCGCGATTGGCGCGGGTTTGACAGTCGGTTTAAGAAAGGGTGGTTTGTTGTTGTCGCTTATTATTTTGCCATTATATATTCCGGTACTTATTTTTGGTGTGGGCACGGTTAAGGCGGCGGTTGAGGGCTTTAATTATATGGGGCCGTTGGCGGTATTAGGTGCTTTTTTAGCGCTGGCAATAACGCTTGCGCCATTGGCAATAGCTGCGGGCGTACGGATCAGCATCGATAATTAATGATCGGGGCTATGGGTATTGTTGATAAGTGCTTGAAAAAGCTAGCACTTAGCTATCGGTTCCGAGGGTTTCTTGTATAATGAGGCGCTATTTCACTGGGCTTTTTAACTCAGATAATTGATGACGAATATGTGGACTTTTTTTCATAAGATGGGCTCGCCGCGCTGGTTTTATCAAATCAGCGGCTATTGGTTGCCTTGGGTGGCCGTTGTTGCTGTCTCTTTGTTACTAGTTGGCGCCGTTTGGGGCTTGGTTTACGCACCGACTGATTTTAAACAGGGCGACAGCTATCGAATTATTTTCATCCATGTGCCTGCATCGGCTATTGCTATGGCGGGTTATATGGTAATGGCGGTAGCTGCGGCTATCAGTCTTATCTGGAAAATGAAACTGGCTGAGGTGGTGATGAAGTGTTGCGCACCGATAGGTGCCGGTATGACTTTTATCTCCTTGGTCAGTGGCTCACTTTGGGGTAAGCCAACTTGGGGGACTTATTGGGTATGGGATGCTAGGCTAACCTCAATGCTGATCTTGTTTTTTCTGTATTTGGGGGTGATCGCGCTCTATGAGGCTTTTGAAGATAATGTCTCGGCCAGTAAGGCTTGTGCTGTGCTCAGTTTGGTGGGTAGTGTGAACATTCCCATCATCTATTGGTCTGTAGAGTGGTGGAATAGTTTACATCAGCCGGCGACAATAAAGTTTACTGAAGAGTCAACGATGCATATAGACATGTTGCAGCCCTTATTAGTGATGATTGCGGGTTTTTATTGTTTTTTTGGTTTGCTACTCCTGTTGCACACTCGCAGTGAGATTTTATTTCGAGAGCGTAATACCAAGTGGGTTAAAGCATTAGTCGCCGAGGACGCCAATTGAATATGCAGTTTGATAGTTTTTCGGCCTTGATGGCAATGGGTGGCCACGGTATTTATGTCTGGTTGGTTTATGGCATCAGCTTTGTGGTGCTGCTTGGATTGTTAGTCGCGCCATTGCGTCGTGACCAGCAGTTTTTCAAACAGCAAAAAATGCTGATGCGTCGCGAACAGCATGCTAAGCAACAAGTTGAGACTGGGTCTTAAATAATTTTCAATAATTGGTATAGCGAGTTAACGGTAGTGGCAATGCATCCTCAAAGAAAGCAGCGTTTATTGATAGTCTTGTTTATCGTGTTGGGTGCAGCCGCAGCCGCAGCGATGGCGTCTTTTGCGTTACGTGAAAACATTAATTTGTTCTATCCTCCAGCGGATATTGCCGCTGGAAAAGCGCCGGTCGGTAAGCAAATTCGCGCTGGTGGTATGGTACTTGAGGGCAGTATCAAGCGTGATAGCCAAAGCCTGCGAGTTGATTTCATCGTTACTGACTTTACGGCACGCGTGCCCGTGACCTATACCGGCATATTGCCTGATCTATTTGATGAGGGGCAGGGCGTGGTTGCCCTGGGTATGCTTGATGAGCAGGGTATATTTCAGGCATCTGAAGTATTGGCAAAGCATGATGAAAACTATATGCCCCCTGAAGTGCAATCGGCCATTGATGCGGCGGCAAGCACTAAAGATTACTAGTTACCAGCGTGTTGCTGTCCATGGATACCGAGAAGTTGAACTTGGCGATAGCCGTTGTGATAAACCCATAAAGAAGTCTGATAAAAGAGACCCCCAATGATTCCTGAGTACGGTCATTTTGCATTGATATTGGCGCTGTGTATGGCGTTATTACAAACCGTGGTGCCAATGTGGGGGGCGATTAAAGGTAATCACTATTTGATGGCCTTGAGTCGATCTTTAGCCGTGGGACAATTTACCTTTCTCGCCATCTCGTTTGGGGTTTTAAGCTATTTGTTTTTAACCGACGATTTCTCGGTAGTGATTGTCGCTGCCCACTCTAATACCCAATTGCCCGCTATTTTTAAATTCAGTGCGGTGTGGGGTAACCATGAAGGTTCCTTGCTGTTGTGGGCTCTTATTCTGTCAATCTGGAGTTTGGCGGTGTCTATCTTTAGCCGTCAGCTGCCACTGGATATGTTGGCGCGAGTGCTTTCGGTTATGGGTATGATTTCAGTGGGTTTTCTGTTGTTTTCTCTGCTGACATCAAATCCCTTTGACCGTCATTTACCTGGCTTCCCTTTAGAAGGTAGTGATTTAAATCCCTTGCTGCAAGATGTTGGCCTGATTATTCATCCGCCGGTGTTATATTTTGGTTATGTAGGTTTTTCCGTAGTTTTTGCCTTTGCCATTGCGGCCTTGAGCAGCGGTCGTTTGGATGCTGCGTGGGCGCGTTGGTCGCGACCCTGGACCAATATTGCCTGGGCTTTTTTGACTCTGGGTATCGGTTTGGGAAGTTGGTGGGCCTATTATGAATTAGGTTGGGGGGGCTGGTGGTTTTGGGACCCGGTAGAAAATGCGTCTTTTATGCCATGGCTGGTGGGTACGGCCTTGATCCATTCACTGGCAGTAACCGAAAAGCGTGGAGTATTTAAAAGTTGGACGGTTTTGTTGGCTATTATTGCTTTCTCCTTGAGTTTGTTGGGTACCTTTTTAGTCCGTTCCGGGGTGCTGACATCAGTCCACTCTTTTGCTGCAGACCCTGAGCGAGGTTTATTTATTCTGGTGTTTTTGATCATCGTGGTGGGTGGTTCTTTAACCTTGTACGCGGTTAGGGCGCCAACGGTATCGAGTAAATCCCATTACGATTGGCTATCTCGTGAGATGTTGTTGCTGATGAATAATGTGATTTTTCTGGCAGCGGCGCTAACAGTGCTATTTGGCACTTTATTTCCCTTGCTTATGGATGGCTTAGGCTTCGGTAAATACTCCGTCGGCCCGCCTTATTTCAATTCGGTATTTGTGCCATTAATGGCTATTTTGATTGTGTTTATGGGGGTTGGTCCAAGCGCGCGCTGGAAAAAAACACGGGCTGGTTTTTTAAAGGCGCAGTTGTTGGTGGCCGCTGCAGCGAGTGTGATTGTTGGTTTAGTATTTCCGCTTATCTATGGTGGTGATTACAGCGTTGCTGCAGCCTTGGCGGTGTGTTTTGCCGCATGGATTATTTTGGCTACTGCGGTTGATATGAAAGATAAATTGCGTAATGCCTCCAGTATTAGTAGCGGTTTATTTCGCTTAAATCGTGCTTACTATGGCATGGTCATCGCACATATTGGTTTTGCCTGCGCGGTGTTAGGGGTTTGTTTGACCAGTCAGTACAGTCAGGAGCACGATGTACGGATGATGCCTGGCGATCAGTTAGAGATTGAGTCGTACACCTTTCAATTCCAGGGAATACGTGGAGTGACCGGGCCAAACTACAGTAGTGATGAAGGTGTGATTACCGTCAGTGAGGATGGCAAAATGATTGCTACCTTACATCCGGAAAAGCGCCGTTATAATGCGCAGCAGCAAGTGCTAACCGAGGCGGCCATTGATGCGGGTTTATTCCGTGACCTTTATGTTGCTTTGGGCGAGCCGCTGGGTGACGGAGCCTGGGCCGTTAGGGTACATTACAAACCCTTTGTGCGCTGGATGTGGTTGGGGGCTATATTAATGACCCTTGGTGGCGCTTTAGCTGCTGCTGATGCGCGCTATCGGGTGCGCGTGCGGGACCGGATTAAAGGCCAAACTCACGCAGCCTCAGCTGCTTAAACGATATTTATCATTATGCCGCGTCTTAAATTATTTTTACCGTTAGTCATTTTTGCAGTTGTTATTAGCTTTTTTTATATGATGGTCAATCGTATCGATCAAGGTGAATACAATCCGCAATATTTGCCCTCAGCGTTGATCAATAAGCAGTTTCCAGTTTTTAGCCTCCAGCAGCTGGAGCAACCTTCAGTACAGCTGACAGAAGCTAATTTGCTGGGCAAAATTGCCTTGGTCAATGTGTGGGCTACATGGTGTCCGTCCTGTCATACCGAGCATGGTTATTTAAATTATTTGGCGAAAGAGCAAGGTGTGGTTATTTATGGGGTGAATTACAAAGATACTATCCCTGCCGCACAGCGCTGGCTGCAAACCAAAGGCAGTCCCTATCAGTTTAATATATTCGATCCCGAAGGTAGTTTGGGTTTGGATATGGGCGTGACCGGTGCGCCAGAAACCTATGTGTTGGATCATCGCGGTTTTGTGCGGTTTAGATTCCAGGGACCATTAAATGAAACGGTTTGGCAGGAAAAGTTTAAGCCGCTCATTAACCAGTTGATCGCTGAACAAAACTCAGAGAAGCACTCAAATAAGGGGTAATCCAGGATGAAATACCTGACATTATTGTTGGTTTTATTATCGACCAGTGCCTCGGCAGTGATTGAAACCTATGACTTTGAAAATGACATATTACGCACGCGCTATAATACATTTATAGCTGAATTGCGTTGTCCCAAGTGCCAGAATCAAAATTTGGAGGGATCTAATTCTCCGATAGCTAAAGATCTACGACGCGAGTTGTATCGCATGCTTGAAGATGGTCAAAGCGACCAACAAATAGTTGATTATATGGTTAATCGTTACGGTGATTTTATTTTGTATCGTCCACGATTTAATCCTGAAACCGCGTTGTTATGGATGGCGCCGGGAGTTTTTTTGATCCTGGGTATGGGGATGGCGGTGATGGTTTATCGGCGACAAAAAAAACCGGCTTTTGCCGATGACAAACAAGAGCTCAATGTCTCAGAGCGAAAGCAGTTGGAACAATTATTAAGCAGTAAGGAAAATACCAATGCCTGAATTTTATTTTGTTGCGGTGGTGCTGGTATTGCTGGCAGCAGCGTTTTTATTGGCACCGGTAATGATGAATCGAAGTCAGGTGCAATCAAATCGCAAGGAGGTCAATGTTGCATTGTATAAAGATCGCTTAGCTGAGCTTGACGTTGAATTTGAAAATGGTCTGATTGATGAAGAAACGCTACAACAGTTAAAAACGGAATTAGAGCGGCGACTACTGGATGAGGCAGCTGTTATGGAAGACAAAGAACTGGAACCGATTAAACCTGCATTTAAACTTGCCTTAACATTGGCTGTGTTGGTGCCATTGCTGGCATGGGGGATTTATCAACAAACCGGGGCTAAAGCTGATTGGGAAATTAGTGAGACACTGAAGCAGGTTCGGCATAAAGTTGATGCTGGTGAGAATAACGATGCTGAAGTAGCGCAACTTATTGAGCAATTAGAGGCACGTCTTAAACAGCGTCCAGAAGATCCGCACTATTTAATGTTGATGGGCAGAACTCAATTAGAGTTGGGTAACTACCCTTCAGCGACTGATGCCTATCAGCGTTTGTCGATTGTATTCCCCGACGACGCTGCCGCATTAGCACAATATGCGCAGGCGCTTTATCTGTCTTCAGATCGACACTTAACGGATAAAGTTAAGGGGGTTGCCGAGCGAGCCTTGGCGATTAACGATCAGCAGCCAACGGTGCTTGGTATGTTGGGTATAGCTAATTTTGAGGCTGGTGAATACCAACAAGCGATTAGTTATTGGCAGCGCCTGCTACCAATGCTGGGCCCGGTTTCACCCAATCGTCGAATGATTGAAGCAGGTATCGAACAGGCCAGAGCACGCTTAGTGGAAAGTGGCGAGGTGCCAGAGAGTCCAGTTGATGCTACCACAGAGCTGGCTGATAAACCGGCGAGCCTGCAGGTACACGTTTCGATGGCTGATAATATTCAGGCTAATAGCAGTGATTTGGTTTTTGTCTTTGCTCGTGCCGCCACAGGGCCAAGAATGCCTTTGGCCGTTGCCAGATTAACGGTGGCTGATTTGCCGGCGACAATAACGCTGGACGATTCTATGGCGATGGCGCCGGGGTTGAATTTGTCCAGTTTCAAAGATGTTGATTTAGTTGCGCGTATCTCCAAGCACGGCATTGCTAATCCGGGGCCGGGAGATATTGAAGGGTCTTTGCGCTCAGTTGAGGTGGCTGCAGTGAGTGGCCCGCTGTTGGTAGAGATAGATACGGTGCGGCAGTAATCGTGTGACCCTGAATTATCATTGGGATTGCTCGAAAGGGTGGGGGTTAATTGTCAAACAACGTAGTTCTAGCAGCTTAAAAGCTATACACTAATTTGATTTTTACCCCTTACCTTGAAACGATTAGGCACGGTTTATTAATGATAATAAATTCAATTGGCCACCATTAAAGTTAAAGTAGCATGAGATTAAAAAGTATTAAGTTGGCGGGATTTAAGTCCTTTGTTGATCCGACCACCGTATCATTTCCGTCTAATCTGGGTTGTGTGGTGGGGCCAAATGGCTGTGGGAAGTCGAATATTATCGATGCGGTACGCTGGGTGATGGGCGAGTCCTCGGCCAAAAACCTGCGCGGTGAAAACATGACCGACGTTATTTTTAACGGTTCAATCAATCGACAGCCCGTCGGTCAGGCAACGATAGAGCTGGTATTTGATAACACCGACGGCACTGTAGGTGGCGAATATGCCCGCTTTGCTGAAATAGCCATCCGTCGCAAAGTAACCCGTGAAGCCATATCCGAGTATTATCTCAACGGTACCAAATGTCGCCGCCGAGATATAACCGACATTTTTCTGGGGACCGGTTTAGGCCCCCGCAGCTACGCTATTATTGAGCAGGGCATGATCTCGCGCTTAATTGAGTCTAAGCCTGAAGAGCTGAGAGTGTTTATTGAGGAAGCAGCGGGTATTTCCAAGTATAAAGAGCGTCGCCGTGAAACGGAAAACCGTATGCGTCGTACCTTGGAAAACCTCGATCGACTCACTGATTTACGCGATGAACTAGAGCGTCAGTTGCAGCATTTACAGCGGCAGGCGCAGGCAGCGGAGCGCTATACAGAGCTAAGAAAAGAAGAGCGCCTTTTAAAAGCTCAGCTACAAGCGTTGCAGTGGAAGGCGCTGGATAGCGAGGTTAAAGAATTTGAGCACAATATCCGTGAGTTGGAGGTAAAGCTGGAGTCGGTTATTGCCGAGCAGCGTGCAATTGATGCGGATATAGAAAAATACCGTGACGTGCACACGGATATGATGGATAAATTTAATGAAGTGCAGGCGCGTTTTTATACGGTCGGGGCTGAGATCGCTAGAGCCGAACAATCCATTCAGCACCAGCAGGAACGCAGCCGTCAACTAAAAGATGATTTACAGCAGACCGAGCGTAATTACCAAGAGTCAAAGCAGCACCTTGAAAGTGATGCTGATAAACAGCAGCGCTGGAGTATAGAAATAGAAGAAATTCAGCCTGAGTTAGAAATGGCCCAAGGCTCAGAAGAAGAAACCGCCAACGCTTTGCTCAGCGCTGAAGATGCGATGCAGGAGTGGCAGCAACAGTGGGATGAATTCAATCAACGTGCGCTGGAACCTCGACAAAAAGCCGAAGTTCAGCAATCGCGGATTCAACATCTCGAACAGGCTTTGCAGCGCATACAGCAGCGCATTGTTAAGTTAGAAGAAGAAAAGGCCAGTCTAAGTGCCGGCCCGGTTGAAGAAGAGATCGAGTTGCTCAGCGAGCAACTGGCTGAGACAGATCTACAGGTTGAAGAGCAGCAACATAAACTTAATGAACAAGCAGAACAGATTCAGCGGCAGCGTGAAAAAAATGCTCAACAAGATGATGCTTTAGATCAAGCCCGTACCCAGGCACAGGGTATGCGAGGTCGTCATGCTTCTCTGGAAGCATTGCAGCAAGCAGCGCTGGGTCAGAGTAAAGGGGCAATTAGTGATTGGCTGCAAAACAATGGCTTGGCCAATAATGCCCGCTTGGCAGAAAATTTAAAAATCAGCAGTGGCTGGGAGCGAGCGGTTGAAACCGTATTGGGCGATCATCTACAGGCAGTCTGTGTCGATGGTATCGATGCCATTGCGGTGCTGACGGAGTCATTGCAGCAGGGCAGTATTACCTTGCTAGATGATAATTCGCCTCAAGCCAGTGATAGCAGTATTGCGGATACACTGGCCAGCAAAATTGAGGCGGGTCAGCAGGCCCAAGGGCTATTGGCGGGTATTTATACGGCGATGGATTTGTCGGCGGCTTTGGCTTTACGGCCTAAGTTAGCGGCGCATGAGTCGGTGATTACGGTGGATGGTTTATGGCTGGGGCCTAACTGGTTGCGGGTCGCCAAGGATTCGGATCAGCAGGCGGGGGTATTACAGCGCCAGCAAGAGCTGGAGGAGTTGACCGCATCACTGCAAGATACCGAAGAAAGGCTTGAAGAGCTAGAAGCCTCTTTGGCTGAGGGTCGTACCTTGTTACATGATCTGGAAACTCAGCGTGAAGCGTTACAGCGGCAGGTACAATCACAAAATAGCCAACACAGTGAATTGCGTTCGCAGTTGAGTGCCAAGCAGGTACGGGTTGAGCAAATCAGTTCGCGTCGCGATCGTATAAACAGTGAGATTGATGAGAGCCGCGAGCAGTTTCAGCTGGAGCAGGAGAGCTTAGGCGAAGCTCGAATGATTTTATCGGAAGCGATAGAAAACATGGACCAAGACTCCGGTCAGCGTGAAGCTCTATTAGCGAAGCGGGATGAGTGTCGCGCAGCTTTAGATCAAGCGCGGCAGCGTGCTCGCCACGATAAGGACTCAGCTCATCAATTGGCGATGCGCTATCAATCATTACGCGCCCAACTTGACTCCATGAGCCAAAATATCGAGCGCAGCCGTAGTCAGGTGCAGCAGCTAGAAGAGCGTCGTGCTATCTTGCAAGAGGGTATTAGCGGCGCTGATGAGCCCGTTGAAGAGATGAAGCTAGAGCTCGAAGCGCAACTGGAAGCTCGCTTGCAAGTCGAGGAGGAGATGACTGAGGCTCGACGCTCATTGGATGAAGTTGAGCACAATTTGCGTGAGTCAGAGGGTAAGCGCAGCGGTATTGAAGTCCATGCCCAGTCCGTGCGTAGTGAGCTGGAGCGAGGGCGAATTGGTGTTCAAGGTTTACAGGTTCGTCGTCGTGCATTAGAAGAGCAGTTAATAGAGACGCAGTACGACTTAGAGACTGTGTTAGAGAATCTGCCAGAGGGGGCCAACGAAAAGCTTTGGCATGAAAATATTGAAAGCATTGGTCGTCGCGTGACTCGCTTGGGGCCAATCAACTTAGCTGCTATTGATGAATATAAATCGCAGTCGGAACGTAAGACCTATTTGGATGCACAGAACGACGATTTAGTTGAGGCATTAACCACATTAGAAAATGCCATCCATAAAATCGATAAAGAAACGCGCCAGCGCTTTAAAGATACTTTTGAAACAGTGAACAGCAGTTTGCAAGAATTGTTTCCCAAAGTATTTGGTGGTGGTACAGCTTATTTGGAAATGACGGGTGATGATCTGTTAGATACCGGTATTGCTATCATGGCGCGGCCACCTGGCAAGCGTAACAGCACTATCCACCTGTTATCCGGTGGTGAGAAAGCACTGACAGCAATCGCCCTGGTATTTTCTATCTTTCGGCTTAACCCTGCTCCGTTTTGTATGCTGGATGAGGTTGATGCGCCGTTGGATGATGCCAACGTCGGTCGCTATGCGAGATTAGTGAAAGAGATGTCCAAATCAGTACAGTTTATTTATATCACCCATAATAAAATTGCCATGGAAATGGCTGATCAATTATTGGGTGTGACCATGCACGAGCCGGGTGTTTCCCGTTTGGTAACGGTAGATGTTGACGAGGCTGCTGAATTGGCTGCATTGTAATACAGTGCAGGTATCTATGGTTTTGCTGGCTTATTCAGATTAAAATTCGCAGTATTGAAGAGCCTTAGTAGCTAGGCAGTGGTGCTTCGCGTTAAGTAACTGGCTTTTTAGGCAACTAAATACAATATTTTTGATGAACGAGGAAGGTAAATAGCTAACGATGGAACTTGGTATTCGTGACTGGATGATCATTGTAGGGCTGCTACTAGTATTGGTAGTGTTGCTTGATGGCTATCGTCGTGTGCGCAATGAGCGGCGTGGCAATATTCGCATGTCCCTGAATAAGCAGTTTTTGAACTCAGCTGTAGCGGGAGATGACAGTTATTCGGAATTGCCCTCTGGTGGTGGTCGCGTTATCAATAAAAGGGGCTCGGCCGCGAACCATAGCGACAACACCCCAGTGTTCGGAGATGGTGAAAATGACTTTGATTCGGATGGATATGGTTTTGACGAGCCTGAATATAAACAATATGACCGCGATGATCGGGGTCTGGATACAGGCAATTTAGGTCAAGATCATTTAAATCAAGATAGTGTAGATTTGGATCAATCCGTGCCGATGTTGATGGAGCCGGTGATCGATGATGATTCTGACGATGACGATCCGCTATTTAACAACCCGAGCCAGGCATATGAGCGCAACAATACAGCTGGCCTAGTTAACAAACCTTCGGTTAAAGCACAGGCACACCCCGAGCCTGACCAACAAGCGACCGAGCGACCATCGTCAGATGGTGATACTGAAGTTATAGTCATTAATGTGGTCGCAAAAAATAAGCCCTTTAATGGACCTGATTTACTACACATTTTGTTAGCCTGTGATCTGCGTTTTGGTGAGATGAATATTTTTCATCGTTACGAACGGGCCAATGGTGGCGGCGCGATGCAGTTTAGTGTTGCCAATAGTGTTGAGCCAGGTTTTTTTGATTTGAATAAAATCGATGATTTTACTACGCGAGGGGTTTGTTTTTTTATGAGTGTGCCCGGCCCTAAAGAATCGCTTCAAGCTTTTGAGTATATGGTGGAAACGGCAAAGTGCGTCGCCACCAATCTAGGCGGAGACTTGCTCGATGATTCGCGTAGCGCGATGACCAGTCAAACACTGGAGCATTGTCGTCAGCGTCTGCGCGAATTTGAGCGCCGGCAATTAACACATTAGTCATATTTCTATCACTAACAGGCTTTGGCTACGGAGCCTGTTGTTAATGAATTGTTACCTAAGTTATAAATTTAGGTAAATTACCTAACAAGTAAGTCCTCGATGCCCACAGAAATTGACTCCCCTACGCAGCTGCAGCAACATATAGAGCAACTGCGTGTCGTTATCGATCAGCATAATTATCGCTATTACGCGCTGGATGAACCTTCAATCCCTGATGTCGAATATGACCGTTTGATGCGGGAACTGCTGCAGCTAGAAGCTGAGCACCCTGAATTAATTACCTCCGACTCACCCACTCAGCGAGTAGGTGCAGAGCCTTTGGCAGGTTTTAGTCAAATCACCCATGAAGTACCGATGCTATCTTTGGATAATGCTTTTTCCAATGATGAGTTACGTGACTTTGAACGTCGCCTTAAAGATCGTTTGGGGAGCAGTGCTGATAGTTCGATAAGGTTTGTGTGCGAACCAAAGCTCGATGGTATTGCGGTTAGCTTGCTATATCGAAATGGTAAGCTGGAGCGTGGGGCAACCCGTGGCGATGGTGCGGTGGGGGAGGATATTACGCAAAATGTACGAACCATCTCATCGGTACCTTTACGTTTAATGGGCGAGGGTTTTCCATCGATATTGGTAGTGCGGGGTGAGATTTACATGCCCAAGGCTGGGTTTGAAGCATTTAATAAGCAGGCCTTGGCTAATGAGGAAAAGCTGTTTGTTAACCCGCGTAATGCTGCGGCGGGAAGCTTGCGTCAATTAGACGCTAAAATTACTGCAAAACGCCCACTGGAGATGTGTTGTTATAGTGTCGGCCTGGTTGAGGGGGGCGAGGTTGCAGATAGTCACTATCAAATGTTGAAACAATTGCAGCAATGGGGTTTTCGTATCAATAAGGAGATGCGATTAGCTGAAGGGGTTGCTGAATGTATTGAATACCAGCAACAGTTGCTAGAAAAGCGTGAAAACTTGGCTTATGCCATCGATGGCATTGTATTTAAAGTCGATAGTATGGCCTTGCAGCGTCGTCTAGGGTTTGTAGCCAGAGCACCACGTTGGGCCATTGCGTATAAATTTCCTGCCGAAGAAGAGCTGACTCGTTTGCTAGGCGTGGATTTTCAGGTGGGGCGTACAGGAGCGATCACACCGGTTGCGCGCTTAGAGCCTGTCTTTGTGGGTGGGGTAACAGTAAGTAACGCGACCTTGCATAACCGTGATGAGATCGAGCGCTTAGGTGTGATGATTAACGACATAGTGGTTGTCCGTAGAGCGGGTGATGTTATCCCTCAGGTAGCGAAGGTCGTTGTAGAGCGCCGCCCGGATGATGCCAGAGTCATCGAGTTTCCTTCGCGTTGTCCGATCTGTGATTCGGTGTTAGAGCGTGCCGAGGGAGAGGTCGTTACTCGCTGTCTCGGAGGCCTGGTTTGTGCGGCGCAGCAAAAAGAGGCGATTAAGCATTTTTCCTCTCGCAAGGCCATGGATATTGATGGTCTTGGGGACAAACTGGTTGAACAATTGGTCGATGAGGGCTTAATTACGTCAGTGGCCGATTTGTATCGGCTCAGTTTAGGGCAGCTGGTTTCGCTGGAGCGAATGGGCGAAAAGTCGGCGCAGAACTTACTGGCGGCACTGGAGGCGAGCAAATCAACGACGCTAGCAAAGTTTTTATATGCCTTGGGTATTCGTGAAGTTGGAGAGGCGACAGCATCTGGTCTGGCAAAGCATTTTGGTAGTCTGGCTGCCTTGCAGCAGGCGAGCGTAGAGGCATTATTAGAGGTTACTGATGTAGGGCCAATAGTCGCACGGCATATCAGTGATTTTTTTGCCAACGAGCACAGTCTTGAGTTATTGGATGAGCTACAGAAAATAGGTATCCATTGGCCAGACATTAAAGTGAAAAGCCTTGAAGAATTACCTCTTGCTGGAACTACCTACGTTGTCACTGGCACATTGGAAACGATGGGTAGAGATGAGGCCAAGGAGCAGTTGCAGCGTCTGGGGGCGAAGGTGGCTGGTAGTGTTTCCGCTAAAACCAGTTGTGTTGTTGCCGGCCCTGGTGCCGGTTCCAAATTAGTAAAGGCACAAAGCCTGGGCATAGATGTAATTGATGAGCCGGCTTTTTTGCAGTTATTAAAGCAATACCAGACTAGTCTAATGGACTAACGGGGTGTCTTCGACTAAAAGTATGGCTATGTTATTTAACTGCACCATTTCTCGCTCTGCATTAAAGTTGGTTTTATTAACCTTAGTTGTTGTGTTAGTTACGGCTTGTACGTCGACTCCTCCCAGACATCAAGACGATATTTGTAAAATATTTCGCGAAAAAAGTGGTTGGTATGATGACGCTGCCGATGCGCGTGAAAATTGGGGCTCGCCGATACCGGTGATGATGGCGATCATGCATCAGGAGTCTCGTTTTCAGCAAAAAGCCAAACCCCCTCGCGGTAAATTGCTTGGCTTTATTCCATGGCTGCGCCCCTCTGATGCCTATGGTTACTCACAGGCCAAGGATGCCACTTGGGATTGGTATATAAAGGGGAGTGGTAATTATGGCGCTGATCGTGATGATTTTGGCGACGCCATTGATTTTATTGGCTGGTATAACTACACCAGTAAAAATAGCTGCCAGATAAAGCCCACTGACCCTTATCATCTCTATTTGGCTTATCACGAAGGGCACGGTGGTTTTAATCGACGGACCTTTAAAAATAAAGCTTGGCTGAAAACTGTGGCCAAGAAAGTGTCTGCTCGGTCTTCACGCTATACTGTGCAATTGTCTCGTTGTGAAGAGTCGCTTAAAAGTCCGTGGTGGCAGTTTTGGTAGCGTTGTTTATTACGAGTAAAAAGAGAAGCTATCGATAATAATGCGCGCAAATTGCACTTTTTTATAGAAAACAAACATCGATTGCTGAAATATTTAAATGTTTATGGTTTACTTGGCAAGCTCGCCTGCTTCTTTGAAATAGAGGCGGCTAAGAGGCTGAAAAAAGGGTAATACTGCCCCGTTTACACGCGAGTTAACGTTAAATGATTTATCAGGAATGTAATTTTGAAACCTACAAATATTAATGATCCGGAGTACTTTCATAAGGTAGTTGATTGTCAACATGCCTGTCCAGCTCATACGCCGGTCCCTGAGTATATCCGTTTGATCGCTGCAGGCCGCTATACTGACGCTTATATGGTTAACTGGGAGTCTAATGTTTTTCCCGGTGTCTTGGGTCGAACTTGTGATCGGCCTTGTGAGCCAGCCTGCCGTAGAGGAAGGATTGAAGAGCAGCCAGTAGCGATTTGCCGTTTGAAACGAGTAGCTGCTGATAATAAGGATGATGCTGAGGTTGCTGCGCAAATGCCTTCTATTCCTGAGCAAAAGAATGGCAAGCGAGTTGCGCTTATTGGTGGCGGTCCAGCTTCTTTGACAGTAGCGCGAGATCTTATGCCCCTAGGCTACACAATCGACTTGTACGATGATCAGCCAGCAGGTGGCGGTTTTATGCGTAGCCAGATTCCTTCATTTCGGTTGCCGGTAGAAGTGTTGAATCAAGAAGTTAATTACATTCTGGATATGGGGGTAGTGACGCAATTTAATAGTTACGTCGACAGCTTAAAAAATGTACTGGATAAGAAATATGATGCGGTGTTTATCGGTACCGGTGCGCCCCGTGGTCGTGACCTCAAAATTCCAGGCCGAGAAGAGGCTGGTGATAATATCCATATTGGTATTGATTGGTTATCCAGCGTTGCTTTTGAGCATATCGAAAAGGTAGGTAAGCGCGTCATTGTGCTGGGTGGTGGTAATACGGCGATGGATTGCTGTCGTACATCGCTGCGTTTAGGTGCTGTGGACGTGAAAGTTATTGTGCGTAGCCCTAAATCGGAGATGAAAGCATCGCCATGGGAAATTGAAGATGCTGAGCGCGAAGGCATCCCGATGTTAGAAAACCATGTGCCACTCGAATTTGTTGTAACTGACGGCAAGTTAAGTGGGATGAAATTTGATCGGGTGCGGGCTGAGTATGATGCCAATGGTAAGCGTTCTTTGGTGTCATTAGGTGAGGAGCCGGTGCTGGTTGAGTGTGATGATGTATGTATTGCTATTGGTCAGGATAATGCTTTCCCGTGGATCGAGAGGGATTTAGGCCTAGAGTTTGGTAAATGGGATATGCCTGTGGTAGATGCCGTTACTTACCAATCAACCAACCCGAAAGTATTTTTTGGTGGTGATGCTGCCTTTGGTCCAGCTAATGTTATTACAGCTGTCGCCCAAGGCCATCAAGCGGCGGTTTCAATAGATTTGTTTCTCAGTGGTAAGAGCGTTGCCGATCGTTTGGCGCCAAGAACAAATTTAGTCAGTCAGAAAATGGGTATCCATGAGTGGAGTTATGATAGCGGTGTTGTTAATGATGTTCGTTACGCCGTCCCCCATGCTGAAGTGCAGTTATCGCTAAGTGACCGGAAAATGGAAGTTGAGTTGGGCTTTGATGCCTCTACCGGTTTTGCTGAGGCGCAGCGCTGTTTGAATTGTGATGTGCAAACAGTCTTTACCGAGGCTAAATGTATCGAGTGTGATGCCTGTGTTGATATCTGCCCTACAGATTGTATTACTTTTACTGAGCCTGGTGAGGAAGAAGAGTTGCGTGAACGCTTAACGGCCAAGGCAACTAATCTTGCGCAAGACCTTTATGTGTCTGAGGGTAATCTGAAAACCGAGCGCATTATGGTTAAGGATGAGGATGTTTGTTTGCATTGTGGTCTCTGTGCTGAGCGTTGCCCGACGGCGGCGTGGGATATGCAGAAGTTTATGTATGAAGTTACCAAGGCCGGGCAAGGTGAGGCACCTGCACAGCCAGTTAGACAAGCAGGGGCGGGACAATAGTAATGACAGCGATAAAAAATATCAGCTCGGTTAACGATTTAGTTATTAAGTTTGCCAATGTGAATGGTACTGGTTCCGCCAGCGCCAATAATATGTTTGCCAAGGCTATATTTCGGATGGGTTTGTCAGTTAGCCCGAAGAATATATTCCCCTCTAATATTCAAGGTCTACCGACTTGGTATGAGGTACGTGTAAGTGATAAGGGCTATATCGGTCGCCGTGGCGGTATCGATATCATGGTGTGTGTGAACCCACAAAGCATGGCTAAGGATGTTCAGGAGGTTACGCCTGGCGGATATTTTATTTACGACAATACCAAGCCGTTAGACCTGCGCTTAATCCGCAATGATATTACCTATATTGGCTTGCCCCTGACCAAGATCTGCCTCGATGAATACAAGGATGCGCGGCAGCGGCAGCTGTTTAAAAACGTTATCTATGTGGGCGCGCTGGCAGCTTTAATCAATATTGAGTTTGATGTGTTGACGGGGCTTATAACCGATCAATTCAGAGGGAAGGATAAGCTGATTGCCCCTAACGTACATGCGATGGAGCTCGGCTTTCAGTACGCCAAAGAAAACTTTGACTGCCCACTGGGAGTTACCGTTGAGCGCAGAGATAATCTGGGCGATAAAATTCTTATTGATGGTAATACCGCCTGTGGCTTGGGTGCTGTTTATGGCGGCGCCACCATGGCTGGTTGGTATCCGATCACACCGTCTACCTCGGTAATTGAAGGTTTCGAAAAGTATTGCAAGCGACTACGTATTGATCCCGGTACAGGTAAAAAGAATTACGCAATTGTACAGGCCGAAGATGAATTGGCGGCGATCGGTATGGTGATCGGGGCAAGCTGGAACGGCGCCCGAGCTTTTACCGCTACCAGTGGTCCGGGTATATCGTTGATGAGTGAGTTTTTAGGGTTGGCTTATTTTGCCGAGATCCCAACAGTGTTGATCGATGTACAGCGTACCGGGCCTTCGACTGGTATGCCTACCAGAACGCAGCAGTCTGATATTATGGCTTGTGCTTATGCATCCCATGGCGATACCAAGCATGTTCTGGTATTCCCCTCTACACCAAAAGAATGTTTTGATATGACCGCGCAGGCCTTTGATCTGGCTGAGCAGTTACAAACCCCGGTTATTATGCTGACCGATCTTGACTTGGGTATGAACGACAGTATGTCCGACCCTTTTGAGTGGGATGACAAGCGTGAATATAATCGCGGTAAGGTGTTTACTGCTGAAGACCTGGAGGCCATGAGCGAAAAATTTGGGCGTTACCTGGATGTTGATGGTGATGGTATTCCTTACCGTACTTATCCTGGCACGCACCCTACCAAGGGCTCGTTTTTCACTCGTGGTACTTCTCGCGATGAATATGCGGTTTATACGGAAGAGGGTAGCGAGTATGTTAAAAACATGGAGCGTTTACTGCATAAGTGGGAAACAGCCAAAAGCTATGTGCCAGCCCCTGAAATTACTTTAGCTCCAGGTGGCAGTCATATTGGTGTGCTGTATTTCGGCACGAGTATGGACGCCACTCATGAGGCTGTTGATTATTTGGCTGAGCAAGGAGTGATGGTTGATTGCTGTCGTATCCGTGCTTTTCCTTTTAACAAAGAGATTGAAGATTTTATTGCCAGTCATGACGTCGTGTTTGTGATTGAGCAAAACCGTGATGCGCAAATGCGCTCGCTATTGGTGAATGATTGTGAAATCGACCCCAAGCATTTAGTTCCGGTGCTGAATTATGATGGCATGCCTATTACGGCGCGTTTTATTCAAGCGAAAATCAATGATCGAATCAATAACGCCAATGTAACGCCGCTGCGTCGTAGTGCGAGTACTAAGGCCAAGTCGAACAAAAGCGGCGCTAACAAATAAGAGGGCGATAGAGTGAGTTATATAAAGCCAAGTTTTCGGCACCCTTCATTACCAGTGAATGATTTGGGTTTTACTAAACAAAACTACGAAGGTGCTATTTCAACCCTCTGTGCGGGTTGTGGTCATGATTCTATTAGTGCTGCTATTGTTGAAGCGATTTTTGAACTTTCAATTGCACCGCATAATGTTGCCAAATTATCGGGAATTGGTTGTTCTTCAAAAACACCAACGTATTTTTTGGGGAATTCGCATGGGTTTAATTCAGTGCATGGACGTATGCCGTCGGTAGCAACAGGCGCTAATATGGCTAATCGCGACATGATTTATGTTGGGGTTTCTGGCGATGGTGATACCGCATCTATTGGTATGGGGCAGTTTACCCATGCAGTACGTCGTAATGTCAATATGATGTACATTGTTGAAAATAATGGTTGCTACGGCCTAACCAAAGGGCAGGATTCGGCTACTGCTGATATGGGGTCGATGAGTAAAAAAGGTGAGGCTAATCCCTTTGAATCTATCGATCTTGCCAGCTTGGCTTTACAGTTAGGTGCTACTTTTGTGGCTAGAAGTTTCTCTGGTGATAAGCAGCAGTTAGTACCGTTAATTAAAGCGGCTATATCGCATCAGGGCTTTGCTTTTATCGATGTTATTTCTCCCTGCGTAACGTTCAACAATAACCCTGGCTCTACTAAGGGCTACGAATATGTGCGTGATCATCTGGCAGCAACGGGGACGGTTGACTTTGTGCCGATGAAACAAGAAATCACAGCAACTTATAGTGCGGGTAGTTCGCAAGAGGTTACACTGCATGATGGCTCTGTGGTACATCTACATAAAGCTGATGATAGTCTGGATATTCACAGTCGCCGCTCGGCATTGGGGTTGATTAAAGACTACAAAGCTCAGGATAAAGTCTTGACCGGTTTGTTGTATATGGATCCTGATTCGCAAGAACTGCATGAAACGATTCAGTCTTCGATCAAACCATTGCGTCAATTGACCGAGGCGGATTTATGCCCTGGGAACAAAGTGTTGGCGAATATCAACAACAGCTTACGTTAATTGGGCATGTAGTTAATAAGTAAGTATAAAAAAACCGCAGAGATGCGGTTTTTTTATACGTATATTTTATGGGCTGCCGATTACCATTCGCCTATATTGGCCATTGATATCCACGGCTCGGCAGCTTCTAGTGCATCCCCTTTTTGTAATAGCTCAATTGAAATGTTGTCGGGTGAGCGCACAAAAGCCATGTATCCGCATCGGGGAGGACGGTTTATTACCACTCCGGCATCCATTAGCCTTTGACAGGTTTGGTAAATATCATCAACTTGAAATGCTAGGTGGCCGAAGTTTCGGCCGCCGCTATAGGTGGAGTCATCCCAGTTATAAGTCAGTTCCAGTGCTGGCGTTTTATGGATTTTGTAGTGTTCGGCATCCTCAGGCGCGCAGAGAAAAATAAGACTGAAGCGCCCAGCCTCAATATCTCTTCGCTCAACTTGAATTAAGCCCAGTTGCTGGCAGTAAAAATCCAGTGAGCGGTCAAGATCGCTTACTCTCACCATGGTGTGTAGGTATCGCATATCAGTCCTCGCGCTTGTTTTGTTGTGATTGTTTCTCGTTGTCTCGCTGACGTTGTTGGCGGCGTAGAGCTGCCTCTTTCCAGCGACGCTTTTCATCGTCTGTGCTGGGTGTGATTGCTTTTATCGGTGTGGGTTTGCCGTGTTCGTCGACGGCTATCATGGTGAAGTAACTTGAGTTGGTATGCCTCACCGTGCCTTGTTGGAGGTTTTCGGCAATCACTTGGATGCCGATTTCCATGGAGGTGTTACCGGTGTAATTAATCGCAGCTTTTAAGGTGATCATTTCACCAATGGCAATAGGCTCTTTGAATAGTACCTTATCTACTGAAAGGGTAACGACGTACTGCCCGCAATAACGCATAGCACAGGTATAGGCAGCTTTATCAAGGAGTTTTAGTAGCTCACCGCCATGCATATTGCCACCAAAATTACTCATATCGGGAGTTACTAAAATGGTCATCTCGGATTTGTATTCACGCATATTATTGGTACTCGATTCTAATATTGGGTGTCATGCTAGTATGTGTTGATTATGGCTGAGTATCTTTGAGTGATGGATACCAGTAAAGCTTGGTTTGGCCACTATACCTGAAGGGAAGGGTAAATTTCATAATAAGTGTGAGTGCTTATGATTTGTGCTTGGGCAAGGGTAAATCATAGGCAAAAAAAATGGCCCTAAAGGGCCATTGATTGTATTTACTGGCTCAACTAATAGCCTATGCTTCAGCAGTTTCTTTTTCTGCTTCAGCTTCTTTTGTTTCAGCGGGTTTTAGTTCTTCCAGTTCTTTCTCAAGCTTAGCTATAGTGTTTTGGTGGTCAAAGCTTTCCTGCTTGTACTTCTTATTGCTCTTGGTGAGTAAGTCGTTAGCAGTACGTTGCTCTTCCAGCTTCTTTTTGGTTTCTACTAAATTCTTTTTTAGTTTTTTAGCGTCGAGTTGTTTAAGCTCTTTTACTTCAGCTTTGAGCTCTGAGAGTTCTTTGAGGGTAGCCTTGGTTTTAGAGCGCTGTGCTTCAAATTCATGCTTGATATTTTCTGCGCGGTTTTTAACTTCACGGTTTTCTTGCTCTAACCGTTTAAGATCAGAACCGCCAGCTTTAAGCAGGTTTATTTGAGCTGCTTGCTTGGCAATAGTCGCTTGTAATTTAATTTGGCTTTTTTCATATTCATCGTTCTTGTACTTCGCAGCAGTAATTTTTTTCTCATACTGAGCTTTTAGGTCGTTTTCGAGTCTAATTAACGCTTCTAGTTGATCGGCAGACGCCACTGTAATACCTCGGATAATGTCGAAATTGGGATGAGTGTTTGTTTGAATGTAATCGCTTCGATTGGCTGTGCTTGCACCGCCATATATTTAGTATCATGCTAGATTAAGGCGGCGAATTATACATCATTATTTATCTTATGGCTATTTTTTGGGCATGGTTTTTAATATTAAAGTGTGTTTTTTGAGCTTTATATCTACTGACCAGTAAAACAGAGGGGCGCTTTTATAGGTTAAACCCTTTGTCTTGAAGCGGGTAGCTTTAAGTTAGCAGCTGTAATTAACATAGCGCGACCCTGTTTGATAAAAGTCTTCCGAGAGTTCTACCATTTGAAGAGGCTTTGTTGGGGCTGTAAAACCAAATCAGCCTCTGAAATCTCGATAAATATTAATGAGATCAGAGGCTGTGGTTATACTTATAGTTTTATTAAAATACTCGCAAATTAATAAGCGCCTGGTGGTGAAATATTAGGTGTAAGGTCGAGTCGGTCGCGGCCGTAAATTTCAAAACCCAGTTGCGGGATATTTTGCACATGACGCAGGCCAACGTGCACATCACGCCAGTAACGTTGAATGGGTTTGTCGAGAGAAAATGCTGAAGAACCAGCTAAAAACATAATTTTCTCTACGGCACTGTGGATTAGTTCAACAATGGTTGAGCACTGTGCTTTGTGCTTGGCGGCCTCTAATTGAGAAAATTTACGACCGATAACTGCCGCTGCGTCGAGCTGGCCAGTGGCATCAAATAATAAAACGCGTGCGTTATCTAAAATAGCAGCGATTCGACCTATCTCCGTAATATGAACATGTGAGTCAGTGCGTTTTGCATACGTGGTGGTGATTATAGGTTTAGTTTTCGCATCGGCTTCGGTTAGTTCTAGCATATATTCAGCAGCACCTAGTAGCTGCGCTAATCCTGTAGCGCGAACTGTAGGCACAACGGGTAAAAAGTCTGATGCTGCGCCAATATGCTTTTTGCCTTCTTCAATGTGGCCAAAAGGTTTGTCCATAGTGACCAGCATATGTTCAGGAATAAATACGTCTTTAGCAACAACTGTATCAGAGCCGGTGCCTTGCATACCTGTAACATACCAACTATCAACAATTTCAATTTCTGACATGGGTAAATATGCCATGTTGATGCCCGGTACAATTGGGCCGCCATCGCCATCAATCATACAGCCGCCTTGATACCACTGAGCTTGGCGAGAGCCTGAACTATAAGGCCAACGACCGTTAATGATGTAGCCGCCATCTACCTTCTTGGCTTTCCCCGGTGGGTTGTATGCTCCACACACAGGCGCAGGGCCTGCACCGAATAATCCTTCCTGCAGAGCATCTGAGCCTAATGTGGCTACCCATGTTGTGCCGTTAAGAATTTGCACCACCCATGATAATGATGGGTCGCACTTCGCCACTTCTATTTGGATTTTAGCAAAACCGCTGGTTGATAAGCCTGCTCCGCCCCAACGGGTTGGGGTGATCAGGTTATACATGCCCAAACCGCGCAAAGCTGCGTCTGCGTCAGGGGCGGGGCAGCGAAGCTTCTCACCAATCGGGGCATTTTCCTGCAACATAGGGCGTAGAGCGATAAGCTCTTGAATGATTGCGTCGACTCGTTGGTCAGTAAATCCTGTTATCTTTGTGGTTTCAGTGCTCATTTATGGCCTCTGGCTAAATATAAGGAAGGATTGGCGTAAGTAATACCCGTAGATTGTACATATTGAACAATTTGCCGTCAATTCGTTCATGTATCAAGAGGGGCGTATCCAAGCTCCTGGTTTGCCTTATTGACTAACTCACGTATATTTTGGTGATTAGCATTAAAGCAAGGCCGCCATTAAACGTGAGGAAAGTTATTATATTGACTTGTAAGCTAGCTTTCTCCTTAACTTCTGGGATCAGGTCTGATGCACCAATATAAATAAAGTTTCCAGCGGCAAACGGGATAAGAAATTCCACTTTAATGCTGAATGATGCGATGTAAGTTAGCAGTCCACCGAGAAGAAAAGCCAGTGCAGACAGTGCATTGAATAATAACGCGTTGCGCTTTTTCCAACCGCCATGTACCAGCACTCCGAAATCGCCCAGCTCTTGCGGAATTTCGTGTGCTGCGGCAATTAGCCATGCGGTGATGCCTATGCGGATATCTGTGATGAATGCGCCTGCAACGGCCGCACCACCAATAAAATTGTGCAAGCCATCGCCAATAAGAATCAGATAGGTGAGAGGACGTTTATGATTTTCTATGGCGCGATGGCAGTGACGCCAATGTAACAATTGCTCTAGGGCGAAAAAGCTACTGAAACCAACGAGAATCCAGATATAAAATGTAATGGTGCTGCCAGATTGTGCAATACCGGCGGGTATCATATGAAAGAACGCCCCGCCTATTAGTGAGCCAGCGGCAAAGGAAATTAGCGGCAAAATAATCTTCTGCAGGGTTTTTTCCTGCAGTAATAGAGTGACGCTGCCCACTAGCGCGATAGCGCTCATCATAACTCCGCTAGCGACTATCCATGCCAGTGTAGACATTGTGAGAGTACCCCAAGTTTATTATTAAATAATTTACTGTTGATATTTGCTCAGGTTTGGTACATCCGCCAGCTTTCTGTGTTTTACCACAGAAAGAAAGCTTCACGTTTTCTATTTTGTGTGAGCCGTCGCGAGAGGGTTGGTGGCTATAACTGCCTCATAATGACAGAGTATAGATCACCATATGTGCATCCTCAGGATCTCGTTTAGCCGTCATTCCAAGATCCTTTGCTAGTTCTCGCATGGCGGTATTGTCTGCAAGGTCAACTGAGTACAGCTGCTTGATGCCGTGGCCTTTGGCAAACCCGATAAGCTGGTCTACCAATTGTTTCCCCAGCCCTTTGTTTTGCCATTCATCGGCCACTGTCACTGCCATCTCACGGGTATCTTCCTTTGAGTTAGCCGTGTATCGACCGACCCCAATCTCGGTTACCTGGCCGTTATCTTCAATGGTTGCAATGAACGCCATGGAGTGGTGGCCGTCTACTTCACACAGTTCTTTTACTCGCTGTGGTGATAGCCCCTTGATCCCGCCTAGAAAACGAAAATGCTTGGATTCTGGCGATAGCTTACGTACAAAGTCTGCTTCTATCTCGCTATCGGTTATGCGAATGGGACGTATAGTGACTACTTGACCATCAATCGTAGGATAGTGATTTTCTGTAATCATAACGAAATCTCTTTGTTGTGGTTGAGAGTTAAGCAGTTTATGGCCCGTCGCTGTGTACAACTATTGTGGATAGCCACAGCGTAGTATGGTTTTTTTGCGTTGAAATCGCGTACAGCTCTGTGGTTATCCACAATAGTTGTTGGCTTCTATATTCGGCACCATGTCAGATCTTCAGCAGGTAGGTTGCCAATGAAAAACGCAATTTTGGTTCTTAACAGTGGTTCTTCCAGTATTAAATTCGGGCTGTACGATGGCGGCGAAGCCACACTGCCAATCATCGGGCGTGGTCAAGTCACAGGGCTTGGATCAGCTCCCAGGTTACAGGCATTTGGTCGAAACAAAGAGGCACTTATTGATCGACCGCTTCACCAGAGTTGTGATCACGCTGAGGCCATGTTGGCGTTGGTGGAATGGGGGCGTAGTCGTGAAGTATCAAAAAATATTATAGCCATTGGCCATCGAGTTGTTCATGGTGGAGGGCTATATGATGCCCCGGTTATTGTGGATGATGCAGTGCTGGATAGCTTGGATAAACTCAATTCACTGGCTCCGTTACATCAACCTCATAATTTAGCTGGAATCCGTATCCTGGCGAAGCTGATACCTGAACTGCCGCAAATTGCTTGTTTCGACACGTCCTTCCACAGCACTTTGCCCAAACCTGCTACTCAGTTCGGTTTGCCGACCCATTTATACGAGGATGGATTAAGACGCTACGGTTTTCATGGGCTCTCCTATGAGTACATGGCAGAAGCCTTGCCCGATATAATTGGTAAAGAGACTGCTGCAGCCAAAGTGATTGTGGCGCATCTGGGTAACGGCACCAGTATGTGCGCCATGGTAGGTGGGCGTAGCATTGCCACGACTATGGGCTTTACCGCTTTGGATGGTCTGCCAATGGGTACCCGTTGCGGAGATTTGGACCCAGGGATTGTTTTGCATCTGCTGAGTGAACGTAATATGAGTAGCGCGGAAGTTGCCAAGTTGCTCTATGAAAAATCTGGCCTGCTGGGTATGTCAGGTGTCAGCAGTGACATGCGCGAACTGCTGGATAGTGATGCCGTCAATGCGCGGGAAGCCATTGAGTTCTATGTGTATAGGATTAATCGTGAGTTGGGGGCACTGACCGCTATTCTTGGAGGGCTGGATGCACTGGTGTTCACTGCGGGTATCGGCGAGCACGCCGCGCCGATACGTAGCCGGGTCTGTGAATTGGCTGCATGGCTGGGTATCAAGCTGGATAGAAGAGCTAATGAACGCCACGCAATACGCATCAGTGCTGCGGCCAGTAGTATACCGGTGTGGGTGGTACCCACGCGGGAAGAGTGGATGATCGCGCGCCATACCCGCAAACTGCTTAACAGTTTTTAACAGTTAAATTATAGGTGCTTGACGGGAGCGCCCGTTATTTCCTTTGGCACGATCACAATTGGACATCATATTCCAATCCTCGGTGGTAAGAGCGCGTCACTGGGTGATTAGTTGCCAGGCCACCGCCAATCACGAATTTCCGGCATATCCTCGCCATGTTCGTAAATATACTGTTTATGCTCGATCAGTTTGTCCCGCATGGCCTGTTTTCCATAGGCGGCCTTGGGCCCGATTGTTGCCACACGATCAATGACAGCCATCACCAGGTTAAAGCGATCGAGGTCGTTGAGTACGACCATATCAAACGGTGTTGTGGTGGTGCCTTCCTCTTTATAACCGTGTACATGCAGATTTTGATGGTTGCTACGTCGATAAGCGAGTCGATGAATCAACGCGGGGTAGCCATGGTAGGCAAATATAATCGGCTTATCGGTGGTAAAAAGGCTATCAAAGGTTCGATCGGACAGGCCTTGTGGGTGCTCTGATGCTGGCTGCAGAGTCATGAGATTGACAACGTTGACAACCCGAATCCTGAGTTCGGGAAACATGTCGCGTAATATTGATACTGCGGCCAGCGTTTCTAGCGTCGGCACATCTCCGGCACAGGCCATTACGACATCGGGCTCGGCGTCCTGATCATTGCTCGCCCATCCCCAGATACCAGCTCCGGCTGCACAATGCTTAATGGCAGCATCCATATCCAGATATTGTGACTGCTGCTGTTTGCCAGCAACAATGACATTGATCAAATCCCGTGAGCGCAAACACTGATCTGCAACGCACAATAGGCAGTTGGCATCGGGTGGCAGAAATACACGAATAAAGTCGGCTTTTTTGTTGACGACGTGATCAATAAAACCAGGATCCTGATGACTGAAACCATTGTGATCCTGTCGCCATACATGCGAGGTTAGCAAGTAGTTCAGTGATGCTATAGGCCGACGCCAGGGAATTTCACGGCTTACTTTAAGCCATTTTGCATGTTGATTAAGCATAGAATCGATAATGTGAATAAAAGCTTCGTAACAGGAAAAGAAACCGTGACGCCCGGTGAGCAAGTAGCCCTCCAGCCAGCCCTGACATAGATGCTCCGACAATACCTCCATAACTCGACCATCGGGCGAGAGGTTTTTATCCATTGCCTCAAGCGGATCGACAAATGCCTTATTAGTGACTTCATAGAGTGCGTCGAGCCGGTTGGATGCGGTCTCATCTGGACCAAATACTCGAAAGTTTTTTGCTTCGGCGTTTTGTTGCATGATATCGCGAAGTAATTTACCCAATGTTCGCGTCGACTCAGCGGTCACTGTACCTGGTTTTGGTACGGCCACGGCATAGTGACGAAAGTCTGGTATGCGTAGTTTTGTTATGAGTTTGCCGCCATTGGCGTGGGGGTTGGCGCCCATGCGTTTGTCTCCCCGTGGTGCCAACGCAGTAAGTATTGGCTTAGGTCGACCGGCTTCATCAAACAGATCCTGCGGCCGATAACTTTGTAGCCATGTTTCAAGTTGTTGCAGGTGTTCGGGTGATTCACGCACTGATGCTATCGGTACCTGATGGGCGCGCCATGTGCCTTCAATCGCTACACCGTCGACTTCGCGTGGCCCCGTCCATCCCTTGGGACTGCGCAGGATAATCATTGGCCAGCGTGGACGCTGCGAAAATCCGTTTGTTCGAGCATCAGACTGAATTGTTTTAATCATATCGAATGCTACATCCAGGGTGTCGGCCATAAGTGGATGCATCCGTTCCGGTTCCTTTCCTTCAACAAATAGTGGTTCGTAGCCATAGCCGTGAAATAATTCCTGCAGCTCCTCGTCCGGCATGCGCGCCAGCACGGTGGGGTTGGCTATTTTCCAGCCGTTGAGATGCAAGATGGGTAACACCGCACCGTCACTCACCGGGTTTAAGAATTTGTTGGAATGCCAGCTTGCCGCCAGTGGCCCGGTTTCTGCTTCACCGTCGCCAATGACACAGCTCACAATTAATGCCGGATTATCAAAAGCGGCGCCGAAGGCATGCACAAGTGAATAGCCAAGCTCTCCACCTTCATTAATTGAACCGGGTGTTTCCGGTGCACAATGGCTCGGGATACCACCCGGAAAAGAGAACTGTTTAAACAGCCTGCGCATGCCGCTGCTGTCTTGCGATATCTCTGGGTAGTGTTCGCTGTAGGTTCCCTCCAGCCAGGTGTTGGCCACCAGTGCAGGGCCGCCGTGTCCAGGTCCGGTTACAAATAACACATCAATATCGCGTTCAAGAATCATGCGATTCAGATGCGCATAGATAAAATTCAGGCCCGGAGTTGTCCCCCAGTGACCCAGTAGCCGGGGTTTTATGTGATCTTTATGCAGTGGTGCTTCAAGCAGGGGGTTAGCCATCAGGTAAATCTGGCCAACGGATAGATAGTTAGCGGCGCGCCACCATGCATCGATCTGATCGTGCGTTACCAATAATTGTTCAGAAGTGTTGCTCATGAGCTGATCCTGTCATTTGATGGTAATTCAATACGCTGTTCACAAGGGTATGACCTACCCAAAATATTCATTGTGAGCTTATTCATTATGAGCTCTATTGGGGATACTGCGTAGCAGACAGTCCTCAATTGAGATATAGCTTGACAGTAACCTCCCAATTTTTGTGGGTACCGGCGATTTATTGTGGCTAACGGTAGATTAAAATTGTTAATAGATCATTTGCTACACACTCCTATCACGCTCTAATGAGGCGTGCTGGGCTGTATATTACTAAATATTAGCATCATTATTGCCTGGTTTGCGTGCGACCGCTTGCTGGCTGCGGCTGTCCACAGTACGGCACAAAATTCCGGGGTAAAAACATCCGAAAGTATATTGCTGTGGGCATCCACAATAGTTAGCGGTGGCGAGAAAGGCTATAAACTTACTTAATAATCGTCCAGGGAAAAAATGGAAGTGAGGTAAGTTATGCAGATTGGCATGATTGGTTTAGGGCGTATGGGCGGCAATATGGTTCAGCGGTTGGAGCGAGCAGGGCATACATGTGTGGTCTACGCGCGTCGCGCAGAGTCCCTCGACGCTTTCAAAGATCAGGGCGTGATGGGAACTGATTCGTTGCCTGATTTTGTTGCGCTGCAGGCTAAACCGCGAACCATTTGGCTAATGTTGCCGACGGCAGTAGTTGACGATGTGTTGGCGCAACTGGTTCCTCTGCTGACGGCTGGTGATACTGTGGTCGATGGCGGTAACTCTAATTACCGAGATGATATTCGGCGTGCCACGGAGTTGCAACAGGCTGGTTTACACTACATCGATGTTGGTACCAGTGGCGGTGTCATGGGCCTGGAGCGAGGCTATTGTTTAATGATCGGTGGCGAGAGGACTGCGGTGCGAAATCTTGACTCGGTTTTTGCTGCGCTCGCCCCGGGGGTAGGATCGATTCCGTCTACACCGGGGCGGCACCGCTCCGACTCTACCGCCGAGCAGGGCTACCTGCACTGCGGACCGCACGGTGCTGGGCATTTTGTCAAAATGGTTCACAACGGTATCGAGTACGGTTTGATGGCGGCGTATGCCGAAGGCATGAATGTCCTGCGCAACGCTAATGCAGGTAAGCGTTCGTTGGAGGCTGATGCAGAGACCGCGCCGCTGGAGAATGCGGCTTATTACCAATATGAGCTGGATCTGCCAGAGATCGCTGAAGTCTGGCGGCGTGGCAGTGTGGTGGCGTCATGGCTGCTCGATTTAACTGCCGCGGCGCTGGTTGACGATGCGGAGCTGACTGAATTCTCAGGGTGCGTGTCAGATTCAGGCGAGGGGCGCTGGATGGCGCAATCTGCGATTGATGAAGGTGTACCAATACCGGTTATCAGTACTGCTTTATTCAGCCGCTTTACCTCGCGCGGTGAAGCTGACTATGCCAATAAACTGCTGTCAGCAATGCGTAAGCAGTTTGGTGGGCATCAAGAAACATCGGGAGAACATAGCAAGGGATAGCGCGGGATCACCCTTTATAATCTATGCGATCTTGGGTGGCACCTTGGTGAAATCAATATCACTGAATGACCAATAAGAGGTGGAGTAATGAAACGTTTTGCCATTAATGGGGTTGGAAGAATAGGGCGGCTTGTCATCCGAGAATACCTACGTCGCAAGCCGGACAATTTGCAGTTGGTTGCAATTAATGATCTCACAGATACAGAAACTTTAGCATATCTGCTGGAATTTGATTCGGTACATGGTCGCTTATCCACTCCCGTTGCGCACACCGAAGATACGCTTATTTTATCTGGTGTATCTATCCCGGTTCATCAGCAAACTGATCCAGAGAATTTGCCGTGGTTAGATTTAAGCGTTGATTGGGTGTTGGAAGCCACGGGCGCGTTTAGAAAGCGTGAAGATGCTGTTAAGCATTTAGCTGCAGGCGCGAGAAAAGTGTTAATCAGCGCACCTTCGGAATCAGCAGATCTAACTATTATTTACGGCGTAAACCAGACTGATTTTCAGCCCGGTGTGCACCATATTATCTCCAGTGGATCATGCACGACTAACTCGCTGGTACCGCCACTCGCGGTATTGCACAATGCGTTTGGCATTGACACTGCATCCGCGACTACAATTCATGCCTATACCTCTTCTCAAGGCCTAGTAGATGTTGCTTCTAAGAAACGTATTCGGGGTCGCGCGGCAGCGATCAATCTGGTGCCTACTTCTACGGGTGCGGATAAAGTTGTGGTGGCAGTGTTACCCGATCTAGCTGGAAAATTCTCTGCTTTAGCGGTTAGAGTGCCAATTGCTGACGGTGGTTTAACCGATATCACCCTACGCTTGCAAACTTCAGTCACCGTCGACGCCATTAATCAAACATTATCCGATGCCTGCGAAACAACACTTAAGGGTGTTATGGATTTCACTCTACAGGAGTGGGTGAGCAGCGATATTATTGGCAATCCACATTCTGCCATTGTTCATGGTCTATCCACCCGAGTTATCGGTGAGAATACCGTCAAGCTGCAAATATGGTATGACAATGAATATGCCTATGCTTGCCGGTTGCTGGATTTGCTAGAAACGGTGTAATGTCACCTGTCCACACCGTCTTCAGCGGTATTGTGGTCACGGTGTCGAGGGCTGACAAGCCCTTGATATATTTAACATCACTGCACCGCTAACTCCCTGTTTCTTGTTGCTCCAGCCAGCGACGGCGGGCGTCCTCCTGTGGGAATATGTGGCAGCTATACTCGCCTGATGCCTCCAGTGGAATAAACTGCTGATTAATGGGGCGGTAATTTACCGCGATATAGCACGGTTTATCCCTCAGCTGACCAGGTGAATGTACTTGGATCTGATAGACGGCATCGTGGTGACAAAAAGTCGCTTGAATGTCTGGCCAGTCAGGGGCAAGACATGGCCGCAGATATAAGTTATTACCCTGACGCTGGAAACCAAGTAAGCGGCGCAGGGCAAATCGATACAGCCAAGCGGCAGAGCCTGTGTACCAACTCCAGCCACCTCGACCAGTCAGTGCGCCGGTACCGTAGACATCGCCGGGAAGCACATAGGGTTCGAGCCGATAGGTCTCGATATCCGCATCTGAGCGTAGCCGTTCAAGAGGATTCAACCAATGAAACCACTCCATGGCATGTTGATAATCACCGCGCTCGGCTGCTGCCCATAAGGCCCAAACTGCGGCGTGAGTGTATTGCCCACCGTTTTCCCGTACCCCTGGCGGATAAGCTTTGATGTACCCTGGATCTTGTGCGCATTTATCAAAGGGGGGGTGCAGCAGCTTGATCAATTGGTGTGCCGGATCGGTGAGTTTAGCTTCCACTGAGTGCATTGCCGCGGCACTTTGCTCATGCTCTGGGTCGACGATTACCGCCCAAGTCTGCGCCATTAAATCGATCTCCGATTCTACATCTCCAGGCGCACCCAGTGGTGTACCGTCATCGTAGTAGCCACGCAGATACCAGTCGCCGCACCACGCGGTATTCCGGGTGTGCTGCAGCAATTCACTGGCAATGGATTGGTAGTGCTCTGCGCGACCAGAGTCATTCATGATTCGGCATAGTGGTGCGAATTGACGGCAAACAGCAATCAGAAACCAGGCCATCCATACGCTTTCTCCCCGTCCTTGTTCACCCACTCGGCTCAATCCATCACACCAATCACCGTTGCCAATAAATGGCAGACCATGGCGCCCGAAGGTAAGCCGGGCATCCACGGCTCGGCAACAATGCTCATAAATACTGGCGGTGTGCGCTGACTCGGAGAATTCGGCATAGCGCTCTTGCTCATCCTCCCGTAGTACCTCACCGCTTAAAAAAGGTGTCTGTTCGCTGAGAATGGTCGCATCAGCGGTGACTTCAAGGTATTCACTGACCCCGTAGACCAGCCATAGCAAATCGTCGGAACAGCGGGTCCTTACGCCGCGTAGCGGGTTTTCATGCCACCAGTGCAAGACATCGCCCTCTTCGAATTGGCGTGAAGAGGCATACAATAAATACTCGCGCGCGAGCTCAGGTGCGGTATCGAGCAAGGCCAATATGTCCTGCAGCTGATCGCGAAAACCAAATCCACCGCTAGCTTGATAGAAGCCCAGCTTGCCCCACAAACGAGACGAAATGACCTGATATAACAACCATCGATTTAACATGGCATCCATGGATTGCACAGATGTTGCGACCTGCCATTTGCCGAGTAACCCGCTCCAGCGTTTAGTGACGGCCGTACGACTGGTGGCGATCCACTGTGGTTGCTGCGAGCGGCTAATTAAACGAATGGCTTCTGCACGGGAGCCCGCTGCACCCAAGACGAAGTGACATTGCTGTGAGGCGTTGGGCGCAAGGTTGATATGAATTTGATAGGCGGCACAGGGGCGGGCACTCGGGATTACGTGATCGGAAAGGCCTACCGCCATCAAGCCAGCAGGTGGGCCATCTAAATACCCATGTTCACCGAAAACTTCGATCCCGTCAGTGCTGAATCCATGCGCCGGTAAGCTGGCGGCCATGAATGCATGGGTCTCCCGATCGGTGCGAGCATAGTTATTTCGCACCAACAGCGCCCCGGTGTCGGGGTCGCGTTCGGGCATTAAAAGATGGCTGTTGGAATCCCGGTTGTTGCCCAGTACCCATTCGGCAATATAGGTGATGGTGAGACGGCGCACACGAGGCCATCGATTATTGAGGTCAATACAAAGCGTTTTTATCGGGTCCTCGGGATCGACCAAAATGCGCAGTTGCTGTTCAAGACCGTGATTGTTGTGTTCGAACAGTGATTCGCCGACCATGTGGGTCACTCGATAGGGCGAGCGCACGGCCTGCGGGCCGGGGGTGAGCGACCAGATCTCTCCGGTTTCTTCGTCGCGGATATATAAAGCTTCGCCAGCTTGGTCCAGTACCGGATCGTTTGACCAAGGCGTCAGACGGTACTCACTACTGTTGCGCCACCAGGTACACATCGACCCTGACTCACTGACCAGGGTGCCGAATTGTGGATTTGCCAGTACATTACACCAGGGTGCCGGGGTTTGCTGCTGGGATGAAATCAACATGGAATAACCCTCGGCATCGGGCAGCATGCCACCGAGCTGATGGCTGTAGGTCAGGTCAGACCTGGCTTGTATGCAGGCAATCGGCGCGTTGGTGGTCGGCTCAGAAGGTTGCGGTATAAATCGAGGCATATGTACCGAGTGCGAGCTGGGTTGGGCGAGCACAGTTGCCAGGTCCGTACCCTGGCTATCGATATAGAGCCGGGCGCTGCTGATGAGCGCTGACTTTTCAGTGGCGGAGATATTGCGTACTGGAATGATGAAGCCCGATGGGCCGTGGCGATCACCCGGCAGGTACTTGTTGACGAGCTGTCGCAATTGGTCTTGAACCGGCGCGGTATAACCGCCCTTGCTCTCGTCTAACAACAGCACGTCAATCAGCATGTCCTGATGTTCCAGATACGCAATGGCCTGCAAGACCTGCTCGATTGTGCGCAGGTCCTCGCCGTTGTCAATGAGGAGGGTGATAATGGGGCGATCGCCCGATATGCCATGCCGCCAGAGTACGTCTTGTACGCCGCTTGGCATACACACTTGGGCCGTTTCGACATGTTGTAGCCGTCTCGGCCAAGTGACCTGTGCGAGTAATTGATACGCCTGTCGTACCGTGTTGGAGTCAATGCGCGCTAGCGTCAGCTCCCGTTCGCTGTGTAATGAGGATTTTTCTACCTCCCAGTCGGTGCGTTCGATGGTATCGTAACGCGCCAGTTGTGCCAGTACCGCTGAACGGCTATCGCCGACCGCCGTCAGGAATACACACTCATGTGTTGAGTAGGGTGCTATTTCAAGTATTTGGGTCATAGCGGCACAGGGATCTAGGCTCGGCTGCAGTGATTGGCCGGTGTCGTGAGTCGGCTCAGTGAATGGTTGCGGGTGTGCGCGCGAGCCGTTGCGGCCAAGAAAACGCTCTCGGTCATTCTCGATGTGCAGGTGGCTGCGGCCAGAGGTACTGACCACTGCATAGGCGACGAATATGGGTGCCGTATCGGGTTCACGCTGCCGGCGCTGATATAAGAGCACCTCTGCGTCAGTGCCGGTGAGTTCCGCTTCAAGAAACAGCTTGCTGAATGCCGGATGGCGGCGGTGGTCTGCTGCTGGGGCTAATACGGGTTCGCTGTAAGCGGTGACGGTTAGCCGCCGTCGCTGTGAGCTGTGATTGGTTATGGCAACTTTGCGGATCTCGACGTCTGCCAACGGCGCCACAGTGATAATTGTGCGGATCAGCAGTTTACCGTACCGAGTACGGAATTCGACTTTGTGCGGCGCAAAGTAAGTCTCGACATTGCTGGATAAGGGCATTACACCTAAGTTAGGTAATGCTTTGTCCTGATCCCGATCGTGGATATAGAGACCATCGCCTCCAAGCGGGCCTTCAATGAGCGGGTCCCAGTGAGTCACTGCGCGTCCGCGCCAGTGCAGCGCACCGCCGCCCTGATCGCTCAGTCGACTGGACAAGCGTCCATTGGATAATATTGCCAGCTCGCTGGACTGATTGGAAACACGCCATTGATCAATGGAGGGCGGCCGCAGCGTTTTCTCTTTCAGTGGTGCCGGCAGGCGTTCCAGCGGATGTGTTTCCATGCGCCGGGGTAAACGTTCATAGAGTAAATACTCGGCACTGGCAATCAGCGGATAGTCGTGGAATCGCTCGACCATGCGATCTCCGGTCAAGGCATTGGTGATCGCAACGAGAATCATGCCCTGATGGTGCGCCATATACGAGCGCACAATAGTCGGATGATCTTGGTGTGGTTGCCGCGCAAGGCCAAAATCGATGGCTTCGAACAGACCAAAATAACCGCTTGCATCGAGGTTTATCAGACGACTGAGATTACGCACTACCTCCCTGGGTCGAAACGGCAACGCCAGCGCGCTGGCGTAGGCTGATACCACTAGACGCTCGCCTTGATCCCACTTCAGACCCAGTTCCGGCACGCCAAACGCGTAGTACTGATAGTTACCCTGAGGGTCCAGGTGTGCATAACCTGACTCGGAAACACCCCATGGAATATCATGTTTTTCGCCGATGCGTATTTGTTGTTGAATCGCGCCCTCGCAGCTTTGGCTCAGCAGCCCGCGCGACGGGTTGCGCATTATCAGGCTGGGCATCAGGTATTCAAACGCGGTGGCGCTCCACGACAACAAAATACTTAATCCACGGATGCGTGTCAGGGGACGGCCCAAATGCACCCAATGTTCAGACGGAACATCGCCTTTGGCTATCGCGACAAAACTGGCTAGCCGCGCCTCGGAGGCAAGTAAATCATAATAACTCGTATCCAGTTCACCCATGCTTTCGTTGTAACCCACATGAAACAGGTGTCGATTGCTATCGTACAGAAACGAAAAATCTGTCTGCTGGATTAAGGTCTCCAGCGTCTCAAGCAACAGCTGGCACGATGCTTCGATCGAGAGACTTGCGTCGCGCGCTTTACGGGCCTCATCAACCCAGGCATCGAGCCATTGGCAAGCTTTGTCGATATCATCGAGTGTATTGCCACCCTCATTAAGCGATTGACGTAATACGTCAATGGACTGCAGGGCATCTTCGAATTGACTGGTCGGTACGGGTAATGTCATCGGCGCTGATAAAAGTCTGCGAATTGTCTTCAGCTGGTCCGATGTGTGTTTTTCCTGTAACAGTTTAGGTGTCGGCGTAAGTGTAGAAGTAGTGAAGCGCTGCGACCACGGCATGAAGAAGTCGACATCCTTGCGAATACGATTGAGTTGCTGACGAATGATCTGGCCATCTTTGCGAACGTTGGCGATGACTTCGTCATCCCAGTGCTCGGGCAATTGTTGCAGTGCTGACAGAAACGCTGTTTCGATCTTGTCCCAGTCATTTTCAAGTTGTTGCGCCGCCGTCAATACATCCTTAGATTGTGCGAGTCGCCTGTCGGCAGTATCAAGCGCTTCCCATAATGTGCAGGCTGCGGTGTTCGTTGGGTATTCGTTGTTCTTGAATAACTGGCGGCGTACAGCATGTAAGTGGTCCGAGAGGCCCGCAGTGACATTTTCTTGTGGTTTTCTATTGTGTGGCAGCTCAGTGATGGCTTGGCGAAGGACGATCAGCGCCGCGACAAAATTACCGCTATCCACCGTTGATACATACCGTGGCTCCAAGGTATGGCGATCGGGAATCGAATACCAGTTGAACAGGTGGCCACGATGCGTTTCCAGCTTTGTAATCGAATTCAGGCAATTTGTGAGTCGCGTTAGCAGCTCACGGATACCGATATAGCCAAGGTCATGGGCGGACAAGGTCGAGAGCAGCAGCATGCCAATATTGGTTGGTGAAGTTCTCTGTGCGATGGTTCGGGCGGGGAATTCCTGAATATTATCGGGCGGTAACCAGGCGCTGTCCGGCCCTACGAAATTATCGAAAAACTGCCATGTATCACGGGCAACGAGCCGTAATATTTGTTGTTCGTCCTCATTTAAATCGACAGTGGGTTTCTCCGGTGCTGGCCGACTCAAACGAAATGCAAGCCATGGTGAAAAGAGCCAAATGATGATAAATGGAGCCGATGCAATGAGTGCAGTCGGTTGCAGAGTCGCCAATCCCATAGCAGTAAGCAGGGCGGTTGTCGGCCCTGCCCACAGGCTTTGCCAAAATAAACGTAGATCATTTGTTGTGCCAACCGTTGTCGCGACCGTCGCTGCGCTTGACCATTCCAGCAGGCCTTTGCGGCTGATAAACAAACGGTATAAGGTGCGGGTGATCGCATCGAGGGTCAAATAGGTTTCCACTGGCACGAAGGCCAGCGCCGATCCCCAGCGAAGGATATCCGCTCCGGCCTGACCGCCCAGATTTTGCAGGGTGGTTTTTACTGTTCCCCAGCGCCATGCGCTGGTGCGCAGAGCCATACCTGTGTGGAACAGGATAGGTAATCCAGGAAACAGCGCAAAAACAAGGGTCCAAAGAATTGGGTTTTCAGCCAGCCAGGCCCAGCCTCCAAGCAACATCAGCAACAATACGGGCGCCAGCAGGCTGCGGCGGAGATTATCAAAAATTTTCCAGCGACCAACGACACCGATGTTAAACGGATGTCCTTTTGCTGTTCGCCGAAATAGCCAGGGGAGCAGTTGCCAGTCGCCACGAAGCCAGCGGTGCAAGCGTTTCAAGTAGGCCAGATAGTTCGGGGGGTACTCCTCGAGCACGACAATATCCGATGCCAAACCTACGCGCCCGAACAAACCTTCCAGCAAATCATGGCTTAGAATCGAGTTAGGCTCTATTCGTCCATTGACACTGCGGTCGAAGGCATCAATATCGTAGATACCTTTTCCTGTGAACACGGCATCGCTGAATAGATCCTGGTAGACATCGGAGACCGCTTGCGTATAGAGGTCTAGCAGCGTGTCACCCGCAAAGATGCGAGTAAACAGGGTATCGGCACCGCTGACGGGGTTAGCCTCCAGCCGCGGTTGTATAATTGTATAACCCTTGAGCTTTGTCTGGCTGGTGTGATCAAAACGCGGCCGGTTGAGCGGGTGGGCGAGAGTACCAATAAGCCGGGCTGCGGTATTTGGCGACATGTAGCTGTCGGCATCGAGTGTGATGACATAGCGAAGATCGGTCGATGTAAACGGTTGTGGGTGTTGCAGCACATAGCTTGTATCGCTCGCTCCCCGCAGTAGTGCGTTGAGCTCCTGTAATTTTCCGCGTTTGCGCTCCCAGCCCATCCACTGCCCGGCATTTTCATTCCACAGTCGCTGCCGATGAAACAGCAAGAAGGGCTGATTACCGTTATTGGCATAGCGTTCATTAAGTCGATCAATACCGGCCATCGCTTGATTTAACAGCGCTTGGTCTTCGGCTGTGTCCTGTGTAGCGGCGTCGCAGTGATCGCTCAGAAGCGCGAAGCGCAATACCGGGTCGGAATTAGCCAGATAATTCTGTTCGAGCATTGCCAGATTAGCTGCAATGCCGTTGTGATCGGTGAGTAACATCGGTACTACGACTAATGCTCGTTCCTTGGCGGGAATACCCCGTGCAAAGTCGAGTTTAGGTAGGCGGCGCGGATTAACTAATCCATTCACCAACAGATTAACGGCACCGCCAGCGACAAATAACAATGGCACTACAGCCAACAGCGCAGCACCCAGGCTGGCGATGTGACCTGTATTGTGTGCAAGCAGAGCAAAGAATAACGTTAAACTGCCAATAGCAGCCAGACCAGTAATTGAGCCGAGATAGAGCGCTGCCTTATGACGGCTTGCCGTGCGTTGAAGTTTTTCATAGTAACTGGGCTGATAACCGACTGCTGCTTCCAATTGTGGGCGGCCGTCATCAAGCAGATAATAACCAATATGTCGACAGACCGGCGTAGCGCCGTCATTATCAGTATCATTTTGTGTTGCTAGTTGCACCGCCATTTTGGCGATGGCTTCTTGATCCATATTGCTGCGTTTGGCTAGCAGCTCGACGACACCCCGATAGCGATCGCGCGTCTCAAAATCCATTTGTCGGTATATGTCCTGCGGGTCGTTGCGAAGATGTTGTTCGACTGCGCTGGTTCGTTCTACAAATCTGCGCCAGTTGGTGGTTCCAATGGTACGCAAGCTGAGGATGCAACCAGCGACAATCATTGTCTTGTGCTCTATGTCATCCTCCGATCCGGCTTCAAGACAATCCTCTTTGGACAGACTAAGCACCTCACAGAGTCGCAGGATCAACACAATACGTAATGCAATGGGTACCGCCCAAAGCTCGCCCAGCGTTAATGATGTATCGGCATGATTGTCATCAGTTGTTGTCAGTGGCCGAACACTCGCCTCGATTGTATCGATATCAATTGGGAGGCCATGGTCGTTAATTGTTTGGTCCATCAATGCAAAAATACGCGGCGGCTCGCGGTCATCGGCTGTGGAGCATTGGCGCAGCTGTCGGTAGTAATGTGCTGGCAGATCGGTCTGTATTTGCTGCAAGGCTTCACGTACGATATGGCTGTTATCCAGCAGCCAGCGTGCGTAGGGCAGCCGATCAATCGTATCAACCTGCTGCTCTGCGATATCTGCTAGATGTGTATTAAAACGACTCTCGAATATTCGCCGAAATTGCTTACCGCTGCGCAAACCCAGCATGCCGATTGCACAAGCGGAAACATGTTCTTTATCGGCGATCTTGGCTGTATCAACGATCATCTGATTTAGGGCTTCCTACTGGGTTGAAGTGTATTAACCGGCATCGCGTTGTGATTCCTGTAACAGAATCGAGCGAAAATTGTTTGCGGCACTATTGTCTATTGGTGTCTGTACAATTAACAAAGGCCGATGGCTATATTGTAAAAGCGAGTGCACGATAGATCCGTATCGCCAGGCAGTGCCGCAATTGGGTGCTTTGGCATGAATAACAATGAGGTCGGCATCACTGCTGTTTGCAGCCGCATCAATGGTGAACGGTGCGTCGGTCGATGCCAGTAGTTGTTTTTCCACCTGCACCGTATCCGGAACTGTTGTCGAGAGTGCGGTTAATCGATGATGCGCATGTTGACGCAGTAAACATTGCAAATCGTTTTTGAGTTGACTTGCGTGAGTATTGTTCAGAAAACTGATGGGCAGCTGCGGTTCGTCGCAAACATTCAGCAACAGTAATGATGCCTCATGAGTCTGCGCAATCATGCTTGCTAATCCCAACACGTACTCGCAGTCAAGGCCATCATCCACAGGCACTAAAATATGTCGATATCGATTGTTGAGCAGAGGTCGCTGCGGATCAATCAGCAACACAGAGCAATCCGTACCCATGATGACTTTTTGCACCGTGCCTCCAGCAGAAAACCCCATCGCATTGCTTACGCCGTTGCCCGCACCATATCGAGTCATGATAACCAGGTCTGGTTGTTGATCCTTGCAGAAATGGGTAATTGCGTCTGCTGGAAGGCCTTCGGTCACTTGCGTTTGAATTGATACAGCCGTTGATCGATTCTGATCACAGATTTTTTTTAGATAGATTTCTGCCTGACGTCGTTCCAGCGCAAAATCAACGATGTCAGTTCTGATACCTGCGTTCGAACTTGCATTATTCACTACACGTAACAGGGTCAGTTCGGCAGGGAATGCTTTGGTAATTGCCAGCGCATGATGCAGCGCTTGTTCAGAAAGGACGGATCCGTCCAGTGGAACGGTTATTCGAATCATGTTTTGATGCTCCTTGTTGTAGTCAGTACGATAAGTACAAATGGCCAAAATCGCATTAAACTAAATCAAACCTGATCAATGTGATGACAGAAAAATAGTGAGATAACGATAAACTTAGAGACGATCAAGTTAGACGCCAATGGTTATTTATTTTACATAAGCTGCGTAGTTTATGTACTAAGGGATACCCGCAGAGGCGAAGGAAACGGATGTCGTTTTGTGGAGGATTTATCTGGTGAACTGTGGTTAACCCTTATTAATTAGGGCTAGTACTTGCGGCAACTCAGACATGTTTTTCGACGTCTGAATTATGTTGAAACTAAGCGAGTTAACTCCTGAGTTAGACTTTATTCTGTAGTATTTTTTATGAAAATTAAAACAATATTTCCTTGAAAAATATCAGGCGAAGCATGCACAGCTATTCGAGCCGAAAAATATTGTGACTGGTTCAATACGCTAGATGCTGAAATGTCCGAGTAGATAAATGAGGTTATGGTTTCAAAAAAATATGAAGCCCGTAGGGGCGGTTATTGCAAGTGCGTAGGAACTTGATCGCCCGTTTTGCTGACGAGCTTTTACAAATTTGTTATGACAAGTTTGTCGTTGCAGTAACCTCATCTAAAGCTTTGTGTTGCAAACCTTGTGCTAATTCGCGCAACGCCGTTTGGTCCAAAGTTTCAACTTCCAATAAATGGCTGGCAGCATGCTCTAAAATGTCGCGGTTATCAGCTAGAATATCGAAGGCTTGCTTTGATAACTCGCTCAGTAACTTACGCACGGCGGTATCCACGGCTTCAGCTGTGGCTTCACTGTAATTGCGTCCAAAATAGCCGGGGGTGTTATCGCCCAGAAAATTACTTCTTTCAGTTTCATAACTGACGCCGCCTAGATTTGCGTCCATGCCATAGCGTACGATCATCGAGCGGGCAATATCGCTGGCTCGCGCCAGGTCGTCAGCCGCTCCGGTGGACAGGTGATTAAAAATCAGCTTTTCCGCTGCGCGGCCACCCATCAATACTGCTATTTTGTTCTTCAACTCAGTTTCGGTCATCACAAAGCGGTCTTCGGTCGGGCGCTGGATAGTGTAGCCGAGAGCGCCGATGCCGCGTGGGATAATGGAAACTTTGTGCACCTCATCTACCCCGGGCAGCGCCATACTGACCAACGCGTGCCCCATTTCATGATGAGCCACGATCTCGCGTTCACGCGGGTTTATCAGGCGATTGCGCTTTTCCAGACCCGCCACAATACGCTCGATCGCGTGGGTAAAGTCAGCCATGCTCACATTGCTGGCACGACGTCGTGTCGCCAGCAGTGCCGCTTCGTTAACCAGGTTGGCCAGATCGGCACCAGAAAAACCAGTAGTCAGAGCCGCTATATCTTCCAGTGTCATATCCGGTGCACATGCAATTTTCTTCATGTGTACCTGTAGAATCTGTACGCGTCCAGCCCGATCGGGTTTGTCTACCAGCACCTGCCGGTCAAAGCGTCCAGCTCGTAGCAATGCGGGATCAAGAATCTCTGGACGATTAGTGGCTGCAAGTAGCACCACACCTTTACCCGGATCAAAACCGTCAAGCTCCGATAAAAGCTGGTTCAGCGTCTGTTCACGCTCATCGTTGCCACCTTGCACCGTGCCAGCGCTGCGCGCGCGGCCTAATGCATCGAGCTCATCAATAAAGATGATGGCGGGTGCGGTGCCACGAGCCTGCTCAAACAGGTCGCGAACTCGTGCTGCACCAACACCGACAAACATTTCAACAAATTCTGATCCGGAGATAGAAAAGAATGGCACTCCGGCTTCACCAGCTACTGCGCGTGCCAGCAGGGTTTTACCGGTGCCGGGTGGCCCCACTAGCAAAATACCTTTTGGCATTCTGGCCCCCAGGTTGCTATATTCGCGAGGATTTTGCAGAAAATCGATAACCTCTTGTAGCTCAGCTTTGGCTTCATCCACACCGGCAACATCAGCGAAGGTCACCTTGGTGTCGCTTTCTACGTAAATTTTGGCTTTGCTTTTGCCCACCGCCATCATCCCGCCTAAACCTTGTTTGCCGGCCATACGTTGAATTAAAAACATCCAGATGGCGACGAAGATCAGCGCTGGCAGTATCCAGGAAAGTAACTTGGTGAACAGGGTGTTTTCGATAGCACCCGAATATGTTACGCCGGTCTGATTCAGACGCTCAGCAAGATCGGGAGTGACTGGCGTGGTGACGAACCCTGTTTTGTCATTCATCGGGGTAGAAAAAGTACCGCTGATGGAGCTGCTGCCAATCACCACGTCCTCAATCACGCCCTCATCGAGATATTTCTCGAACTGGCTATAGGGAATAGGTTCGACAGTTTTTATCTGGACCCAGTAATCGCGGATAAACACAACGCCCATCACTGCAAGTAACACGTACCAGATGTTGATCTGAATTCCACGGTTCATGATTTTCTCCAGTGATTTAGAGCTTTATACTATGGCTTCGATAACAACAAGGCGAGCAGCGTGTTGTCGACGGTAATATTTCTAAAACCACCAAACGATAGCATAATGTTAACACCGCAGCGGAGCTAATCTCGATAGTGATAGAGTGCCGCCGCTGTTAAATAAGGGTGATCCTGTTGCAAATTTGTAAAGTATAAAAATGCCGGTGCTTTGAACAGAACCGGCATTTTTATGTCTTCCAACTGATAGCAAAAACTCATAACGTAAAGATACGTATCGTCGGCTTCAGTATTTGAGCTGCCATTTCCGGCGGAGTAGCATGGTGTTTATGGCAGAAAAGGTGTTGATGGTTCTACGCCTTCAATTTCAATAGTAGGTTCAAGTTGGTAGATCAGTTGGTTGATATGATCTACTCGCTCGTCTGGTACATCGACCATGATCAGAATTTTTCCATCTTCAATATCCTGTTCAAAAGCTTGCAAACGGGAGTTGGAAAAAGAAGCGCCGGCCATACCTGTCAATAATCCACCCATACTTGCTCCCATCGCGCTGAGGAGTAGTACAGCACCGCCGCCGACAATAATTCCGGTTGGTGGGAAGGTCATTGCCAGCAGACCGACAAACACGCCAGCGGTTCCACCCATGGTAATGCCACGCTTAAATGCAGGCATGAAGTCATTATCTTCTGTTCCACCATCAGGTAGATTCTTAAGTAAGGTATTTGATCTGGCTATGGCATAGATATGACGTTCATCGATACCATCGGCTTTAAGATCGGCCACCGCTGCTGTGGCATGCTTGTGGTCCGGTGACATAAAACACAGGCGTTTCATATAAAACCTCCCAGCCGTAATGCGATGGTCGCTACACTAGCCAGAAAGATGATGATGCAGGCAAGCATTAGTAAAGCGTTACGTTTTGCCGCTTTTGTTTTACGCATTCGATACCCCCAGTGTAAGTTATTCTAAAATATATCGACGGTATGTATGTTTTCACAGTTAGCTAACCAGGATCTACTAGGGATACCGCGTAGTGTCATCAAATTTTAACAGGATCGCTATCCCTTGATTTGTGCGTAACCGACGGGTGGCGGTGGTTGACCACAGATTGAGATGAATAACTGTTGGTTGAGAGTTGTGCTTGCGTAACGTGTTCGAGAAAATATCAACCGATAAAATAATACTTATGGTTGACGCGCGCAGTGGTTGTTTATAAGTTGAAATAGACTATCCAGCGGATAGAAAAACCATGATCAATATTTCTGTCGCTGGATCTCGTACTGGACAGAGACTCCTGTCATTATTAACTGGTCTGGTTATTATCAGCAGAAGTGTAAGCTAAAAGTGATACTGCTAGGATAAAATGTTTGTTCATGATATTTCTATTTGGGAGTGCTGCCTTGTGTGTTGTGGCTAACTCTTAGTTAAACTTTATCCTGAAGAATTCCCTTTGATAAAAAGCACGGAAATCACTGATGACAATTGACAATGACCCTTCCTTGAAAAAAATGGCAGCCGAAGTACGTACAGTCATTCGAGCCGAGAAACATCGTAACCGATTTAATACGGTGGGTTGGTTAATGCTTGGTGGGGCTATCATGTTGTTATTGTTATGGTGGCTCTGGCCAGCAGACACCAAGGTGCAGTGGCAAACTTATACGCTGGATCGTGCCGATATGGTGTTGACCGCTATGGCAACGGGAAACCTCCAACCTAAAAGTGAAGTATCGGTGGGTGCTGAAATATCGGGGTTGGTAAGCGAAGTGCTGGTTTCAGAAAACGATGAAATTCGGCAGGGGCAGGTTCTGGCAAAATTTGATACTGAAGAACTTGATGTAGCACTACAGCAGGCAACGGCGGGTCTTGCCCTGGCTGAAGCATCGTTGTTTGAAGCCAGCGCGACGCTTGAAGAAGCCTTGATAGATGAGCGCCGAACGCAGCCTTTGGTGCAACAGAAGCTATTGCCGCAGGCAGCGCTGGATACGGCCGTTGCCACCCGTAAGCGGGCAGAAGGGCGGGTCGCCTACTCCAAAGCAACCGTTGCGCAGGCCAAAGCAACTATATCTCAGGCGCGCACACGGCTGGAAAAAGCCGTTATAACATCGCCCATCAATGGCGTGGTACTGCAGCGCAGTATTGAGCCAGGCACCACAGTAGCGGCAAGCTTTCAAACCCCCGTGCTGTTTTTACTCGCGGAAAATCTGGCACAGATGGAGCTTCATGTCTCCATGGATGAGGCTGATGTGAGTATGGTTAAAGCGGGCCAGAATGCCACTTTTACCGTGGATGCCTGGTCGAGTAGAGAATTTGACGCGCAGGTGGTGAAAGTCTATTTGTACCCGACAGTTGAAAACAATGTGGTGACCTACACTACGGTGTTAGCGGTCGATAATTCGGAGCATCTGCTGCAGCCAGGTATGACAGCAACAGCAACCATTACCACCGGCAGGCGGGAGCAGGCTTTGCGGGTGCTTAACACCGCTTTTCGTTTTACTCCCCCAGCAGCTGAAGGTGAGGGTGGGGGCCTATTTAGTTCTCCGGGGGGCCGCGGTAATGGTCAATCACCGGTATCCTCCAATACCATCTGGGTTCTTGACGATGATCAACCTCGGCGTGTGCTGGTTCGCACGGGTTATACTGATGGCAGATATACGGAAATTCTCAGCGATGAATTGTCTCAAGGTGACCAAGTGCTTATTGGAATGGTAAGCGATGCCGATGAATAGTGTCGAGCAGAACCGAGAGGAAAATCTGCAGCAGCCTGATGTACCTGCTGCGATTATTCAGATGCGTGATATCCATAAGATTTATGGTTCAGGCGCTACCGAGGTAAGAGCACTGGATGGCGTTGATCTAATGATTCGCGAGGGTGAGTTTGTCGCTATTATGGGCCCAAGCGGATCGGGCAAGTCTACCTGTATGAATATGCTGGGCTGTCTTGATGTGCCCTCATCCGGCGAATACCTGTTTCGGGGCGTGAATGCGGGCAGCCTCGATCGCGATGAACTGGCCTTATTGCGTCGGCATTTTATGGGATTTGTGTTTCAGAGTTTTAATCTGTTGCCGCGGGTCAGTGCGTTGGCCAACGTTGAATTGCCATTGGTATATCAGGGGATTAAACGCTCAGTGCGCCGCGCACGTGCGGTTGAAGCGCTGCGAGCGGTTGGCCTTGCCGGCCGTGAAGCAGCCACCCCCAGCCAGCTTTCTGGAGGTCAGCAGCAGCGAGTCGCGATTGCCCGAGCATTGGTTACCGAGCCTCCGGTATTATTGGCTGATGAACCTACCGGAAATCTGGATACCGCGATGGCCGATGGCATTATGACGCAGCTGGCGCAGATCCGTGCAGAGCGGGGTATCACTATTATTATGGTGACTCATGAACCGGATATTGCTCGCTATGCGGAACGCGTGTTGTATTTTGTCGATGGCGAACTGGTGAAGGATGGAACACCAGCCGAGGTTTTGTCATGAGGTGGCTGGATATTTTTGTCATGGCCTTGCAAGCGATTGTCAGGAATAAGCTGCGTTCGTTTTTGACCACCCTTGGCATCATTATTGGCGTCAGCAGTGTCGTGGCTATGGTACACCTAGGCCAATCTGCCACTCAAACGGTCACCAACGAGATCTCCAGTATTGGCTCGAACCTTCTGTTTGTTATGCCGGGCACTGCCCAGCGCGGTCCTGGGGGAGTGCGTACGCCTTCTGAACCCTTTGACCTTGAAGACGTTGCAGCTATAGAGCGTGAAATACCCGGTATCCTCGTTGCACCCGCATTGACGACCACTGCGACCGTTGTTATCGGTAATGCTAACGAAGCAATTTCGGTAGTGGGAACCAACAATAATTATTTTGCCGTGCGCAACCATGAAATTGGCTATGGCAGGGTATTTGAAGAAGACGAACTGAAGGCCGGCGCAGCTGTTTGTATTATCGGTACTACCTTGATCGATGATATGTATCTCGGCCAAGAGCCCCTCGGCACCACTCTTCGGGTGGGACGCACCGCTTGCCGGGTCATCGGCGTTCTGGAAGAAAAGGGACAGTCCATGGGGCAGGATCGGGACGAGATTATTCTGATGCCAGTGAAGGCGGTGCAGCGTCGATTGGTTGGTGAGCTTGATGTGCCGACTATTTATGTGTCGGCGTTGATTGATGGCAGTACCGGTAGGGTTCAACAGGATATTGAGTCACTGCTTCGACAACGCCGAAACATTACACCGTCAAAAGAAGATGATTTTCATGTGCGAGACACTCAAGATATCGCTAAAGCCCTGGCCAGTACCACTAATACCATGACTATTCTGTTAGGTGCTATTGCCGCTGTGAGTTTGCTAGTGGGCGGTATTGGAATCATGAATATCATGCTGGTGTCAGTGACCGAACGTACCCGGGAAATAGGTATTCGTCTAGCGATAGGTGCCCGTACCCGTGATGTGCTGATGCAATTTTTGGTTGAGTCGATTGCGTTATCGACACTGGGTGGCATTATCGGCTTGTTACTCGGTATCGGTGGTACTTGGTTGGCCACCTCCCAGCTGGGTATGCCATTTATACTCTCTCCCGGCGTCATGCTACTGGGATTTTCTTTTTCTGTGGCGATCGGTATTATTTTTGGTTTCTTCCCCGCGCGCAAGGCTGCACGGCTTAACCCTATTGATGCGCTTCGCCATGAGTAGTGGAGTAACAATGAGATATTCACTAGATACTGCGACTCACATTATTTTTACTCACACCTGATGCTGAGATCAGACTTTATCACGTAATATTTCTTCTCTGGGTTGGGGGATTACTACTTTGTCCACCAGTAAGCCTTTGTGTTTTATGCAATCGACGGCAGCATCAACGGCTGCTGTTACTGCGGCAACATCGCCGGTAAGAGTTGCATAACCCTTACCACCAATGGCCATGGCCAAGTGTACATCGATCAGTTCAACATTGGCTGCTTTCACTGCAGCATCTGCGGCTTCGATAATAGACGCCACTGAAAAGGTTTCAATAATGCCCAGCGCGGCGGTTTTCTCGATGACTCGGGTGCCGCTGATCGCGGTGAATACGGAGGGATGCACATTGGGGATGATCAGGTCATCGACGATACTCTCGCAGCCCAGTTCGAGCCCGGCATCCATGGCGGCTTCTACAGCGGCAACATCGCCTGCTACCATTATCATAAATTTGCCTGGGCAAATGGTGCGATTAAAAAGGATGTCTACATCGGCAGCTTTTAGCATAGCATCACCCACTGCGTAGCCCTTGGCAATGGAGTTCATTTCTATCATGCCGATTGCACTGTGATTCTTCATGCTCCGTTCCCGTTGCTTTGTATGTCGATGTGATCAGCCACTGCGGTGACTGTTCCGCTAATGCTTGCATGCACTGGCACGCCCAATTTATCGGCGGGAACAGTGGCGATGATAGCTCCGGCAGTGACAGTGTCGCCCACCTTGACCACCGGTTCGGCTCTTGCGCCCATACGCACTTGCAAAGCAATAGAGACTCGCGCAGGTACCACCGACACATTTCGCCACGCAGCGATGCGTTTATCATAGTTGGCTAGCCCGAGACGCCGGGTCAAGCGACTGGAAGGCACTCCTCGGTAGTCACGCATACTGTGTACAGGGCGTGTTTGCGCTTGCAGCTGATCCGCCGTTTGCCAGCGGCCCTGCGTTTTTAAATCCCGCTTGGTTGTGACGCATATATCCCTGGGGTTTAGTTGCTCAGGGCAGGCCCAGAGTGTGCAGACATTGCATTCAGAGCAGGCCTGAGCGTTGATTGATAATGTCTCGCTGACAGTGCCGCTCGTCAACAGAGAGCGCATGACCAGATGTGGCTGAATAGGGTAACCCAACAGATAGCGTGGGCACATTTCTGTACACAGAGTGCATTGATCACAGGCAGACTTACCGATACGCCTGAACGCAGACTCAGACTCCGTTCGTCTGCTTAGTACGTGGGCATCATCCGGCAAAACCAGTAGGGCGCTGCTGACGGCGGTGATCGGCGTTGAGAAATCCGTTTCTACGCTACCCATCATCACACCGCCGTCAATAATTACCGGCTTATCGCAGGTCACTGTACCCGCCAGCGTCAATATGTCAGCGTAGCTCATGCCGATCGGCAGCCACGCAGTGAAGGGTGTCTCTACTTCACCGTGCACAGTAATCATACTGTGCGTAACAGGCTTTCCTTCCGCCGCTCGATGAATGTTAGCAATTGTTTCAACGTTCTGAACGAGTATGCCAATGTCTTTGGGTAAGCCGCCAGCAGGTATTCGTTTACCTGTAACCTCATAAACCAGTTCATATTCATCACCGGCAGGGTAGACATTGGGCATCAGTTTCAGTTCTATATTGTCGGGTAGCAAGGGGGCTATATGACTAATGGATGCCTGGTGCTTTTCTTTGATCGCAATGATGCCGCGTTTTGCGCCAATATGCTGCATCAACAATTGCATGCCTCCTAGTAGAGGCTCAGCGAACTGTTGTATGACACTCTGGTCTTTGTAGAGCAGTGGCTCACATTCGGCGCCGTTGGCTATCAACAGTTCCGCCGCTGTCGAAATTTTCACATAGGTTGGGAAGCCAGCACCACCTGCACCGACTACGCCCGCGTTCCTAACCTTTTGAACTAAATCATCCACTGTAAGGTACCTGTGTTGCTATCACCTGCCATTCATTAAATATCGATTGGCATGGCCGCGACATTAAGTACCGCCTGCTGAAATGCGTCACAGGCTGCTTTGCATGCAGCTTGACTGCCGGTGAGATAGCCACCACCGTAGTTTGTTTCTGAGGGTGGCTTGAAGAAAGTCGCAACCTCAACTGATGCTGCCTTCAATGCCGCGTCCATCCCAAACATCGCTTCCAGAGGCGGGGCGATAAGATAGGCCAGTGATTGTCCCCTGGGGATATTGGCTTCTGTAGAAAGATATCCGCCGGTCGCTGAAACTAGGTGCGCGAAGAAGGCCAGACTGCCATCTTCATTGGCAGACTTAAAACAAGCCTCATGTTCTATTACTTCACGCGCGCGCTCTAGACCTGCAGTCACATCCGCTGGCCCGGCACCGGCTATAATGCCGATGATTTCTCCAGAGAGAGGTCCGGATGCGTGCGCTGCACCCGCGTAGAATGAGTGTGCATAGACAACATCCACAGCAGCGGCTTTGGTGGCCTCATCGAGGGCGACATAAGTGACATCATCACTATCGGCGGTGATCATGCCGATACAGCGTTGATCTTGCCTAAGGCCAAACTGTTTGATCATACCTTCGTCAACTGAGGCAATCACCCGAGTTGCAAGGACGGTGGCTCTGATTTCATCGAGAATACCCATATTAATTACCTCTGTATAATGCCTGCTTTATTTCCGGCAGGCTGTCTGAATTAACGCTTCAAATTAAGTCCACTTGCCTTTTGTTCGAGCATTTTTTTAGTCAGATCAACAATGACTGCAGCGCCCTCTACAGGTGGTGTACCGGCTTTATGGATATTAGAGATAACCATTCGGTCTGACTCTACAGTCTTCTCGGTTGGTTTATATACACAGTAGCAACTGAGGCTTTCGGACTGACCGAGACCAGGCCGTTCGCCGATCAGCAGTAAATTGGCTTCAGCTTGCAGCAGGTTTCCTATCTCGTCCTGCGCTTTGACTCGGCCGTAACGTAAAAAGAATGGCGTTCCAACGTCGAAGCCCGCGTTTTCAAGTCCTTTTAATAACGGCGGTAGAATTTCATCGTAGTTATGCGTCACTGCATCAGTGCTGAGTCCGTCAGAAATAACCACTTGTACCTGCGGTGATTTTTTGCAACGCTCCTGAATAATTTTTTTGCCTTCGTCTGAAATTAACCGACCAAGATCAGGGCGGGTCAGGTACTCATTTTTATCGACCACACGCGATTGCACTTCCCAGAGATCACGCTGTGCCAGCCACTCAGGGGTAATTTCTTTAATGACGGTATCCTTAGATCGGGAATGGTCAGCGAGGAAGCGCAGCAGCGATATGGTCCGTGGTCTGGGGCCGGCTCGCCCCTGACATATCCGAGCAGCTGTTTGTTTAATCATATCGTCGTTAATGCTGCTGCTTTTGGCGTTACCAATACCGTTCCAACGGATAAATTTATCCAGACTTAGATCTTCCAGTCCTTCACCGGCACTCTCTATTGCGGCCTCTGGTGCTTTGTTTTTTGGACTCTCTGTGGGGGTCGGTTTTATTGCCGTTATCTGATTTGAGGCAACAACATTTTCACCTAGCTCTCGGAGCACCGAGTTCACAATACTTTGAATTTTCTGTTCATCCATTGTCATCACCCTTAGTCAAAAAATATTGAAGGATCACCGGCGCGAGCCGTTAGCTTGCCGTCTTCCATTAACCCCATCGTTTCCATCCAGACTTCGAATTCCGGCGCTGGCCGATAACCCAATAAACGTCGTGCAGTGGCAATGTCATGATAGCCAGTGGTTTGGTAATTCAGCATGATGTCGTCCCCCATCGGCAATGACATCACATAATTACAACCCGCCGCTGCTAACAGCACGGTAAGGTTTTCATTCGAGTTCTGATCGGTGTCGGCGTGATTGGTATAACAGGCATCGCAACCCATAGGGATACCTGTAAGTTTGCCGTTAAAATGATCTTCTAACGCAGCACGTGTTATTTGCTGGTGGTTAAACAGGTATTCGGGACCGATAAAACCAACTACGGTGTTAAGCAAATGTGGGTTATAACGTTTTGCCAGTCCATAGTTGCGTGCTTCAATGGTAACCTGGTCCGCACCGAAGTGAGCATTTGCCGACAGGGCCGAGCCCTGACCTGTTTCGAAATACATAAAATTTGGTCCGGCGACATTGCAATAATGCTTACCCAGATCGTAAGCCTCATCGAGCATTTCTACGGTTACACCAAATTCATTCAAACCTTTTTCAGTACCCGACAAACTTTGAAAAATTAATCCACCCGGCGCGCCTTTTTTAAGTGCTTCCATTTGATTGGTCACATGCGCTAATACACAACCCTGAGTCGGTATATTCCACTTGTCGGTCACTTCTTTAATAGCACCAAGTATTCGGCGGGTATTTTCAACTGACTCAGTTACTGGATTAACCCCAATCACCGCATCGCCACAACCATAAGAAAGACCCTCATAGGTCTGTACAATAATGCTATCTATATCATCGCGAGTATCGTTGGGTTGTAGGCGAGAAGAAAAACGGCCGGGCAAGCCCAGCGTGCTATTGGCTTTCGAAGCTACGTACAGTTTTTTTGCGCCGACCATCAAATCCGCGTTAGAACATATTTTGCAAACGGCAGCCACCATTTCTGAGGTAAGGCCACGACGTAAACGCTCATAATCTTCGTGTGTTGGACTATCGCTAAGAATATATTCGCGCAACTCACTCACAGACCAGTTTTTTATTTCGTCATAGATAGCCGTATTGACTGCGTCCTGTATTACTCGAGTAATTGCATCCTCCTCGTAGGGTACAACTGGGTTTTCACGCAGGGTTTGCAAACTCATTTCACTGAGTACTTGCTTGGCGGCAACCCTTTCCTGAGCAGTTTCTGCCGCAATGCCAGCGAGTACATCACCCGAACGCAGTTCATTGGCTTTAGCCAGCACATCTTTCACATCACGGAACTGATAAACCTTGCCAAATAATGTTGTTTTTAATTGCATGAAAAATCTCCTATGCTGGAAACGCCAGCGATTTGATGGTTAGTGGCATTACATCACCACCAAAAAAGCTCTGGCCAATATCAATATAATCACCTTCCTGAACACGTACCTCGTCAATCACCAATAATTGTTGCTGTTCAATTAAGGGCTGCAATTCCATACCCAGCACCTTGCCAACATCGTTTTGCATGACGATGATTGCAGGTGCATGAGTATTGCCGTACCCCTGGTAAAACTTTGCTAACTGTTTCGCTACATGACTGACAGCCTGATAAAGAATCGGCATACCCGCATCAAGGGAGATGGCATAGCGATCTTTGTTCAGTTGTAAGTCCATCCGCTGGCCAGCATTTATCACTTGCTGGCAGACATCCGGCTCTAGCTGTTGCCAGTCAATATTAGGTTGTACGACAGGTAAATTCCGTACGGGTAGTTCGTCAGTGTTTATCCAGATAGAGCTGCCGGATAAAGACAGTGAGTAGGCACCAGCACCAATCACTGTGGCCTGTAATGTTTGTGCAGGTTTTTTGATGGGTTGCTGTGAAAGCTCTGTATTGTTTAATAAGCTATCAGCCAGCAATATTCCGATATCCTGCCATTTGAATGGATCCAACACCTCTGCCTGCAGTTGGTAGTAACAATCACCGACACCTCCGCTAAGAAAAACCGCATCATAATGTTGGCCTGACTGCAGGGGCGGTGTCATTAGCAGGCGGTTGCAAAGCTCGGACTGTGAGGTACTCATACATTCGACAATTAAGTCAGCCATACGCTTGGTGATTGTCTTCAGCTGATCACTATTCAGTTGCGCCGCTTTAATCTGTACACCAAATAACTCATCAACAACCTTGCGCGCCGGTTCATGAATTTTTGTTACGACACCACTGGTATCCGTTTCGAGTAAATGACCACCGATATTCAAGCAAGCGGTATCCACCGCGTTACCGCTGTCGAAAACTACATAATTGCTAGTGCCGCCGCCGATATCGATATTAAGCACCCGAGCATGATTCTTTTTAGAGTATTCGCCCGCACCGCTACCACGCCCTGCAATCACCGATTCCAGATTGGGACCGGCCGTGGCAACGACAAAATCACCCAGACTGTCAGCCAATTCCATCACCGCCTCGCGTGCATTTTTGGCTTTGGATGTTTCTCCAGTGATAATGATGGCGCCGGTTTCTATATCATCCCGGAGCAGCTCAGCTGCTTCAAACTGCTCGTTGATAAAGTCTCGTAAACGCGGCACGTCGACCAAACCATTGTCCGCCAATGGCGTGCGAAGGACAGGGCTCTGGAAGCAGATGTCACGCTCGACAAACTCGTAACGCGGCACCTGCGTAACGGGTGCGCGATTAACCAGTGTAAGGCGTGAAAAAATAACCTGTGTTGTCGTAGTGCCGATATCGATACCAACACTATATACCGTTTTACGATTCATTGACGCTCTCGGTATTGAGGGTTGGATTATCCGAAGCAGCAGTCGGGGATTTTTTTTCTATAGACGCTATCATCTTGTCGGCTAACAGCATGGCAAACAATACCGCGGTAATACCACCGATCAGCTTGCCAATAATCACTGCCATGATCATGTCGGGTTTATTTGCTGCAGTGAAACCAAGATGATCGCCGAAGGTAAATGCTGCACTGACCGCAAACGCCGAACATATAATTTTTCCGCGGCTATCCATATCTTTCATAATCTGAAACATCGGGATATTGTTCGCTAGCGTAGCAATCAAACCGGTGGCGGCGGTGGGGTTAACGTTTAGCACATTCCCCATTTTTAATAGCGGCTTTTCAAACCAGCGTGTTAACAGCAAAACCATCGGGTAAGCACCAAGCAAAATGATGGCGATAGCACCGATAACTTCAACGGCCCGCATATCCACCCCTGGCATATCACCTTCGCTCATAAAAATGGGGTCCATTCCTGGAATTAACGTGATACCAAGCGTACGTTCCAACACAGCGGACATCAGTCCAATGGTGATAAACGCCACCAGAAACTTGGCGAAGATAGCAAAGCCGTTAATCATACGCTCGGGGATCAACCACAGGCCGATCGCAATCAAGGCTGAAACGATAATCACCGGAATCAAGTTCATAAAAATCAACGGCAAATTAAATTCAATCAACTGTTCAGAGCCCGGTACCATTACAGTTGATGCCATAGCAGCGAAACCACCGGCAATACAGCCCAGGGGAATCGTGACGATGCCGGCCATAATACCGGCGGCAAGATAAGGTCGATCTTTCACATCGATAATGCCAACAGCTACGGGTATCGAGAACACAATGGTCGGTCCCATCATGGCACCGAGGATCAGACCAGCGTACATCCAGGAGCTGTAGTTGATTACGCCGTCCGCACCCGTTGCCAATTCTTTGGCAAGAAAATAACCACCCATATCGTTGGCTAGTAAGGTGGTGGCGAACATGGCGGGGTCGGCACCCAGAGCGGTATAAATGGGCACAACAATGGGCGACAAAACTTTTGCCAGTACCGGCGCAATAGCGATAATACCCACCATCGCCAACGCCAACGCGCCCATAGCGTTAAACCCTTCTTCGAACTGATTGCCAGCACCGCCGATGGACTTGCCGAGTTTACCCAGGCCGATTTTTCCGAGTACCGGTTCTGACCCGCCGAATTGTTGAAAAATCCGATCCAGCGCTCCGATCACCATAAAACCCATCATGATGTACAGAATGATCTGGTTTAGCATTTCCATAACACAATCTCCTAACTATTAAATGGATGTATCGCTAGCCCGTTGCAGAATGTATTTAATGTCTGTTGCAGTCACACTGCGTGGGTTGGTGGTGATACAAATATCTTGCAGTGCGGCGTTGGCCATCTCTGCAAAGTCTTTTTTATCAGCACCTACTTGAGCCAAGGTGGCGGGTAAGCCGATGTCAGCTAGCAATTGGCGCACCGCCTTGACGCCAGCATCGCATTGCTGACGTACCGTCATGGTTTCTCTGGCAACGCCGAATACCTGAGCAATGGCCCCGTATTCAGCACGGCAGACTAGGCCGTTAAATTCCATTACGAATGGCAGCATAATTCCATTGGCAACGCCGTGGGCAAGACCATAGTGCGCACCAACTTGATGTGAAATTGCGTGTACTAGCCCTAAGCCAGAATTGCTGAAGGCAAGTCCGGCTTCATAGGCGGCAATGGCCATATCTGATCGGGCTTGATGGTCTTCACCGTTGCCAACCACTATAGGTAGGGCGTGCGCTAGTTTCTCAATGGCTGCTATCGCTAGAGCATTACTCAGGGGATTTGAATTTCGTGCGGTGAAAGCTTCAATGGCGTGTGTCAGCGCATCGATGCCGGTAGCCGCTGTTACTGAAGCTGGCAGGTTTATCATCAATCCCGCATCAATAATGGCTAGGTCAGGCATCAACTGAGCTTGCTTGATGACAAGCTTTTTATGTCGGTCAGATTCAAAAATGACGCTGATGTCGGTTACCTCAGAACCTGTGCCCGCAGTAGTGGGTATGGCTCCGAGGCCTACGGACCTATGGCTGGCAAAGTCAGGTTTAACCAGATCAGCCAGGGTACAATTACAGCTTGATAATATGGCAATGACTTTGGCCGCATCGATAGCGGAACCGCCACCAAAGCCTATAACAAAATCTGCTTGGGAGTGGCTGAGTAATTTAACGCCCTGCTCAATGACAGAAGTACCCGGCTCTTGCTGAACACCTGAAAACACGGTGTATTCAATGCCGGCACGAGCTAAGCTGCGTTGCGCGCCGCGCAGCAAGCCTTTTTCGAAAACGACTTTATCAGCAACAAAAAACACATGTCGCACTGCCAGGCGTTGCAGTACCTCACCGAGTTTCAATACAGCACCTTCTCCCACAACAGTCTGCCGAGGCGCATTGAAGTGAAACAAATTCTTTGGCGTTAGTTGGTCTGCCGTTTGCGTTACTACGGCTGCGATAGTGGCGTTATCGAGTGGCGGTGTGGAGTTGGTCATATCAGTCCACCAGTGCCAGTTTGTCGTGGCTGCTGCCCGAGGCCGCGGCAATAGCGAGCGGCGTCAGGTGCAGGGGTTGAGCGGGTAGAATAATATCAACACCGGCAAACTCGGCAGCGAATACCTTGGCAAAGGAGGGGAGGGCACAACACCCACCGGTAAGATAGATCGCTTCGGGTGAGTGTCCGGCAATATGTGCTTTTACCAGATCGGCCATTTTTACAATAACCGGCGCAACCAAACCTATCGCTTGACTGTCGGGTTGATTCCGTTTGATGGTTTCGGCTTCTTCATAGGGCAGTTTAAAATGACCGGCTAATGTCAGGGTGATGTGCCGCCCACCAGTAGGGTCATCTGTAGATTTGATCACCTCGCCCTGTTCAATAATGGCGGTGCCGGTAGTGCCTCCGCCAATATCTACAACAGCACCCTGTTGCAGTTGCAGTAGACGAGCTACGCTACTGGGCTCATCGATCACATCACATACTTCAATCCCTGCGGCTTCTACGACGTTAACCGAGGTACGTGGATCTGTGCCTGGCGGGAAAGAGGTCGCTGCCTTTTCAATGGTGATACCCAGACGTTCATTAGCGCGGCGCAACTGTTCACGGACGATGCTTGCTGCGCCAAAGTAGTCAACCACCACGCCATCTCGTACCACGTCGGCCCAGTCCATGTAGCAGGCAAGTGGCCGGTCGTCGGCATCCAATACAATGGTCTGGATATCAGCCGTACCCAGATCAACCCCCACTTTGAACGCCCCTGTATGGGGTTGGTAATGATCGTCGTTGAGCATGCCTGCAATTTCATTGAGCCGCTCATTGACGAATTCGATTTGCGTTTGGCTGACCGCAAGTGCTTTTTTCATCTGCATTTCGACCTCCATTAAACGATCCGAAAACTATCAATAAGCGTACAGCGGCGTTTGCGTACGAAGGTGGCGGCATTGGTCACGCCTTCTCCTGTCGGGGTGGCGATGGTCATTGATGTCCAGCCTTCACCACCGGCCCCTAGACCTGCCACACAGGGACCATTTTTCACAAACAGGCTGCAATCCATTTCGCTAGCCATACGCGATAGATTATCGATATTACGTGAATGCATGGCTGCGGAATGTTGGTTGCCTTGTTCCAGTAATATTGCCCAGTCAATGGCTTGATCTGCGTCACGGGCGCGGATCATGGCAATGACGGGTAGCATCAACTCTGTTGTCGCAAAAACATGATCAACCGCAGTTTCCATAAACAGCAGGCGAGTGGTTTTGGGCACCTCAAAGCCTGCAGCCGTTGCAATTGCTGCGGCGTCGCGGCCAATCCATTCCACTTTAGAGTGAGGTTCGGGACCGGGGTAACCATTCAGCACCAATGCGGCGATAGCATCGCCCTGGGCTGCGGTTATTTCCACTGCGCCGTGCTGTGTCATCGCTTGCTTTAGCTCGTCGGCAATGGCATCGACGGCGATAATCTCTTTTTCATCGACACAAACAATATTGTTATCGAAAGATGCTCCCTGCACGATGCTGATGGCGGCACGCTCAATATCAGCGGTTTCATCCACCACTACGGGTGGGTTACCTGGCCCAGCTGCGATCAGCCGTTTGTCGCTGACCTTGCGGGCGGCTCTTACCACCGCGTCGCCGCCGGTTATGGTCAGTAGGCCAATACCCGGATAAACGAAAAGCTGGTTGGCGACCTCGATACTGGGTTTTTCAACACATGAGACTATGCTGGCCGGTCCGCCAATGCTGGCGGATGCTTGATTAATCAGTTGGATGGTGCGCTGCGATACTGCTTTTGCCGCTGGATGCGGTGAAAAAACCACGGTATTACCACCAGCAAGCATACTGATAGCATTATTAAAAATCGTCGCCGATGGATTGGTTGACGGCGTGACCGAGGCAATAACTCCCCACGGCGCATTCTCTACCAGAGACAGACCGTGATCGCCGGTGATCGCCATGGGTATAAGAGCTTCGCAGCCGGGGGTCTTTTCAATCACCAACCGATTTTTGCGTATTTTGTCTTCAACCCGGCCAAATCCGGTTTCCTGTACTGCCAGTTCGGACAACTCCTGTACGTGCTGGCTGGCAAGTTCGCGTATAGCGCTAATGATGGCATTACGCTGTATTACACTGTGCAGATACGGCTGGGCATCTTTTGCAGCAGCCACTGCGTCATCCAAGGTTGCAAACACGCCATATTGGTCGCCATCAGGCTGCGGTGAATGCAATTGTTCGAGCACCCGCCGCACGATGATTTCAATCTCTTGTGTGTTCATGCCTTGTTGCGACATCAGTAACCTCCGTTAACGCTGCTTGTTTTTTTGGAACCAAGTGAATTCATTGCTGGTTACCTCGTCGACAATACCGACAATGCTCAGGTCAACCGGAGTCTGTCCCTCATTGTCTACCGACATGCGGGCGGAGCTTCCTGCCACTACCAGAACCCATTCACCTTCACCTGCCCCCAGCCGGTCTACGGCTACAGCAACGCCGGGTTCTTCGGTACCGTCTTCGCCGATGAACCTGAGCAGTGCAAGTTTGTCCGTACACAGTTTTTCACTGCGCACAGTGGCCACCACCTGGCCAACTATTTTGGCCAGCTTCACGCTACTGTCCTCCGCTCTTTTTTACCGCAGGCTTGGCAACCTCTACGGCGGGTGAAGCCTGGATAGCAGGGAGGCAGATCGGGAAGATCGTCTCAAGATCACTATGGGGGCGGGGGATTACGTGTACAGCAATTAACTCGCCGATACGCTGAGCGGCTGCGGCGCCGGCGTCTGTTGCGGCCTTACAGGCCGCTACGTCGCCACGCACAAATGCTGTGACATAACCGTGACCGATTTGTTGATAGCCGACGAGTTGCACTCTGGCTGCTTTGACCATTGCATCAGATGCTTCTATCAACGCAGTCAGGCCTTTAGTTTCGATGATACCCAGTGCTTCCATCATTGCAGTTTCCTTTCTAAAGTAACTATTTGATTATGAAAAATAAGTTGTTCTAGTTGTCAGACAGTGTTTTCCCTGATGGCGTGATTGGGAAAATTGCTTCAAGGTCACCGTGTGGTCTTGGAATAACATGTACTGCAACCAGTTCTCCCACTCGTTGTGCTGCCGCAGCTCCTGCGTCCGTAGCTGCCTTACAGGCGGCCACGTCTCCACGGACAGTGGCTGTTACCAAACCGCTGCCAATTTGTTTGTAGCCGACCAGTTCCACCCGTGCAGCTTTAACCATTGCATCTGCTGCTTCGATGAGCGCTGTCAGCCCCTTTGTTTCAATAATGCCAAGTGCTTCATTCATGATGACTTCTCCTCAGGATAAAATGACTCAATGTTCAACCAAACACGATGCGAGTACTGCAATGTCGACGACTTCATCGACAGTGCAGCCGCGCGATAAATCGTGCATCGGCTTTTTTAAACCTTCTAATAATGGTCCCAGCGCCTTGTAGTTACACATTCGTTGCGCCACCTTGTAGGCAATGTTGCCTGCGTCAAGAGATGGAAATATCAATACGTTGGAACTGCCCTGTAACGGGCTTGCTGGTGCTTTTCTGTGGGCAACATCGGGGACAATCGCGGCGTCAAGCTGCAATTCTCCATCAACCAGTAAATCCGGAGCTTTGCGGAGGACCAATTCATAAGCTTGGCGCACATACTGTGCAGCAGGGTGGTCAGAGCTTCCTTTGGTAGAAAAAGACAACATGGCAACACGTGCTGTTTCACCAGTTAAGCGCTCAAAACTGTGCGCCGCATTGATGGTGATGTCGGCGAGTTGTTCTACGGTGGGTAGCGGTACCACCCCAGCATCGGCGAACAGTCGCAGCTGGGTTCCGTCTTCCGACAACATCATAAAAAAAGAAGACAGTGTTTTGTGCTGTGGTGCCATACCGATGACTTTTAGAGCTGCGCGGATCACATCACCCGTTGTGGATAGGTTGCCGGCGATGCAAATATCGGCGTGGCCCTGATTTACCATCATGGCTGCATAAAACAGTGGATTAAGCATGGACTGATGGGCTTTTTCGTCGCTGATTGCGTCATTTGAAAGGTTTTTGAAAGCGTTGCTGAAATCGTCAAGGTGGCCAGAATGTAGTGGATCTACGACGGCAAGGCAGGGCGTCACTAGGCCGTTTTTTCGGGCATAGTCACGCAGCGAAAAAGGATTGCCCAGCAGGATGGGTTCTGCCAGTCCCTCTATTCTCAGAGTATTTGCTGCATGCAGAATGCGGCTATCCAGCGCATCGGCAAAGACAATTTTTCGTGGCGCGGCGCGGCATTTTTCTTTGCAGGTTTCAATCAGATCCATGATCGTCCCTCTGCGTAGTCAAGTTGTTAGTATTTGATTCAGCAACCAGGGTCATGATCATCAGCACATAAAGTGCACTGCTGAGGCGGTTTAGGCCCTGCAGAATATCGCCACGCGAGACATCGTAGTCAACGGTGGCAAAGGTTCGAGCTGCCTCTAGTTCGGCCTCGCGCGCTAATGCTCGCAGCAGGTTCAGCAACGCCACTCTTTTGCCCTGCGCTGCTTCGGGAAGAATATGGTCATGGCCAAGATATTTTAGTGGTTGGTGTGATACCGCATGCAGTGTGTCATCATCCATTTCTCCCATGCTTATCGGCGCTAGCTGATCGCCGGTAACCTCGCAGCGCAGGATATCTCCCATGTAGGAACGCAGGTCAGCCAGTGATTTTCGTAGTACAGGATACTCAGAGCCTTCAAAGTGTGTTTGTACAACGACGCTTTGTGCAATGAGTGTATCCAGCTTGCCGCGTAAACTGATTCTAGGATGGGTTTTTGGAACAAGGTTAACGTTGTCCAATAGTGTCATCAGCTCAGTCTTTTTCTCGACATGGCTGTGACATAAAGCGCAGGTGTTTTCAGGCCGTTGGTTTGATCCTGTTAAGGGGTGAACCTGATGTACGGAACCCTCTTTACTGTCGTTTTCTTTAATAAAGACACGGCCTTTATTGTCTATGGTTTTTATTTTAATTTTGCGCTCAGATAAAAGCTGCGTCGCCGACGGCGTCAATTTGGCGTCAGCAGGTAGACGCACTTCGCTACCATGAGTCAAGTTGAATTCTTGACGCAGTTGCGTTTCAGTTATGAATTGTGGCATTTCCATCATCAACTCTTGGCACCGGCCCAGTCGGCCGGATAGGTAACGTAGACAAAGCGAACTTTCTCTGGAGCAGCAAACTCAATAGACGCACCCTTGGGGATAAAAAAGACATCACCAGGTTTGCCGATATAGGTTTTTCCATCACAGCTGATGTGCAACTCCCCCTCGAGTACAATATCGATTTCGTCGTATTCCAATGTCCATGGAAAAGAGCATTTTTCCCACTGCATATAGCCTGCGGCTATTGAGCTGTTGTCTGAAGAGGTGATCACGTCAGTCAAACCGATAGCATGATCTTTCACACCATCGAACCTGCCGAATTGCACCGAACCCCCGCGTACCAGCACCACACCATTGCTGGCCAATTCTCGCTCGCAGTGAGGCACTGGTTGGTTTAGTTCTCGCATCACTTTGGCGATGGCTTTGTCTACCAATGCAGGATCACAACCCCCAGGCTTTAGTTTTGATTCAACCGCGCTGCGTATTGCATGTTCGGAGATGCTTACATCTGCAGAGGGGGGCGGCGCGTGTTCAATACTTTCTTTAAACTCGATCCCCAGTTTTTTGGCGACGTCTTTTGCCTCGGGTGTAATAATTGTGTTACCCCAGACGACATCAATAGCCTTACCGCCTTGGCTATGGTGTTGCTTGATCTTCTCGGCGGTGATAAGAACTTTCATGCAAAATGCTCCCTGTGCTGATAAGCCTTGGTGCTTGTTTTTGCTAGCATGGCGTTGGCACAAAGGCTGTAGAGGTAGTGTCGCAGTTCCGAGACGCCAGCACCGGTTTCCGCTGAGGTGAGGAAATAAGGTTCTTCAATACCGTGGCTTTTTAGTACTTGGCTGGCTGTGTTAGTGTCAGCGTCAGGCAGATCAATTTTGCTGATAACGCCAACAATATTTTTATCCGGATAAACATGCAGTAGCCCTGGCGGCAACGAAAAAACAGCACTGTTGGCTGGTTGTAAATAGACAATAGTAGCCACTTCGGAAACCGTACAAAGGAGCGCGCCGTAGTAGTTGGGTCTTGCGGTGAACTCTCCCGGTGTATCGATCACATTGTTGCCATGGAATACCGGCGCTTGTGTTTTTAGTACATCATCATCTATTTCCAATAGAGCCCGCATCAGTGCGGTCTTGCCGCAGCTCACGGCACCAACAAGTACAAAATCGCGAGGCTGTGTTTTATTTATCTCATTCATGTTTGGGTCGCCTTGCAGATGCGGTAGTCTAACGAGGTGTACAACGTGTTCAGCACGGCGTTCAATCCTTCCTCAACAGCTCCGATAGAGCCGGTTATAACCAGTGCCCCAGAAAAACGATCCAGAAATCCAATTTCTACAGAGGCAAATTTAGTGGCGATGTCTCCTGCAATGATTGCTGTTTCGCCAGGGGTGAGCGTCAAAATACCAATAGCTTCAACCGGTTTTACCCCCGCTTTTTTGCACAGCTCCTCCGTAGGATTCGCCAGTAGATGCGCCAACGTCACCTGTTTACCTGGAACGTACTCCTGGATTATTCTCTGGATGTCATTGGTACTGCTGTTGTTGAAATCGCTCACTGGCTCAACTCAGTGCTAATGCTAAAAACGAAACGTTGATCTGCTTTATTGTCTCCAAATAAGTCTGCGCCATTATTATCGGCACCGACATAAACCAGTTGTGCGGTGAATATGCCTATATCGGCTTCGGCGCCAATACTGAAGTCGACGTAGCTGTCACCCAGTGCGTCATCAAGGTCGGAATAACCGACCGATGCGATTAATCTATACTTATCGGCGATGGGATAATTGCCACTTAATCCGTAGTAAAGGCCTGAGTCTTTAAGATTAAAAACTTCGTCGGAGTAAGCAATCTGAAAGCTGAGGTAATCTTGGTAGTGCAGGTCGAATTGAAATTCAGTCCAGTCAAGATCAAAGCCAGAGGCCGTGCCTGGAAACAGATAGTGGATTAGGGTGCCGTTAACAGCCCAGTCGTCATTGAAGTTGGTTCCCCAGCCCACGTAGATATCTAGTTCTAAGTCTGCTTCATCATCAGCTGGGCCACTTTCAGCAGAGTCTATATTAGAGCCCCAGACTCCGGCGGAGAAACCACTGCTGTGTGCGTAGTCGAACGAAGCATGTACCGCTGGATCATTCATCGTTTGAGAAATACCACGAAATTTATAGTCTGTGGCGAAGGTTGTGCTGGCCGTAAATAAATGAGTTTTGCTTGCAGAAAGATTTTCGGAAAATACGGGCTGTACACAGAAGCTTATGAAACCGAAACAGAAAAAACGTTTTAAATTTGAGCTCACAGCAATAGATCCCTTTCATTTACAAATATTTAATCGACAGGGATATTATTGGTTTTTTACTAGATCGAAAATATAGGGGGAAACCCGATTACCGCGTAGTCTATTACTTAATAGACTGTGGCTAGTACTAGGGTAGAGTGGATATTGACCAGGCAAAAAACTGATGGAGGAGAACAGACCTGATGTCCGTAGTGATTGCTGTGCACTACGGGATAACCCCAATATCTATGGCAGCGCAATCCAGAGACACTATTAACCCTAAGCCCTTTATTGTTAATATTTATGGTGGCATTAGGTTGATAGTGGCAGTGTGTACACAAAAGAAGGTGTTTGTTATTGAGCCCGATGTAGCTATTCGCGATGGCTTAACGGCACTTTTAAATACTCATAAAATCCCTGTACAGGGTTACAGCGATGCCGAGATTTTTTTGGATTTCGTTTGTCATCGGCGTCCGGTTTGCAGTTGTCTGCTGCTGGAGGCAGAGTTGCCGGGGTTGAGCAGCTTCGAGCTATTGCGGCGTTTGCACAGCTGCGGCATTTGTATTCCGGCGATTGTGCTGGTTAGTACCTCGAACGCCTGGCTGGCCGAACAGGCGTTAAAAGCTGGCGCTCGTGAGGTGATTAAGAAACCTTTACTGAATGAAGGCTTGCTTGATAGTGTGTTGCGCTTGCTGGCTGAGCAGTGCCAGCTTCGTTATGATAAACGGCTCTCTCTCGTGCAGCCTGTGCAAGACTGTTTCAGCTTATATCAGGATATAGGTGTTAATGTGCAGTACGCTAATCAGCAATCGCTTATTCTCTCGCTGCGTAACCCATCGGTATTTTCCCATTCCACAGAGCATTGGCAGCTCATCGAAACACATATTTCCTGGGTGGTTTTATGTGGGGATTATGCTTACAAAATTAAAAAAGCGCTGGATTTGGGCTTTCTGAATTTCACTACGCTGGAACAGCGCAAGTTTTATTGTGGTGAAGAACTTCGTCTGAACAGCAGACTTGCTCCCGAACTCTATCTTGATGTTGTAGCGATTACCGGAACGCTTGAACAACCACAGCTGGGAGGCGTCGGTAAGGCCATTGAGTATGCGGTAAAAATGAAACGTTTCTCGCAACGGGAACTGCTTAGCGAGATGGTGTCAGAAGAGCGTTTGCATCAATCTCACATCGATCAGCTTGTTGAGCAAATCGCTGACTTCCACCTCACTATTCCTGCTGCCAGCGAAGCAAGTGCTTACGGTAGGCCTGAGCAAGTTCATGCACCGGTAAAAGAAAATTTTTCTCAAATCAGAGCGCGTACTGACCATCCACAACATACTGAATGGGTCGCTCATCTGGAGGATTGGGCTGAGAGGGAATACCAGCGTCTCTATCAGCAGTTTGAGTGGCGGAAGCAGCAGGGGTTTGTGCGTGAATGTCACGGTGATATGCATCTGGGCAATATAGCGTTGATCGATAAGGTCCCGGTGGTTTTTGACGGTATTGAATTCAACCCCGATCTGTACTGGATCGACGTGATCAGTGAAGTGGCTTTTCTGTTTATGGATCTGCACGATCATGGCAAGCGTGATTATGCCTTCCGTTTTGTTAATGGCTATCTGGAATTAACCGGCGATTATTCAGGGTTGCAGCTATTGCGTTATTACCTGGCCTACCGCGCCACCGTGCGAGCCAAAATAGCAGTTATTCGTTTTAGCCAAGTCCTTGAAAGTGATCAGCAAGATTTAGCACGCGATGAATTTGAGCGCTATCTTCAGCTGGCTGTGAGTTATACCCAGCCGCAGGTTCCATTTTTGCTGATTACCCATGGCCTTTCTGGTAGTGGTAAGTCGACGTTATCGGCACCACTGGCTGAGCGCTTGGGTGCCATTAGAATACGTTCGGATCGTGAGCGGCAGCGCTTACTGGGTAAGGGTAAATTACCCGGTGAAGCTACCCAAATTGATGACGGTGTTTATTCAGCCGATGCCAGCGCACAGACCTATACCATACTTGAGGCGCTCGCTAAGCAAACGCTTGAAAGTGGCTACTCAGTGATTGTCGATGCGACATTTCTCTCTCGGTCACAAAGAGAGTTGTTCAGGGCAATGGCAGATCGTGTGGGTGTGCCATTGCGAATTTTATATTTTTGCACCGATCCAGCAGTGCTCAGGCAGCGCATAGCATCGCGCCAGCATGAAGGGCGTGATATTTCAGAAGCTGACATAAGTGTTCTGGAGCATCAGCTGGCAACGTATACGGGGCTGGATGATGATGAACAAAACGAGACTCTTACCATTAATACCAGTTTGCCCTGTAGCCACGATAAGATCGCGTTGCAGGTCATGGAGTCGCTAGCATGATTCTCCCAAATGCTAGTAAATAAGAGGGTGAGTTCATGTCGGATCACATCGTTGCAGCTTCGGTGCCAGAAAGAGACGCTTCTAGCCATATGAGCAATATGCTAACCAAACCTGATAAAGCTACGGTCGAGCAGAGCGCGAATTTTGGCCAGAATGCTGGTAGTCGGGATGCTAGCACTGGCCATATAGTCGCTATTCGTGGCGGAACATTAGACGTACTTTTTCGGCAATCCCCTCCACAAATACAAACGCTGCTGTATGCCGGCAGCGTGGCGATGGAGGTAGTCGCACTACTCGCTAGCGGTGCAGTGCGCTGTATTGCTCTAGCACCAGTGCGGGGTCTGGCGCTGGGCATGTCAGTGCAAAACACCGGCGCTCCCATCCATGTCCCCGTGGGCGATGCCGTATTGGGCCGCATGATGAATATGTTCGGTGATCCCATTGATGGTAAACCGGCTCCCGCTACCAAAGAGCGGCGCAGCATCCACCAGGCACCGCCGCCATTGGAAGAGCGTGTAGTCCATAGTGATGTGCTGGAAACCGGGATCAAGGCTATTGATTTACTATCACCGATAGAGCGTGGTGGCAAAACCGGATTATTCGGTGGGGCGGGTGTAGGCAAAACCGTGCTGATTACTGAATTGATAAACAATACGGTGCAACATTATCACGGCGTCAGCCTGTTCTGCGGCATTGGCGAACGCTCCCGCGAAGCTGAAGAGCTGTATCGTGAGATAGGGGATGCAGGTGTGCGAGACAAGACCGTGTTGTTGTTTGGCCAAATGAATGAAGTTCCCGGTGTGCGTTTTTTGGTGGGCAAGGCGGCGCTGACCATGGCGGAATATTTTCGTGATGAGCAGCGCCAGGATGTGCTTCTGTTGATTGACAATATTTTTCGCTTTGTTCAGGCCGGATCAGAAGTGTCCGGGCTGATGGGGCGTATGCCCTCGCGGGTGGGTTATCAGCCGACACTGGCAACCGAACTGGCTTCGCTGCAGGAGCGTATTACGTCAACGCGTAAAGCGGCGATTACGTCGATTCAGGCTGTGTACGTGCCAGCCGACGACTTTACCGACCCAGCGGCCGCGCATATATTTTCCCATCTTTCGGCATCGGTGGTGCTGTCACGCAAACGCGCCAGTGAAGGGCTTTATCCCGCGGTCGATCCGCTCGCTTCTGCTTCAGTTATGTTGACCCCAGCTGTTGTCGGTCAGCGCCATTACGACATTGCCCGCGCGGTGCGGCGCACCCTGGCGGAATATGAAGACCTGCGCGATATCATTGCCATGCTCGGTATGGAAGAGCTCTCTGCGGCGGATCGAGCCACGGTCGCCCGGGCGCGCCGGCTTGAGCGTTTTCTGACTCAACCTTTTTTCACCACCGGATCCTTTACTGGCAATAAAGGTAAACGGGTGCCGATTGCGGATACCTTGGATGGTTGCGAAGCGATTATGGCCAAAAGTCACTTTGACGATGACGAAACGGATTACTACATGATTGGTTCGCTGCGGGATTTGGAGAAGACCCCATGAGCTTCGCAGAAACGATGCAGGTAACACTGCGCCTGCCTACCCATGAACTTTTCCACGGGGAGGCAACAAAACTCTTCGCCGTGGCCGAGAACGGCGCTTTTAGCATGTTGCCAAACCACATTGATTATGTAACTTCGCTGCTACCTTCGGTGCTGATTCTTACAACGGTGGATGGCAAGGAGATATTCTTTGGTGTTGATGAAGGGGTGCTGGTCAAGAAGGGTCATCAAGTTGACATTGCCATCCGTCGCGGCGTTCAGGGCAAGGATCTTGATACCCTGAACGACACTGTGCAGTCCAGCTTTGTTGAGGTGGACGAGGAAGAGCGGGTGGCGCGTTCGGCATTGTCGCGTCTTGAAGCGGGTATCGTGCGTCAGTTTGGTGAATTGCGGAAGCCATTATCATGAGCCTGAAGGATGATCCTACAGCAGATAATATTCGCCGCCGAGCAGAGCGTATGAAAGCCGCCCGCAGAGATCCTGGTGAAAGTCCGCTGCGTGGTTTTGGCGTGTTTGGCATTATCGGCTGGTCAATTGCAGTGCCCACCGTGGGCGGCGCATTTTTGGGAATTTGGTTAAACCGCGTCGCACCGCAGGATTTTTCCTGGCCTATTGCTTTGATTCTTGGGGGCGTGGTTATCGGCGGCATTATTGCCTGGGGTTGGATCGGCAAAGAAAGTCAGGGTCGACAGACAAGGGCGAAGGGCTCAAACAACACAGGAGTTGATCGGTGATAACCATACCTTGGGACGTGCTGTTGCTGGGTTTTGTTTCGGGCGTAGCCATTAGCGCATTATTTTTTGTTGGCCTGAATTGGGGCATGCGAGTGGCTTTGGGTTCTAGTAAACCGACATCGGTTCTGTTGCTTAGTGCGCTGTGCCGGATTGCTATATTACTGGGTGTTGGCTATCTGGTGACTGTATTCACTGCTAGTGCCTGGACAGCCGCAGGCTACGCAGCCGGGTTTTTCCTGGTACGTTTTATTGCCATACTGTGGGTTGGGCCTGCGATAACGCCAACTTTGGCGCAGGGAGAGAAGTGAAATGCAACTGACACCGGATGACATTATTGTATTGCGCTTATGGGGCCTGGAATTGAACGCAACTATCGTCAATACCTGGATTGTAATGGCGCTGCTGGTAGGGATTTCGATGATAATTACCCGCAACTTGCGCCCCGATGTTCCACCTAATCGGTGGCGCACAGCGTTGGAGGTTATTGTCAGCGCGATTCAAACTCAGATTGAAGAGATATCGCGGAACTCGGCACGCCATGTTATGTATTTTGCGGGCACCCTGTTTCTGTTCATTGCGCTATCTAACCTATTACTGGTCATTCCTGGATTTTCGCCGCCCACTGCATCGTTATCGACGACGGCGGCGTTGGCCATTTCAGTGTTAGTAGCCGTACCACTGTTCGGTATTGCCAGCGGTGGCGTGGGGCGCTATCTCAAGGGTTATATTGAACCCTCGGTGGTGATGCTGCCGTTTAATATTATCAGCGAAATTTCGCGGGGTATCTCGCTGGCGATTCGCCTGTATGGCAATGTGATGAGCGGTGCGGTTATCGCGGCTATCCTGTTGAGTATTGCGCCGTTCTTTTTCCCAGTAGTAATGAATATTCTGGGGTTGTTAACCGGGATGATTCAAGCTTATATTTTTGCCATTCTGGCGACCGTTTATATTTCATCCGCAACAGCAGAGTCAGAGCCATCAGCGCTGTCTAAAGAGCCATCAGTGTCGCAAAAAGAGCCATCAGCATCGCAACAAAAGCCCTCAGAATTTTCACAAAATACCTCTTCCAATAAGGAGCGTAAATCATGACAGAACTCACCATCATTGCGGCTATTTCCATTTTCACCGCGGGCTTCACCATCGCTATTGGCTCCATTGGTCCAGCCCTGGGTGAGGGACGAGCCGCCGCTGCGGCGATAGCCGCTATGGCCCAGCAACCGGATGCCGCGCCCACCTTGTCCCGTACCTTATTTGTTAGTATGGCGATGATCGAGTCTACGGCTATTTATTGTTTTGTGGTGGCGATGATACTTATTTTTGCCAACCCGTTTTGGGACGCGCTGCAGACTGCCAGCGTAGTGGGTGGCTGATGTGTTAAAGGATATTTATTTCCCTCACTTTCTTTCACCGATTGGTTGAAAAAACGGAATACTGCTTATGTCCATTAACTGGATTACCGTTATCGCCCAAATCGCCAACTTCCTATTGCTGGTCTGGCTGCTGAAACATTTTCTTTATCGTCCGATTCTGGATGGTATTGATGCGCGGGAAGCCGAAATAGCACGTCGTATGGGTGAGGCTGGCGAGGCACAGAAAAAAGCCCAGCAGGCGGAGGATGATTTTCGCTGTCAGCGCGAGCAAATGCTTGCAGAACAGGACGCAAAAGTAGAGCAGGCTCTGGCAAAATCGGCCGATGAGCGCGATGCTCTGCTGGCTGATGCCCGGGCAAAACTCGAGCAGGAGCAGAAGGACTGGCATGGTCATTTAGAGCGGGAGCGGCTTAGATTTACCGCCCAACTGCAACATAGCGGATCAGAAACGCTGTTGGAGTTAACTCGCAGAGTGCTGCATGACTTGGCGGATATTACACTCGAAGAAGCAATTGTTCGTCATGTGGGCGGGCGCTTGCAACCGTTGGCAGATGAACTGGCCCATGCTGCAGGTGAGCATACACAAGTAATAGCCACCACCCGTGATGTTCTTCCCAAGGCTGCGCAGCAGCAGCTGCAAGCAGAGTTGGATGAACTGCTGCCTGGGATGTCACTGCGTTTTGCCACTGATTCGCAGCAGTCTCCTGGTTTGGTATTGCGTGTTGGCGGTGCCCAAGTGACATGGACGGTCGACAGTTATATTGATGAATTTGACGCACTGTTGGATGAGCGTCTTGCGGCCGAGGCCTCTGGCCGGAGTTGATTAAATGACCGATAAAACATCAATGTCAGAGATCGATCCTAACTCGGAAAAAGTAATTTTTGATAGCCCCGCTGACACGCAGTTTGAGGCATGGCGAAACGCATTACTCACTACACCGGCTCCAGCGCCGGTGCTCACTGAAGTGGGTAGGGTGATAGAAGTGGGGGATGGTGTGGCCGTCGTTGTTGGGCTTGCCCGCGCACTAGCCGATGAGTTATTGGTCTTCGCTTGTGGGGTACAGGGCATTGTGCTCGACCTTGAACTAGATCGTCTGGGCGTTGTGCTACTCGGTCCATCTGAGCTCATCCGCTTGGGTGAAGATGTGCGTCGTACTCGCAAAGTGGTCAGTGTTCCGGTGGGTGATGGGTTATTGGGCAGGGTAGTCAATGCCATAGGTCGTCCTGAGGATGACCTTGGCGTGATCCATGCTATTGCCGAGCAGCCTATCGAGGCAGAGGCACCGGGTATTCTCAGTCGCGCTGCAATTTCTCGGCCATTGGCTACTGGGATAAAGGCCATCGATGCCGCAGTACCAGTTGGTCTGGGCCAGCGCGAGTTAATTATTGGTGACCGCCAGACCGGTAAAACCTCGATTGCTGTGGACACAATTCTCAATCAGATTCGTTCTCAAGTGATCTGTATTTATTGCGCCATTGGCCAGCGCGGTGATGCTGTGGCCCGTGTTATAGGAGCGCTGAAAAAAGGCAATATGATGGCTCGCAGTGTAGTGGTTGCTGCGGGAGATGAGCAGACCCCAGGATTAGCTTATGTGGCGCCTTATGCGGCCATGACTATGGCGGAATATTTTTCTGATCAGGGCAAGGATGTACTGGTGGTGTTTGATGACCTGACGCACCACGCCCGCTCTTATCGAGAACTGTCATTATTGTTACGTCGGCCGCCGGGGCGCGAAGCTTTTCCGGGTGACATATTTTACGTCCACGCGCGACTGCTGGAGCGTGCCGGGCAGTTTAGCCAAGAGGCTGGCGGAGGGTCGATTACAGCTTTACCCGTAGTAGAAACGCAAGCTGAAAATTTGTCGGCCTACATCCCCACCAACCTGATCTCTATAACCGATGGACAGATTTATCTGTCTCCCAGGTTGGTGCGCAAGAACCAGTTCCCCGCTGTAGATTTGGGCTTGTCTGTTTCCCGCGTCGGTGGCAAAGCGCAGAGCCGTGCGCTACGTGAAGTGGCTGGTAATTTGCGCATTACGCTATCACAGTTTGAAGAGCTGGAAGACTTTGCTCGCTTTGGCACGCGCCTCGATGACGCCACCAAAAGTCGTCTGGCCCGTGGCGCAGCAGTGCGTGCGGCACTGCGCCAGCCCGAGCGCGACCCAATGCCAGCGTTGCAACAATTAGCCGTGCTGGTGGCCGCGATGGAGGGCTTGTTTGATGCCGTACCAGAGCTGCAACTTAGTGATGCCATGGCCGCTGTGCGCGCAGCGGCACAGCGCCAATTGCAGATAATAGAGCAGTGTATCCTGGAAGACCGAGCGTTGAGCGCAGATGAACACGCACAGATTATTAGCGTGGCTAAAAGCGCTTTAAGGGAGAGCAGCGATGGCGCAGACACTTGAAGCCCTGAGTCGTCATAGTGATACGTTGACCAGCATTCGTGGCATCGTCCATACCATGAAGACACTTTCAGCGATTAATGCCAGCCCCTATGAACATGCAGCGCGGGCGATAGAGTCTTATCACGCGACAATTTTGCAGGGGCTGGCTGCATTTTCACATAGCACCCGTGAAATAGCCGCCTATTCACAGCCTGATGGGGAGCAATGGTTGGTGGTCTTCGGTTCTGATCATGGCCTGTGTGGTAACTACAACGAAACGCTTGCACAGTTGGTGAAAGATTATTGTAATGCATCGCGTCCTAAGAAACAGCGCCTGTTGTGCGTCGGCCAGCGGATGAACAGCGCCCTTGTGGATCAAGGGGTGTTGAGCGAATCGGTTCTTATGCCGCCAGCTTCTGTTGAAGGCATAGGGCGCATGGCTGGCGATATTGTCGCGCAACTTGATGTTATCAGCCGCCGTCAGCCCATGCATCGTATTAGTGTGACGTTGGCGTTTACCCAGCGTGGCGATCAAGGGTCGCGCGAGCCGGTAACACGTAGCTTGTTGCCGCTTGCGGAAAATCTACTACAGCGCGACACCCGCTGGCAATCGAGAGCCTTGCCGGATTACAGCATGGCTCCGGATACGTTACTGGCCTCGTTGATTCGCAATCATATTTTTGCCAGTGTGTTTCGAGCCTCTGCGGAAGCTATGGCTACCGAAAACGCGGCGCGCCTCGCACTGATGCAGCAGGCAGAGCAATCGGTTGATGATCGACTGGAACAGGTAAAAGGTGAGTTAAGGTCTGTTCGACAAACTGAAATAACCAGTGAGCTGATGGACGTTATTATTGGTTTTGAAGCCTTGAAAAAATAGTTTCGTTGCCTGCTTTTCTGTCTGCGTTTTGCGGTTGATAGCCTTTGTTATACTAACGTGTTTTTTGTAGTATATATCTTTACCTGTCGCCATAGTTAATAGCGAATCCCCTCAATTCCGACTGATGTAAATGATCCGATGACATCGCCTATAGCGTGCTTTATCTGCTATCTGACGAAGCCAAATTTATCACTGGTACGGAATTAATAATCGACGGTGCTTATACCGCGCAATAGAATTTGTGTGTGGCCTAAAATTATATAACTGGACAACCTGCGCGACAATTTGCCACATCGTCAGCTTGCTACTGTTGCTTTATTATCGCTTTTTTTTGAATAGGCGGGAAAACAACAGGATGCGTTATTATTTAAGTGCGATAGCTTCTGCGCTATTAGCCACACACAGTGTTACCGTGCTGGCGGGCCATGATCACAACTCGAACCTTGAAGATGTTTTAGTGACTGCGCCACCATTAAATACCCTGATGGCCACTAGCCAGTTAGACGCTGCCGAACTGGCCGCCAAACGCGCGGCAACTAATGATGCTGCCTCACTGTTAAGGGGGCTGCCCGGTGTTAGCCTGTATGGTGCCGGTGGCGTATCGAGTTTACCGGTGCTGCGTGGTTTGGGTGATGATCGTTTGCGTGTCAAAGTTGATGGTATGGATCTGATCTCAGCCTGCGGTAATCACATGAACCCAGCTTTGTCGTATATTGACCCTGCTAATGTTGACTCGTTTCAGGTATTTGCCGGGATCACACCAGTCAGTGTGGGCGGGGACAGTATTGGCGGCACAATTATTGCCAACTCTAAGCCGGTAGAATTTAGCGACAAGCCTGATCAGGTCATCAGCGGTGGTAGTATTAGTGGTTTTTATCGTTCCAATGGCGATGATTTTAGTAGTGATGTGTCGCTGAATGCTGCCAACGACTGGTTAGCTGTTCGCTACAGTGGTGCCTATGCTCGTGCTGATAACTATCAAGCCGGGGACAGCTTCAAAACCGCTGGGCCAGCCGCTGCTGGGCGCGGTTACTTAGCAGCTGATGAGGTGGGTTCTTCTGAATATGAAAGCCAAAACCATCGGCTTGGTTTTGCACTTAAACACGAACATCATCTTTTTAATCTTGATCTTGGATTTCAGCACATACCTTATCAGGGCTTTCCTAACCAGCGTATGGATATGACCAGTAATAAGAGCAGTCAAATCAGTGTTGGTTATAAGGGTAATTACGATAATTTTGTGGTTAAAGCTAATCTTTATAAAGAAAAAACCCGCCACACCATGGATTTTGGCGACGATAAATTATTTTGGTACGGGCCCAATAATATTGCCGGCAGCGATGGCAGCCCAGGCCCAATTGGCAGTGGCGCAAACGCCTATGCGGCAGGTATGCCGATGGATACTCGCGGTGAAAATATCGGCGCAACTTTAGCTGTCGATTACCAATTAGATGAGCACAGTCTTGTGCGCGCTGGTATTGAGGCGCAGTTATATACGTTGGATGATTGGTGGGACCCTTCCGGTAAAGGTATGTGGCCCAATACCTTGTGGAATATTAACAACGGTGAGCGCGATCGCTACGCTGTCTACAGCGAGTGGCAAAACCGCTGGAGCGATAAGCTCACTAGCTTGATAGGGTTGCGTTACGAGCAGGTACACATGGATACCGACGAGGTACAGGGTTATAACCCTATGTATGCCGCCGATGCCGCCGCTTTTAACGCCAGTAACCGCAGCCTTGTTGATGACAACTTTGACGCCAGCCTCCAGTTGAGTTATGCCGTTAACAACAATCACAGTATTGATGTTGGCTTGGCGCGTAAAACCCGTTCACCCAATTTGTATGAGCGCTTTGCTTGGTCCACTAGTGGCATGGCGATGCGAATGGTGAATATGGCGGGTGATGGCAACGGCTATGTGGGTAACCTCGAACTAGAGCCTGAAGTTTCCTACACCGCCAGTATCGCCAGCGATTGGCACGATGCCAAGACAGAGCAGTGGCAGCTAGTGATTGCTCCTTATATTACCCGAGTGAAGGATTACATCGACGCTACGATTTGCACGGCGATGATGTGTCAGGCAGCTAACAGTGCACCAGGCTTTCGCTATTTAACGTTTACTAATGATGATGCAAGGCTTTATGGTGTGGATATTTCTGGCTTTGTAACCTTGTCGAGTGATCAGCAAGGCGGCAGTGTAATCCTGCAGGGTGTGGTGAATTACCTGGAGGCAGAAAACACCGATACCGACGACAACTTGTATAACATTATGCCGCTAAACGCTACCTTTGCGCTGGTACATAGCAAAGCTGATTGGACTAACACGGTAGAGTGGCAAGTGGTGGCGGCTAAAGAACATGTGTCGGCGGCGCGTAATGAAATTAACACTGCTGGCTACAGCGTATTTAACTTGCGCAGTGCTTATAATTGGACGCATTGGCGTGTTGATATAGGCGTAGAAAACCTGTTTGACAGGGGTTATGATTTGCCACTCGGTGGTGCCTACTTAGGTCAAGGCAAAACCATGAGTCCCCAGGATGCACCCTATGGTGTAGCGGTTCCGGGTGTGGGGCGCTCGTTTTACGCAGGTTTAAGTTATACCTTTTAGTGGTAGCGACTAAAAGGATAAGCCTTTTTATTATCCCAGCCTTAACCTATTAATAGAGGGTTCAGGCTGGGTTTATCCAGTACACCGATTTGCTAGAGGCGGCGTGGCTTAAACTGGATCAACGCGTAGTTGCTTGTGCAGAAATTAAGGAATGAGTAGTTTATTTAAAATCGTTTGCTGTTAACGGCTTGTTTTATTAATTGGATATTTAAGAGGCTATCACAATATCCTCGGAGTTCTTGTAAGTCACTCAACGTCGCGGAGAAAAAATCACCCTGTTCCTGCCTCTGGATTTCGACAGGTACATGGCTTCATCGGCTCGTGAGAGCAATGGTTCAAGCTGATTGTCGTCAACGGCCAGCATTGCCACACCAAAGCTGGCCGTTGGTCGGAGCACGGCCTTTTGGTAATGAACCTGCAGCTCCTGTAGGGCGGTGAGTAGTCGTTCAGCCAGTTCCATAGCTACATTCTGAGTGGTATCGGGTAACAGCACAGCGAATTCTTCACCGCCAATGCGTGCGGCTATATCAGATTCTCGCACATTGGCTAATAACATTCTGCCGACTTCTCGGAGAACAGCGTCCCCAGCCTCATGGCCGTAGTCGTCATTGATTTGTTTGAAATGGTCCAGATCGAGCATGATAACTGCCATGGGCGTCTGGTGCCGTCGGGCCTGTTTGAGGAATTGGCCGCCAAGCTGAAAAAAATGCACGTCGGTTATTTAGGCGTGTGAGGTCGTCCTGCAGGGACATAGCTTTTGCTTTCTGATGCGCTTTTTGCAAGGCCAGCTCCATGCGTTTGCGTTCAGTGATGTCGATAGCTATTTCGAGACGAACAAATTCACCATTGGACCAGGTAATAGCTTGATCTCGGCATTGATACCAGCGCTTGTCTACCTTGTTTTGGAACTCCCATATATGGGTGCCGGAGGGTTTACCGTGGCTGTCAATAAGCAGGTGGTTGTTGCAGAAGCTGCAGGGACCATCGGCGCTTTGCAGTACTTTCCAGCACTTCTGGCCTGGCTGAAAGTCGCCCCAAGCTTTGCGACCGTATGCATTCATGTAAAGTAAGTCGTGAGTTTTGAAATCTGCGACATATACCAATGCATCAATGTTATCGAGGATCGCCTGGAGTCCTGTAGTCACTTCTAGTCCTACAGAAACAGGCTCAACACTTCTGACGGGAATGAAACGCTCCGGCTTACGGCAGGTAAGTGATAGCTTCGTTAAGATATTCTTCAGGTTTTTACAGCGTGCTTCTCGATAATTTGAGAAAAGTATCAATAAATCCTTGAACTTCATATATTTGCTCCATGAAAAATATACTTTTTTCTAGGAGTTAATGTAAGCACAGTTAACTTACTTATCAAAAGGCAATGCTTCATTAACGATAAGGCCTTCTCTGATAGCCAGATGAATAAGCTCATGTGTGCTGCTCACATTGAGCTTTTTTTTAATGATACTGATATTGTTGGAGACTGTTTTTGCGGAGATAAACATCCGCAAGGCAATCTCTCCAGTGGCATGCCCGATTGTTAATAGACGAAAAATCTCCAACTCCTTAACTGTTAGATGTTGAAGAGGCGATTGTTTTGAGGCCGAGGTCCGGTTATCGCTGATATTCAATAGATCGGGGCTGATAAAACGACAGCCTTGTGCGGTGCTCTCAATTGCTTCGATTATGGAGTTGCGTGCAGAGCTTTTGGTGACATAACTTAAGGCCCCGGCCTCTATTGCTCGTTTTACCAGCTGCGGATTGCTATATATACTGAAAACCATAATTTTTAGTTCTGGCCACCGCTTTTTCAGGCGACGAAGAAGCTCAATACCACCCATCCCCGGAAGAGCAAGGTCGATAATGAGTAAATCAGGTAGTTGCTTGCTACATAGCTCATAGCCTTTTTCTGCCGAATCGACTTCACTGGTGAGTATGTAGTCAGGTCTGCCTTCCAGTATATTTTGCAAGCCTTCGCGAATTATCTGGTGATCATCAATCAGCATGACATGGCAGGGTTTCATTCTTTACCTCGTTTTTGCACGTTTAATTTATTTTGTAGTGTGGCGCGAATGATAATTCCACTTCCGGTTGGCGACTCGATATTAAAACTGCCACCAACAGACCACATCCGTTCGCGCATATTAATTAGCCCCATGCCAGTGGCTTTGCTGTATTGATCCCCGAGCCCTATACCATCATCGGATACGGTGAGTATAACCATACCATCGGGGACTTTAGTGTCTTCCGAGGGGTGATAGCTGAGCGATACTTCGATGTTTTTTGCCTGGGAGTGCTTGCTGGCATTGGTTAATGACTCTTGAGCAACGCGATAGAGTGTAATAGCGGCCTCGTCGGATAGGGGCGGCAGCAACTTTAGGGTTTTAAATTGGTAGTGAATGGCTGGATTAAACTGCTGCCAGTTTTGTACCAGTTCACCTATTGCATCCTGCAGCCCGAGTTGATCAAGCAGTACTGGGCGTAAGCGATCAATAACCTGATTTACGGTGTTGGCAATATGCCTGGCAGTGTCACCAATCTGGATAAGATGGCGGTAAAGTTCATCGTCAGGTTGCACTAGCTGGGATATCAGTTGATCAGATTTCATAATAATGACAGCTATTAATTGGCCAAGCTGGTCATGCAGCTCCATAGCGATATCGCGGTAGGTTTGCTCCTGTATATCAAAATTGCGCTTAGTCAGTGCACGATTTTCCCTGAGCAGGCGCTGGTTCTTCTCGGTAATTTGATGTTGCTCGGTAATGTCTTCCAGCATATGAAGAGCGACGGATGAACCGTCATACCATTGAATATGGCGAGCACGAAACTGATACCAGTGGTTGTTATGTTTATTGAAGATCACTCTGTCAATTCTAGCGTGGTATTGCTCCTGTTGATTGTCAGCCCCAACATCGATCAGCCAGTTTAGCATGACCGAGCAAACCGCATCGAAATTCCCTTCTGCTCGCTGAAATTTTCGGGCCTGCTCATTCATATAAATTAAATCATGGGAGTGCAGGCGGGTTACAGCTACAGCCTGGTTCATACTGTCTAGAACCGTTTGAAGTGTTTGCTCAGTGGCTCGGCGCTGCGTGTTATCTTTGATATTGGCGGCAATATAACGTTGTCCGCCGATCATGATAGGAGAGGGTGTCATATCAGCCCAAAACAGGCTGCCGTCACGACGTTTAAACTGAAAATTCTCAATTATTTGTGAGTCTTTGATTGGCGTGTTAGTTAATAAAGTTTGTAGTTGTGAGCTCATTTCCTCGGGGTGTGCATTGATGCAAGGCATGCCGCTAATCTCTGCCTGTGGGTAATCGAGTAGTCTGGCAAATGCTGCGTTACTGAAAAGATAGCATTGACTGTCTAAATCGATTACGACCGTAGCTGATTCACATTGATTAAACAGCTTTTGATATTGAGATAGTTCTGCAGTAAACGAGCGCTTAATTTTTCTTGCCAAAATCATGGCAATGATCATCCAGTTAGACAAGGTGAGCAAGCCAATAAAAACCCATAAGTACAGCATTGAGCGGGATACGATTACCATCTCGCTGATTTTGTCTTGTTGATAAGTGCTGATTAATACTTCGAGGGATTTTTGATGATTGATTTTTTGACTTGCTGCTTTGAACCATTGCAGAGTGTCTACTTGGTTGATCTCATATTGCTCGTTGGTTATAGAGGTGTGCAATAAATCCCGGTATTTTTCCACAGTTACATAGTGGTTATCGGTTTGCAGCTGCTCAAAACGACTCACAAGATCATTATCAGCAAGTTTTTTAAAATCACGATGATGGGACGCTTGTGTGCTGATCGCCTCTAAAAATTGCCGGTAGTGTTTGAAATCCAACTGTTTACGAATAAAAATATCTCCTAGCAGTGCTCTTTCAATACCTGCTTGTTCTATCGCGTATAAAAAATGTGTGTAGGCGATAAAGTTTCTGGCCAGATCGGCATCGGGAAATTCTTCTGTTTGACTGGCAATAAAGTCCAGCAGCTGATGGTTTAATTGTGTATAGAACGCCAGAGTATCATCGGCACTCATGGTTTGCAGGTCGATTTTTTGGCGAATATTATCAATATCGTTGAGCGTTTGCAGAAAACGGCTAATAGCCTGGTGATTGTATGAGTTTTGATCATATGTTTGCAGTGTTGTTAGTGCGGCTTGCTGTTTGAGGTCGCTCAGATTACGTTGCTGTTGCATTTTCGAATTAGATGAGTAGCCAGCACTGGCTAGATAGACAACGCTGCTGCAGCGCTCTAGCTGTAATTCATAGACAAGACTGCTAAGGTCTTGAATCAGCAGATTCAGCTGCTGTAATTTTTTGAAGTGATTGGCTTTGTCTAAAAGCGTATTGATCTGGATTACAGAGAAGCACAGAATAACAAAAGCGGGAATGGTGATGAGTGTGTTGATGCCAATTTTGGCTGAACGAATATGCATAGCTACCTTGTTTGTGATGTTGCGTTTTATTAATCAAGGCGCTGCCTGGATGTACGTTTTTTCGTCAGTCTGTTTTGGGATACGACCATGCTTTATCTACTTATTAATAATAAGTAGATAAAGCATGGTCGTATCCCGTATTTTTTTGGTCTATTGGTCAGCTATAAGGATATGGCGAAAAAAGCAGCTTATTATATCTGTCAGACTATATTGCGCAACGATCATTTTCGGCTGAATAATTAATTATTAATATGATCAAGATCAAATAATATGTAGAAATAATCGGGATAAATTCCCGATTTATCTATACTTCGTTTTAAATTTTAAAAATCAACTAGTCTATATTCTCCGACGTCGTTATGAGCGTGCTTGCTATGGATTATAAGAAAATATTACCTCTTGATGTTATGGTCGATGAAATTTTTTCTATTTGAGGGAGAAATGCCCGATTTCCTTGGCGCATGTTTTATGTGATAAAAAAATAGACTAGTCTGAAAATAAACAAAAGTACGGGGCCATCCTTTTACAAAGTAGTGTGCTTTGATAGGCGTCGTGTGGTGAGGCTGGTTTCAAGAATAAGTACTTTACATGCCTCAATATGGAGTTATTGTAGTCATGGAAAATAAAGCAGGGAGATCTTCACCCTTGTCGAGCCTGCGGCGCTGCTACCGGAATTTGAAAGCTAGGCAGTTGCTGTTAATTATGTTTTCTTTGTTGAGCTTGGTGAGTATTTTTGCTTTGGGCTGGAATGCTATACAAGTTTTTTCTCAGCACAAGGTAGTAAGTCAGTTATCTGCGTCTAATATTGCTGGCCAACAGGTTCTAGCGCTCAACGCGTTGCTGGCACGTGAGCGCGGTCTAACAGCGGCGTTATTGGCCAATATTAATTTATATGATACAAACGCGCAGCAGGATCTTAGTCAGCTGCGTGCGGAAGTCAATCAAGGTTTTCGCCGGGTACAGGAAATCGGTGAGCGTTATCAATTGCCTCGGGGTAAACTGGCAGAAAATAAGCTCAAGCAGATTTTTGAACAGCTGAAAAATATTCGTCAGCGAGTGGGTGGTGCGCTGTTTGAAAAACATAATACACAATCTATTGACCACAGTGATTGGATAAAAGAACTAACACAGATTATCGATAATGTGGCTATGGTAAACCACCTTGTGTCGATTCCTGATGATGATGAAAAAATAGCCGCTCGTTATGGGCTTTTTTTAAGAATAGCTTTTTATAACTTAAGTGAAAATGCAGGGAGAGAGCGAGCGTTGCTCAGCGCTGTTATTGCCGAGGGTCGACCTTTGACTGCGGCGCAGCACCAGCAATTGGAGATCTATCAGCATACCTCGGAATTTATCAGTACTCGTATCAATGAAGTGTTGTCCTTCTTTCCAAAGACGCCGGAAATAGAGCGCGCTCAAACCGAGTTCGTTCGTGCTTACAAACAGGATTATCAAGTGCTACGCGCTGCGGTCATTAGCAGTGCCAGGACAGGAGCGCTTTACCCGGTTGACGCATTTGAGTGGCTTGAGCATGCTACGGGATCGATCAATTCTATTTTTGAATTGTCACATGCGGTAAATCTTTATCTAGATAATCAGGCAGAAAAAAATAAAACCCAAACCCGCTATGCGATGATCGCCCTATTTGTGACACTGGCTTTGGTTTTGAGCGTTTTTATAACAGCGTTTATTTTTATTTATCAGCGCATTTTGAAACCATTGCGAGAGCTGGAGTTATCTACCCATGCTATAGCCGATGGCGATTTCTCGCAACAATCAGATAAAATGGCCAATGATGAATTTGGTGAAGTTGCTGACGCTTTTGAGGTTATGCGTGATTATCTGTTTAAGGATCGTGAACTCAGGAAAAATGCCGAGCAAGAGTTGCGCAAGTTCAGCAAGGCGTTAGAACAAAGCGTTGGCTGTGTTTTGATTATAGATGGGAAGGGCATTATCGAATACGCCAACCCGCAATTTTATACTGCTACCGGATATAATGTTGAAGAGGTAATTGGTCAGAACAGTAAGGTGTTAAATTCTGATGAGTCCTTTCGTGCTGATATTGATCCATTGATAGCTGCGATTAAGCTGGGGCAGATGTGGCAGGGTGAACTGCGTTATAGGCACAAAAATGGCGAGGTCCGTTGGACATCAGTTTGTATGTCACCTTTACGCGAAGAGCAGGGAAGTTCTTTTCATAGCATTATTATCGCGCATGATATTAGTGATCGTATGAGACTGGAGGATCAACTTAATTTTTTATCTTATTACGATGATTTGACCAAGCTGCCTAACCGAACATCGCTAGAAGATTTCTTTAAGAAATGCACGAAAAATGCGCAACAATTGAGTAAGAAGTTTGCGTTTATTAGCTTAGGCTTGGATCGCTTTAAATTGATTAATGATAGCATTGGTCAGGAGGCGGGCGATAAATTATTGGTGGAAATAGCGGGTCGTCTCAATCGTGTTGTGCGTAGCTGTGACATTCTCGCACATTACCGAGGAGATCAATTTATCATACTGTCTGATTGCTTTAGCAGTGTGGATATGCTGAATGAATTACTTGATTGTTTAATGGGCGTGTTTGACCAGGCAATTTTTATTGATGAGCAGCAGTTGCAAGTGTCAGCCAGTATCGGCATAAGTGTTTGGCCGGATGATGGCAGTGATCTGAATGTATTGCTAAGCAAGGCCGATACAGCAATGCATCATGCTAAGGGTTTAGGGCGCAGTCAGCTTCAGTTTTTTACCGATGAACTCAATCAGAATGCCAGTCGGCGGCTACGGCTTGAGAAGGATTTGCGTAAAGCGATTGATCAACAGGAGTTTGAGCTCTATTACCAGCCGCAGCTTCACTTAGAGAGTCGCTTGATCATTGGCTGTGAGGCCTTAATTCGCTGGCATCATTCAGAGTTGGGGTTGATTTCGCCGATGGAGTTTATTCCTCTGGCAGAGGAGACTGGGCTTATTCGACCAATCGGCGAGTGGGTATTGCAAGCGGCCTGCGCTCAGGCGGTTGAATGGCACAAGCTTGGATACGAAGGGCTTTCAATGGCGGTAAACGTCTCCGTGTGCCAGCTTGATGATCCTGGGTTTCTGTCTAATCTATTGTCTATTTTGCATAATAGTGGTTTGAACCCTGCCAGTCTGGAAATCGAAATCACTGAAAGCTCAGTAATGGATAAACCTGAGAAGATGGTGGAGGTGTTAGAGAGAATTAAACATTTTGGTGTCAAGTTGGCGATTGATGATTTTGGAACAGGGTATTCCAGTCTGTCCTATTTGCGCTGCCTGCCTTTTGATAAACTGAAGATCGACCGCTCGTTTATTAAGGAGATTACCCATCGTTCTATAGATGCAACTATCGCACATGCAATTGTGACAATGGCTCATGGCCTCAATATGACGGTACTGGCTGAGGGTGTAGAAACCGATTTTCAGCTGGCCTGTCTACAGGGAGGTGCCTGTGATGAAATTCAAGGTTATCTTATTAGCCAGCCTGTTGCTGCAGAAGAGTTTGAGCAGATACTTATTAGTCCTGATTTGTATCTAAATCGTGTTGGCTTTGGGCTGGATGTAAAAAAAGCAGCAGATAATAAAAATCACAAAACTTCACTTAAACAAGCCCCGTTCGCTTAGCAGTGGTTAGTTTGGTAAGCAGGTAGAACAAGTCTGGGCTGTGGTAAAATACAACGTACAGGCTTGAATTCACTGGGTTTGCATTCTCGAGTCCCGTTACTCGCTCATTCTGGCTGTTGGAATACAGTGGTCGTTCTGGTTAAAATTTGATCGGAATGGGCAGGTGTTGCATCTGAGTTTCCATCATCAACGCCTTTCAGGAGTCTGGGTTTACGGTCTTGTCTTGTATCCACAAGGGGGCGGATAGGCTGCTCAAGGCTACTACACGCTGTAATAAATCTGGCTAAAGCGCTCGAATTGCTGAATAATATTTGCGCAAGCATGATAGGTGTGAACGCTTGTGCAACTTTGATGCTAGGAGATAGTCATGGAATCACCAGTACATTCTATAGCAGCCTTGTTTGATCAGCTTGGGTTGGAGAGTACCGACGAAGCGATTGCAGCATTTATTCAAAAAAACGGGCCTCTACCAGCAGGTGTGGAATTATCTCATGCTGCAATTTGGAGCCCGTCACAATCTGTTTTTTTGAAGAAGATGATCGATGATGATGCTGATTGGGCAGAGGTCGTTGATCAGTTGAATGCTCGCCTGCGTTGATAGCAGCAAAAACACAGTGGTTACCTTAACTGCTGTTAGTCGATAAGCACGAACTGGCCGTGTGCAGGGTATAATCCTTAATTAAACAACTCGCTAAATACCTACAGTGCTGTGCTTGAGGTGCCGGTTAGTGGTGATTTTGTCTATCCGGTCACAGTGCTTTATATATTTGTGGTGTAAATAGAATTCCACTTTATGAATGCTTGATATATTATGAATAACATTCATAATTGTCGGTTATCTTGTCCCGTTGGTATTTTTAATGAGTACTCAGAGCCGAAAACAGCGTCAGCTGGCAGAACGGGAACAGGTATTTCTTGATCGTGCCTGGGCGATGGTTAAAAACGATGGTGTGCTGAATCTGCAGATGTCGCGATTAGCTGCCGAGTGTGAGTATGCGGTCGGTACGCTCTATTTACATTTTTCCTCTAAAGAAGATCTGCTAGTAGCCTTGGCTTCTAGCAGGGTTGGTGAGCGCATTGAATTGTTTCGGCGGGCTGCGGCTTGGCAGGCGCCTACTCGTCATCGGATGTTTGCTATTGTGCTTGCGGACATGTTGTTCGCCCAGCAGTCCCCTGAATTTTTTCACCTCGCCCAATATGTGTCTACTCAGACTGTTTGGGCGGCTGCAACGGTAGCGCGTCGTGCCGATGCTTTAGCCAAATCTGAGCCACTGAGTACAGTGGTACGAGGTGTTATTGACGAGGCTATTTACAACGGCGATGTAGATAGTCAGGGGCTTAGTGGGCGAGAGTTGAGCAGTGGGCTATGGGCAATGTGTGTCGGTATGCATGCTCTGGCCGGTGCAGGTGGCTTATTGGAAACGCAGTGTGAGCCTGGTGCTTATCGATTATTACAGTTCCAGATTAATATATTATTGAATGGTCTTGAGTGGCAACCGTTGATGCCGATGACTGATGCTACGGCGCAGCGGCAATTGACGAGGCAGATCATGAGTGAATTGTTCCCCGAATTTATTGTCACGGCTGAGTCCGGGGCATTAACCCCCTTGGCTAGAAATTTTGGAGATGGCCCGAATGAGTAAAAGAATGATGGTGTTGCTACTGGTGACCGTAGTGGCTTTTGGTGGTTTATTCGGTGTTAAGTGGTTTAGCGGTATAAAGATGGCTGAGTATTTTGACAATATGCCGGTACCGCCAACAGTCGTTTCGGCTACGGCTGCTAAAGCGGATGCTTGGATTACCGAAGTGACCGCCGTAGGCAGTGTAGCCGCAGTGCAGGGTGCTCAATTAACCACTGCGGTGCCGGGTATAGTTGATCATATTTATTTTAAAAACGGCAGTGCGGTGGAGACTGGCGATGTGATCCTGACTCTCGATAGTGCCACAGATTTGGCACAATTAAAGTCCTTGCAAGCTGCTGAACGTCTTGCTGAGTTGGAGCGCGATCGTTTAAAGGCGCTGTGGCAAAGTAAAAGTATTTCAAAGTCAGAGCTCGATCAGCGACAGACTCAATTGGAGCAAGCTCAAGCTAATGCGGCTGCCCAGCAAGCAAGGATTGATCAAAAAATATTGAGGGCGCCCTTTGCTGGGCGCTTAGGTATCCGCAGTGTCAATATTGGGCAATATGTTGAAGCTGGTGATCCATTAATCAATTTACAGTCATTGGATAAGGTGTTTATCGATTTTATGCTGCCTGAGCAGCGCTTCAGCAATGTACAGGCTGGAATGCCAGTGCGGGCGCAGATGGATGCGTTGGGCGATAAGGTTTTCGAAGGTGAAATTACCGCCATAGAGCCAATGATCGATCCTGATACGCGTAACTTTAGAGTGCAGGCTACATTCACTAATCAGGAGAAACAGTTACGTCCAGGGATGTCCGCACGGGTTTCACTCAACGTCGGTAAGCAGCAGGATGTTGTGGTAGTACCGCGGACAGCGATCAGTTATAGGCCCTATGGTAATTCTGTTTATGTACTGACACCTATCGATGGGAAAGATGCAGAGGGTAAGCAGCAGATGTTATCGAAGCAGCGATTTGTTCGTACAGGTGAGACACGAGGTGATTTGATCGCTATCGATGAGGGCTTGTCAGTTGATGAACAGGTGGTTACCAGCGGCCTGTTGAAGTTGCGCAGCGGAGCTAACGTCTCGATCAATAATGCTGTGCAGCCGGATGCTAATATCGCGCCGACGCCGGATAACGGCTGAGGAGCTTCTTGTGAAATTTACTGACTTATTTATTAAAAAACCAGTGCTGGCTATTGTTGTCAGTTTGTTCATTTTATTACTGGGTTTACGTGCAGGAACTGAGCTTAATGTACGCCAATATCCGGCACTGCAAAATGCCGTGGTACAGGTCTCGACACCTTATGTTGGCGCCGATGCTGATTTGGTTCAGGGGTTTATCACGACGCCAGTAGAGCGCGAGGTAGCCACCGTCGACGGGATTGATTACATCACTTCATCCAGTGTCGCTGGGATGTCAATGGTGACTGCGATGGTGCGCCACGATGCGGACCCCGATGTGGTGCTAACCGAAGTGGTTACCAAAGTAAATAAATTGCGCGGAGAGCTACCTGTTGAGGCTGAAAACCCGGTGATTGAGAAGCGTGTCGGTGATCCGACTGCACACGCCTATTTGGCATTTAATAGCGACTCGATGTCTATCAGCCAGATTACTGACTACCTCACCAGGGAGGTAGAGCCAAAGTTGGCAACAGTATCTGGTATTCAACGAGCTGAGTTGGGAGGCGCCAGACCCTTCGCTGTAAGAGTCTGGCTAAAACCTGAACGGATGAAAGCTTATGATATGACAGCTGCTGATGTTCAGAATGCATTGCGCTCCAATAATGTACTGTCGGCAGTTGGTTCAACCAAAGGTTCGATGCTGTCAGTTGATCTCAAGGCAAATACTGACCTGCGTAATGTTGATCAGTTTAAACGCATGATTGTTCGTGCCGATAAAGGTTCTATTACTCGGCTAGAAGATGTTGCTGATGTGGAGTTGGGTGCCGAAGCGTATTCAGTGTCCTCGCGGTATAAGGGTAAGCATGCGGTTTCCGTTGCTGTTTATCTGATGCCTGATGCCAATGCGGTTGAATCCTTAGCAAGCTTAAGGGAGGTGTGGGAAAAAGAAATTATCCCGCAGTTGCCAGAAGGTTTGATGCCTTATTTTGTCTACGATAGTTCGATTTATATCCGTGATGCAATATCCGAAGTGAAGACGACCATTGTTGAAGCCATTGTTATCGTTATCTTGGTTATCTTCTTGTTCTTAGGCTCTATGCGCTCGGTGATTATCCCTGCTGTTGCAGTGCCACTGTCATTAGTTGGCGCTATGTTTCTGATGCTGATTTTTGGCTTTTCGTTAAATTTACTGACACTGTTGGCGATGGTGTTGGCCATTGGGATTGTAGTTGATGATGCCATTATTGTACTAGAAAACATCCATCGCCATATTGAGGAGGGGATGACTCCCATTGAAGCATCATTGCATGGTGCACGCGAGCTGGCTTGGCCGGTGGTGGCGATGACCACTACATTGGTGGCGGTATATTTACCGATAGCTTTCCTGAGTGGTATCACTGGCGTGTTATTTCTTGAGTTTGCTTTCACGCTGGCTGGCGCGGTTTTACTTTCGGGTGTGGTGGCGCTGACTCTAACGCCGATGATGTGCTCAAAATTGCTTAAGCCCCATAGTGCTGACGGTAGTGGCGGGCGGTTGGAAAAATGGCTTGACCATCAATTTGAGCGTTTACGCTTGCGCTATCAAAAGGATTTACACACGGTACTTGATGAGCGGGTCGGTATAGCAGCATTTGGCTTAATTATTTTTATTTCTTGTTACTTTTTATTTGTGATGTCGCCCAGCGAACTAGCACCAAAGGAAGATATAGGCCTTGTATTTTATGTGGGTGAGGCTGACCCTGGTGTATCGTTAGAATATATTGAGCGCTACTCGTCAGTCGCGCAGGACATTGACGAGTCAAGTGAGGCTATTCTGGGTAACTTTCAGAACAATGGTATAAACGTATTTGCGCCAGGTAATACTAACGGCGTTTTAGGTGGCTTTGTGTTGGCACCTTTGGCAGAGCGTGACCAGAGTATATTTGAAATGTTAGATACGATTATTCGACCTAAAACCGATAATGTAGCTGGTTTGAAAATAGCAGCAATGGTGCGGGCAGCCCTACCATCTGGTGGTTCAGGTATGCCGGTAGAGTTTGTTATTACCAGTATATCCGCTCCGGAATCGGTTAAAGAATTAGCCGATGAAGTGGTAGCGAAGGCTTATGAAAGCAAAAAGTTTATTTTCCTTAATACCGATGTGAAAATCGATAAACCACGGACTGAAATTTTAATTGATCGTGATAAAGCTGCGCAGCTTGGTATCAATATGAACGAGTTGTCAGCTGACCTCTCGGCGATGCTATCCGGTGCTTATGTCAACCGTTTCTCGCTTGTAAATCGCTCCTATAAGGTAACATCACAGGTGCAACGCAGTGACCGCTTGAATGCTGATCAAATTCAGGATTATTACACGCGTACGATGTCGGGTGATTTGGTACCACTGTCGACGATAGTCACGTTAAAAGATTCTGTTCAGCCGCAGGTGCTGGGCCGTTTTCAGCAGCTCAATAGCGTTACTATTGGGGCTATTCCACGCCCTGGCATCCAGCTGGGCGAAGCTTTGGCCGTGCTGGAAGATGCCGCAGCAACAGTATTGCCGCGTGGTTATTCCTATGACTATGCTGGTCAGGCGCGCCAGTTTAAGCAAGAGGGGTCGTCTTTGGTTGTAACGTTCTTCTTTGCGCTTATCATTATTTATTTAGTACTGGCGGCACAGTTTGAATCTTTTCGAGATCCAATCATTATGCTGGTCACGGTGCCGTTGTCGATCAGTGGGGCATTATTGGTGCTGAATATATTTGCACTATTTAATGTGCAGGGTGCAACGCTCAATATTTATACTCAGGTGGGGCTGTTAACGTTAATCGGTGTTATTTCCAAGCATGGTATCCTGATTGTAGAGTTTGCTAATAAATTGCAAGTACAGGGGCACTCCAAGCGGCAGGCGATAGAAGAGGCGACATCGATTCGTTTGCGCCCAGTGCTGATGACTACAGCAGCACTGGTGTTGGCAATGGTGCCGTTGTTAATTGCGACTGGCCCGGGCTCTACAGCGCGCTTTTCAATGGGTTTGGTGATCGCTTCAGGTATGACCATCGGTACGGCATTTACACTTTATGTACTGCCTGCGGTTTATCTGTTTCTTGCGCGTGATTATGCAGCTAAACCAGTTTCTTTAACGTCTTAATAACATCTTGTTGTTGCTTGCGTCAGCGTGCAAATCAGATTTATTGGCTTATCGATTCATTTTAAAGCCTGTAGTTAGAGCTGCGGCAAGTAATTGTTGGGTATACGGGTGTTGTGGCTGTTGAAAAATTTGTTCCGTCGGCCCCTGTTCGACAATCTCTCCTTGCTTCATGACGAGGGTGTTGTGGCTGATGGAACGGACCACCTGCAAATCATGACTGATAAATATATAGCTGAGCTGATGTTTTCGTTGCAGGCGCTTGAGTAAATCGAGTACTTGCACTTGTACAGAGCGGTCCAGTGCAGAGGTTGGCTCATCCAAAATTATTAGCTTGGGTTCGAGGATAATAGCTCTTGCGATAGCAATGCGCTGGCGCTGCCCACCGGAAAATTCATGAGGGTAGCGATGTCGAACCTCAGGGTCGAGCTCAACTTCTTTTAGTGTGTCGATAACGCGCTGTTCACGTTGTTGCGGTGTTAACTTTTGATGGACTAACAATCCTTCACTAATAATATCCGCAACGCACATTCTCGGGCTAAGGCTACCAAAAGGATCTTGAAACACTACCTGTAAATCTTTACGCTCGGCTCGCATTTTTTGTGGGTCGAGCAGGTCAAGGCGTTGCTGGTGGAAGTGGATGGCTCCAGTTGACTGGGTCAAGCGCAATATAGCCATGGCTAGGGTACTTTTACCTGAGCCACTTTCGCCAACAATACCTAGGGTTTCTCCGGCATTTAAACGAATGCTCGCATCATTAACCGCAGTGAAATACTCATGCTTTTGGAAAAACCACTTTTTAGCTAATGGAAACTGTACTCGTAAATGTTCTGTCTGTAACAGCACATCAGCGCTCGGTGTATTGCCGTTGCTGACCGGCTTGCCGCTGGGCTCGGCGGCTAATAAGGATTGGGTGTAGGGATGTTGTGGCTGGGTAAACAGGGTTCTGGTTTCGGCTTGCTCAACCAGTTCACCATGCTGCATCACCAGTACCCGGTCAGCGATTTGTTTAACCACCGACAGGTCGTGAGTGATCAGTAATATAGCCATCCCCATGCGCTGCTGTATTTCGTTTAACAGGGCTAATATTTGGCCCTGTACGGTTACATCCAAGGCCGTTGTGGGCTCGTCGGCGATGAGTAGCTCTGGTTCATTGGCAATGGCCATGGCGATCATTACCCGTTGCCGTTGTCCTCCTGATAATTGGTGGGGGTAGGCTTTTATTTTTTGTTCTGGGTCAGGCATATCGACTTGCTGTAATAGCGTCATTATTCGCTGTTGTAAAGGCTTACCGCGTAAGCCTTGATGTAGGCTTAAGACTTCGCCTATTTGTCGGCCTACCGTGTGCAAGGGGTTTAGCGCGGTTAGTGGCTCCTGAAAAATCATGCTAATTTTATTGCCCCGAATCGCTCGCAGGGTTTTGGGTTTTATGCCTAATAATGGTTTCTCTGCAAAAGTAATTTCGCCACTGGGATGGCTAGCCAAAGGGTAGGGCAATAGCTGTAAAATAGAGTGCGCGGTTACAGATTTCCCTGAGCCGCTTTCACCCACCAGCGCCACTGTTTCGCCAGGGTATATTTCAAAAGAAATATTTTTAACGGCATCAACAACCTTGTCCCCTTGCAGAAACCGAGTGGAGAGGTTAGTTACCCGTAATAATGGCGAGGGTTTGTTTTGATTGGGGTTGTTTACATCACTCATTTAACCAGCCTCGGGTCGAGTGCATCGCGTACTGCCTCACCGATAAATACTAATAAGGTCAGCATTAGCGACAGTACCACAAAAGCACTGACTCCCAGCCACGGAGCTTCCAGATTACCTTTGCCTTGCGCTACGAGCTCGCCCAGTGATGCCGACCCCGGGGGTAAGCCAAAGCCAAGAAAATCTAAAGATGTCAATGTGGTAATTGCACCGGTAAGAATAAAGGGTAAATAAGTCAAGGTGGCAACGATTGCGTTGGGTAAAATATGTCGAAACATAATAACAGGGTTGCTGACGCCCATTGCTCTAGCTGCTTTGACATATTCTAAATTGCGACCGCGTAAAAATTCAGCTCGGACCACATCAACCAATTGGGTCCAGCTGAACAGCAGCATAATCCCCAATAACCACCAGATGTTAGGGGTGATGATGCTGGATAAAATAATTAATACGAATAACACCGGTAAACCACTCCAAACTTCGATAAAACGTTGACCGATAAGATCGACTTTGCCGCCGTAATAACCCTGTACGGCACCAATCGCAACGCCGATGATTGAGCTGCCGATAGCCAGGCTCAGAGCAAATAAAACTGATATACGAAAACCGTAAATGACTCTGGCAAATACATCTCTGGCTTGATCGTCGGTGCCGAGCCAGTTCGACGCACTAGGGGGCGACGGAGCGGGAGTTGATAAGTCAGCGATATGGGTGTGATAGCTGAAGGGCACAACAGGCCAGAGCATCCATCCTTTGGCGTCGATCAAATCTATTACGTAAGGGTCTTTGTAATCCGCCTCGGTTTCGAAATCCCCATCAAAGGTTGTTTCGGGGTAAGAAAATAATGCGGGTAAATAGAGGTCGCCGTCATAGACAACTAGCACGGGTTTGTCGTTTGCAATTAATTCGGCAAATAAACTTAACAAAAAAACAGTTAAAAAAATAATTGCGCTGTAAAAGCCTCGTTTATTGCCTTTGAACGTCAACCAACGGCGCTGGTTGATTGGGCTTAATGGTTTACGCGTAAACATCACTTAATGCGTCCTCGAATCAAAGTCTATTCGGGGATCGACCAGAACATACATCATGTCGCTGATTATCTTCATCAATAGGCCCATTAGAGTAAAAATAAATAACGTACCGAATATGACCGGATAGTCGCGGTTAATAATGGCTTCATAGCCGAGTAAGCCGATACCATCCAGAGAGAAGATTACCTCGATCAACATAGAGCCGGTGAAAAACATGCTTAAAAATGCGCTGGGGAAACCAGCAATAATAATCAACATAGAGTTTTGAAAAATATGGCGATAGAGTACCTGTGATTCTTCTAGACCTTTTGCTCTGGCAGTAACCACATATTGTTTATTAATCTCATCGAGAAATGAGTTTTTAGTCAGCATAGTCAAAGTGGCAAAGCCGCCGATTGTATAGGCAGTTAGCGGTAGTGTGAGATGCCAGAAGTAATCTTTTATCTGGTCGAATATGCTCATCTCGTGGAAATTATCCGAGCTTAATCCGCGCAGAGGAAACCAGTCGAGAAAGCTACCGCCGGCAAAAATAACGATCAGTAAAATAGCGAACAAAAACCCTGGGATAGCGTAACTGACGGTGATGAGTGTGCTCGTCCATACATCAAAGTGGCTGCCGTGGTGAATAGCTTTTCTGATTCCTAGAGGAATTGAAACCAGATAGGTAATCAGGGTGCTCCATAAGCCTAAAGAAATAGAAACGGGTAGTTTTTCGATAATTAAATCAATGACCGGCGCATTGCGGAAAAAACTTTCGCCAAAATCGAGCTGGCTATAATTAACAATCATATCCCAGAATCGTTCTGAGGCTGGTTTGTCAAAGCCATACATTTTTTCGATTTGAGCTATGATCTCTGGGTCTAGGCCTTGTCGTTGTTGATAGCTACTGGTCTGTTCGCCGGTATCACCTATTGATGAGCCGCTGATGCGGGAGGTGGCATTGATATTGTGGCCTTGTAGCCTTGCCACCATTTGGTCAACAGGGCCTCCAGGAGCTGATTGTATAATTAAAAAATTGATCAGCATAATACCAAACAATGTTGGGATGATCAGCAGCAAGCGGCGAAGTATATAATTAGCCATAGTAAGGGGGTCAGCAAAGGTTTTCAGGAATGTTATGGGCTGGTTTTATGTTTCTGGCCCTACTGGTTTAATAATTTTTTGTTTCGATTTAAGGCTTGTTCTTTGCTAGGGTCTATCCACCATGTCAGCAAACCGAGATCAAAAGTCGGGTCGTACTTTGGTGCGATATCAGGTTTGCCAAATTTATCCCAGTAAGCAATGCGGTGTTTGCCACTATACCATTGCGGGATAACATAATAATTATTCAATAGTACTCGATCTAGTGCATGGGTCCGGGTGATTAACTCTTCGCGGGTTTGGGCAGAGATGACCAAATTGACCAACTCATCAACCACCGGGTTTTTAATTCCGGAATAATTTCTGCTGCCTTCAATATCCGCTGAACGTGAGCTCCAGTACTCTAGCTGTTCATTGCCCGGTGACAGCGACTGTGGGATCACTATGCTTGTCATATCGTAATCATAGCTGCGCAAGCGGTTGATATATTGTGAGACTTCAACGTTTTTGACGATGAACTGGATACCCAGTTTTTTTAAGGCTTGAGCATAAGGATTTACAATTCTTTCGTAGGTGGGGCTGTAAATAACCATATCAATTATAAAGGGCTCGCCGGACTCGGCATTGACCAGTAGATTATCTTTGACTACCCAGCCTGCTTCTTTTAATAATTTGGCGGCTAGGCGCAGGTTGTGGCGGTTATAGCCGTTGCCTGCACTTACCGGCAAGGTAAATTCTTCAGTAAATACAGAGTCGGGGATTTTCCCTCGATAGCGTTCAAGTAATTTGAGCTCATCGCCTTCGGGTATGCCTGAGGAGGCTAGTTCGGAATTGGAGAAAAAACTTTGGGCACGGTTGTATAGACCGTAAAATAGATTTTTGTTTGACCATTCAAAATCAAAGGCATAAGTAAGTGCCTGGCGAACACGGATATCCTGGAATTTCTGTTGCCGCAAATTCATCAGAAAACACTGGATTCCTGTTGGATTTTGATGGGTTATCAGTTCCTGTTTAAGCAGGCCGTGTTCGATAGCAGGGCTGGTATAGCCAGTAGCCCATTGTTTAGATACATTCTCAACCCTAAAGTCATATTGGCCAGCTTTGAGCGCCTCTAATAAAACAACGGCATCTTTATAATAATCCACTTGGATACGGTCGAAGTTGTACATGCCTACATTGACCGGTAAATCTTTAGCCCAGTAATTTTTTACCCGCTCATAGACAATCTTCCTGCCTGGGTCGGCGCGGGTTATTTTATAGGGGCCGCTGCCTAGCGGAATTTCAAGTGAGGATTTGCTGAAATCACGTTTTTCCCAGTAGTGTTTGGGTAGTACGGTGAGTTGGCCAACAATCAGTGGTAGCTCCCGATTATTGCCGTTTTTAAAGGTAAATTTCACCGAATGCTTATTCAGTGCTTTTACTGCAACGACATCCGCATAATAGGAGCGGAAGAATGGGCTGCCTTTTTCAATGAGCAGGTTGTAGCTAAAAACGACGTCTTCAGCAGTGATGGGTTCGCCATCGTTAAAACGAGCTTCTTTGCGTAGGTGAAAAATAACCCATGAGCGGTCGGCAGCCGTTTCTATTGTTTGCGCAATTAAACCATATTGGCTTGAAGCCTCGTCGGCAGAGATAACAGTTAAGGTGTCGTAGATTAAGTTTATTTCGTCACCTGAAGTCCCTTTCGGAATAAATGGATTTAAACTGTCATAATTACCCTGGACAGCTTTTTTTAACGTGCCGCCTTTTAGAGCGGATGGCGAAGTGTAATCAAAATGGCTAAAGTTGGCTGGGTATTTGGCATCGTTATACAGCGTGATCGCATGACTGAGCGTCGACTTGCTATTATCGTTAGCCGGATGGTTGTTGGTTGGACTGCTGATAGCAGCGCTATTGCACAAAATGGTGATTAACAGGAGCAAGAATGTTTTTTGTATCATGGATGGTTCGCAATGATGATCATGAGCTAGTTACGACGCAGTTAAGAACAAATTATGTACAGTTTGTTTGAGTGATATAGATTCTTATCAATATTTATAGGTAGCACGTTACCAAGAACTCCTGTCGGATGGAAGAGTTGCAGTTATACTGCTGTCATTCTTATAGCACACCTAACAATAAGCAAAATTTACTGGAATTTATGATAGATCAATTGAGTGACACCGATTATTGGGTTAAACAACTTAGTCATGTTCAGCTGCCGGTATTATCGGGTGTGATGAAAGAGCTGAATGCTGTTACCCGTAATAAAGATACATCCGCAACACAACTGGCAGAGATTATCCTAAAAGACAGCGCTTTAACCACAAAAGTTCTACGTGTTGCCAATAGTGTTTATCACAACCCCAGTAGCGAAAATGCTATTACCACTATTAGCCGAGCGGTTGTGCAGCTGGGCTTTCAGGGGATTAAAGCTATTTGTTTGTCGGTGATGATGATTGATTCACTGCTTAAGCAAAATCCCAAGGCGCGAATGCTACAATGGATGGCGCGGGGGTTTCATACGGCGATACAGGCGGAAAACCTATTCAAACATGTCGGTGGCAATGATCGAGAAGAGGAGGTGTTTGTGACCTCTTTACTATTGCATGTGGGTGAGATGGCTTTTTGGAGCTCCAGGAATGCTGTGACCGAAAAACTGGATGAGCAATTAATAGCTGGGTCATCCGGAGATGAGTTGCTTGAGCTCGACTTGCTTGGCTGCACGATGAAGGACATTAGCCGAGCGTTGACGCAGGAGTGGCAGCTCGGGGATCACCTGATGGATGCACTGTCGCCGACGCAAGATTCTGGGGCGGCTACCCATGCGGTGCTATTGGCGGAGGAGATCAGTATCGCTACCGAGCAGGGCTGGGATTCACCGGCGTTTCGCGATGTTTTGGTCAAAACTTCACTTTATACAGGTTTGGGTTTAGAGAGTGCGAGGGAGATGATTGAGCAGGGGGCTGAAAAGGCTGCGGCGGTCGCGGTTACATATGGCGCGAGTAAGATCTGCCACTTTATTCCCAGTATTCATGAGCCGGAAGTTAAACCGGAGTTGCAGCAGCTTGAAGCAGACCCGCAGCTACAATTGGATATCTTGCGTGAAATGGGTGCCATGGTTGAGCAGATGGTCGATGTGAATACCCTGTTTCAAATGGTGATTGAGGGCATTCATCGCGGTATTGGTCTGGATCGGGTGTGCTTGTGTCTTATCGACCCTAGAGTAACGAGTATGCAGGCGAAATACATTCTGGGGGCGGATACCGATGAGTGGCGTGGTGATATGAGCTTTGCGGTCAAATCAGAGCAGGATAATTTATTTGCTTACTGCCTGCATAGTCGAGTCAATATTTGGCTGCAACCCAATGTTAGCAGTAAGCAGAGGTACTTAATTAACAAGAAGATCGAGCGTTTGATCAATACGGAGAACTGCCTAATTAGCTCCGTGTATGCGGGAAGCCGTCCTGTCGGGCTTATTATTGCCGATCGGGGTAAAAATAAAGCCCCGGTTATTAGTCGCGAACAGCATGAAAGCTTTGATCACTTTAGCCAACAAATCAGTGTGTCGCTGGCGATGTTGGCAGAGAAAGCACGGCAGCGTCGCCGTTAATTTACTCTGTTAGTAACATCTACGTAAAGGGTGATGGCTTGCCCTGGTTGCAGGTATTTTTTAGGGTTAACGTTGTTCCACTTAATGATGTCGTTGACGCCAACGTTAAATTTACCTGCAATGCGGGCGAGAGAGTCGCCGCTGCGAACCTTGTACCCCACCTTTCTTATCACTGATTCACGCTGGCCTGGCTGAACAGCCCCGGCTTGGTTTACCCATATACTGAGTTTTTGCCCTGGTTTGAGCGGGTCTTTGGGGGCAATGCCGTTCCAGTGGGCAAGCTTTGCCACGGTGACATTATATTTGCGGGCAATAGTCCAGAGGCTGTCGCCGCTGCGCACGTTGTGAAATTGCTGGGTGCTGTTGGCTCCGCCGGTTCTGTTGGTTTGGATGGCAGTAAGTCGCTGATTGGCGCTGAGCGAGTAGTGCTCAGCTTGTTCGGTAGCGGTAGGAATCATTAATGATTGACCTACTTTAATGGTATTACTGGATAAGCTATTGATGTCTTTAATGACGTTGGCATCGGTATTAAAGCGTTTGGCCAGCAGCAGTAGCGAATCGCCACTTTTCACCTTATAGCGCTTCCAGTTCAGTCGCGACTGCGGGTCGAGTGAAGAAATCTGTTGTTCAAGTAGCGGCTCGCTTTCGATGGGGATTAGCAAACGATGAGGGCCGTCCGGGGAAGTTGCCCAGCGATTAAAACCGGGGTTGAGTCGGTACAGTTCATCAATATCGATAGAGGCCATTGATGCTACTTGTGCCAGGTCGATTTGTGAATGAGTTTCTATTTCTGCAAAGTAAGGGCTGTTGGGGATAGGTTCAAGGTCCAGCCCGTAGTGAGTGGGGTTGTCGATTAACTTGGCCAGAGCCAGTAATTTAGGTACGTAGGTTTTGGTTTCTCTGGGTAAATCCAGCGACCAAAAATCGGTGGGCTTACCAGCTTTCTGGTTTTTGCGGATAGCTCTATTGACGTTGCCTTGTCCGGCATTGTAGGCAGCCAGTGCCAGTAGCCAATCGCCTTCATAATAATTGTTCAGGTTTTCAAGCAAGCTAATGGCTGCGTTAGTTGAGTCAATGATGTCGCGGCGGCCGTCATACCACCAGTTTTGTTCTAGCTTATACATACGTCCAGTAGAGGGAATAAACTGCCACATACCGGATGCTCTGCCGTGGGAATAGGCAAAAGGGTCGTATGCGCTTTCAACGATAGGTAGTAGGGCAAGTTCTAGTGGCAGACCTTTTTCATCGAGAGATTCGGTAATATGGTAGATGTAACGTTCAGCTCGCTGGCTGACTGTATTCATATAAAGCGGGTTGCTTTGCAGTCGATTGAACTCAGTATCAATACGACTTTCGTCTATCTGCCAATCTAGCTGTGAACCTGATTTAATTCGCTGCCAAATGGTTTCTGGTTCTACCCAGGCGGGCTCGCCGGTATCTTCGCCAGGTATACAAATATAGGGCGAATCAAAGTTGGTGGAGTAATCCCATGGCTGATTTTCGATCAGCTCGCTGGCAGTTGCGTCGTTGATCTCAATAGGCTCGTGCTTTGCAAAGGGTATGGAGTTTATTAGTGCGCAGGATGAGAGTAAAAATAAACCAGATATGATATTAACTATATACTTTAACTTATTGATTTTCATGTATATTATGGCTGCTATTTCTCGTTGTTTGTCAGGGTGTTTGCTGGCTTGTATAAGCGCTGGCCGAGTACTAGAAATTGTCTTTCCAGCTTCTGATTGTAGCGAAAACCTCCGTGTTTGTGGAACAGGGCTTACCGCTGTGGTGCTCGGCGCTCTTGATGACAGTGGCTTCTGAACAACGTAAAAACGGGTTGGTGAGCAGCTCTGTTTGTAGCAGTGATGGTATCGTGGCTTGCTGTTGTTGGCGCAGTTCGTTGGCGGTCTTGAAGCGCTGTTGCAAGTCGGGATTGTTAGGCTCTACAGCCAAAGCGAAGCTGAGGTTGCTGAGGGTATATTCGTGGGCACAGTAGACGCGGGTGTTGGCAGGTAGCTCAGCTAGCTTGGACAGCGAAGCTAGCATCATTGCAGGATTGCCTTCGAAAATACGTCCACAGCCACCGGCGAATAATGTGTCACCACAAAAGAGCAGCGGACCTAAGTCGCTATCAGCACAGTACATGGCGATATGGTCTAGGGTGTGACCGGGAATATCAATAACGTTAAAGGTTAGCCCAAGAATGGAGAAACTCTCGGGTTCGCTTAATTTGTGGTTTATTTGGCTAATCTTGGGGCTGTCTGGGCCGTAGACGGGAATTGGCTTGCCATGCTTATTTTCATGCAGCAAAGTGTTTAGGCCGCCAGTATGATCTGGGTGATGGTGGGTGATCAGTATTGCCACTAACTCTAAATCCAGAGCGGTTAATGATTCTTGAACAGGAGCAGCGTCGCCAGGATCGACTACGACGGCCTGCTTGCTAGTGTCATCGTAAAGACACCAGATGTAGTTGTCGTTAAATGCGGGGATAGCTTGTATTTGAATCATGGCTGTTGATATCGTCGATAAAAAGAAGAGTAACTATGACGTCTAAAGAGCCGGATAGTTTGCCTTAACTGTAGATTAATAGCCATTTTCAGTTAAGATAATTGCTTTTTTTGGGGGCGAAGCAGGTCTGTATTATCGAATTTGGACGGTGTTATTAATATAGGGTGGCGCTATTATATCTGCTATACATACCGTAAATGGGGCGCGCTAAAACAGATGAATGCCATTCAGGATTATGCCATTAAAACAGGACGATACCACCAGTGACGAAACTATTTGGCTACCGACAAAAAAAGCCGGAGATAAATAAGTTACTGCCTTTGCTGGAGCGATGGTTTAGTTCGGAGCGAGGCGCTAACATGCGTGCCTATCAGCAGAGCATGTTAGCTGAGGTGCTAAGTGATTGTTTTGGTTACTACTTATTACAGCTTAGCGTCGATCCGAGCACCAAATTGTTTGATGGCTGTCGGGTGCAACAAAAATTTCGCTGCCACCCGATGGGGCAAGTTGCTGGAGCATTGAGCGAGTTTGATCAACTGCCTTTTGCCAGTGAAAGCCTGGATGTGGTGCTGTTGCATCATGTGCATGAGGTCGTAACCAGCCCGCATCAATTGTTGCGAGAAATAGAGCGTGTTGTCATCCCTTCTGGGCGGGTGGTGGTGCTGGGGTTTAATCCCTGGTCTCAGCTTGGCGTTTACAGTCATATTGGCCGCTGGCTACCAGACACAATCTGGCATAATCAATTAATCAGTGCCCAGCGTATGACCGATTGGTTGAGCTTGTTGGGGTTTGAGACACAGCTATGCCAGTACGGTGATCATTGCCTGCCTGCGATGGACTCGGATAAATATCCTTCAGTTACCACCTTTTTGAAGTCCTGGCCGTTTGGTAATTTCTACTTAATATCAGCAATAAAACAGGTGGCGGCAATGACACCATTGAAACCGAGCTGGAAGCAGGCTGCGGCGTCGGGTTTTTCCGGTTTGTCCCCAGCCAAACCCAGGGTGGGCACCCAGAGAGATACTTCTCAGCGGTTTTCATTGAATCAACAACAACCAACAAATAATGAGGATAAGTCTTGAAGCAAGTTGAAATATTTACCGATGGTGCATGTCGTGGTAACCCAGGCCCTGGTGGTTGGGGGGCGTTGATACGTTTTCAAGGCAAAGAAAAAGAGTTGTGTGGTGGTGAGGCCAATACCACCAATAATCGCATGGAGTTAACGGCGGCAATCGAAGGCCTGAAAACCCTAACCGAGCACTGTGAGGTTGCTTTAACCACCGATTCACAGTATGTACGCAAGGGTATTACCGAGTGGATGAGTAACTGGAAAAAACGTGGCTGGAAAACGGCGGCGAGACAACCGGTGAAAAATGTGGATCTATGGCAACAGTTGGATGAGCAATCCAAGCGACACACTATTGTCTGGCACTGGGTCAAGGGTCACAGTGGCCACCCGGAAAATGAGCGCGCCGACCAGTTGGCCAATCGTGGCATTGACCAGCTTTAGTGTTGGTTATTTCAAATGCCACTCAATAACAGAGCTAAATCATCACGCGCAGCAATAACTTGCGCTAAGGATATGCAGTGAGACAGGTCGTACTTGATACAGAGACAACCGGGCTTGAGCCTTCTCAGGGTCATCGTATTATCGAGATAGGGTGCGTCGAGTTGGTCGGCCGTAAATTAACTGGTCGGCATTACCATCAGTATATTAATCCAGATCGGGAGATCGATGCTGGCGCGATGGAAGTCCATGGTATTACTAATGAATTTCTAACAGATAAACCGCGCTTTGCCCAAATCTTCAAAGATTTTCTGGACTTTATTGATGGCGCAGAGCTGGTTATCCATAACGCGCCCTTTGATATTGGCTTTCTTGATCATGAGCTCAGGCTGTTAGGGGCGGCAAGTCCAGGTAAGATTTTGGATTATTGCACGGTAGTAGATTCGCTGGTGATGGCGCGACAAAAACATCCCGGCCAGCGCAACAGCCTTGATGCGTTGTGTTCACGCTATGCGGTTGATAACTCTCAGCGCGAGCTACACGGTGCCTTACTGGATGCAGAAATTCTGGCAGATGTTTATCTGCTAATGACGGGCGGTCAGACCAATTTATTGCTGTCCGCTGAAGATTCACAAAGTGGCGGTGGAGCTAATACCGATACCGCCATCAGGCGTCTGGACGCCAATCGTCCAGCATTAAAAATTATCAAAGCGAACGCACAGGAGTTGGCTGAGCACGAGCTAAGATTACAGGAGATTGATGGTGCCAGCGGGGGAAACAATCAGTGGCGTTAATCTAATACCACTGATTTGCACAAGATATTTTCTCTACGTTTGTTTATTACAGTACCCAGTACACGGCAATAACACCAACGGAGCCCATAACAACGGTATAGGGCAGGGCCATTAATACCATTTTGCCGTAAGACAGTCTGATTAACGGTGCCAGTGCTGATGTCAGTAAAAATAAAAATGCCGCTTGACCGTTAGGCGTCGCCACACTGGGTATGTTGGTGCCGGTATTAATGGCGATAGCCAGAGTGTTGAACTCTGCGAGGGTAATCGAGCCAGCCTCAAGTGCGTCTTTAACTTCATTGATATAGACCGTCGCGACAAATACATTATCACTGATCATCGATAGCGCACCATTCGCGATAAAGAACATGGTAGGTCGTATATCGCTGTCCATCATCAATACTGTATTAATGATTGGGGTGAATAGGTGTTGCTCGTGTATTACCGCCACAATCGCAAAGAAAACAACCAGTAGTGCGGTGAAGGGTAGTGCTTCCTCGAAAGCGCGGCCCAGTTGGTGTTCTTCTACAATACCGTTAAATGCTGTCAATAAAACAATCACTGATAGGCCAATAATGCCGACAGAGGCCAGATGCGTTGCGAGCCCCACCACTAAAAAGACGGCAACCAGTGCTTGAACAATCAGGCTGGCTTTATCGCGTAAAGTCCGTCGGCTGTCTTCTTCCCTGGCATATTCTTCCAGTACTTCGCGGACCGTGGTCGGTAGCAGCGCGCCATAACCAAAGGTACCGGTGATTTCCAGTAGCAAGCAGGTGAGAAGCCCGGCGGCTAATACTGGCATGGTGACAGGTGCCATCAAAGTAAAGAAAACGATGAAGTCCCAGCCGGCCTTTTCTGCTATCAGCAAATTCTGAGGTTCGCCTACCAGGGTACAAACGCCGCCAAGTGCAGTGCCAACGGCCCCGTGCATCAGCAGGCTTCTTAGAAAGCTTCGAAATTGTTCCAGGTCGGAACGGTGGAGCTCCACAATTTCTTCGTCTTGGCTATGGTCGTGGTCGAGTTGTGATTTTTTACCTGAGGCGACTTTGTGATAAACCGCATAAAAACCAGTGCCAATACTGATAAGTACTGCAGTTACTGTCAGAGCATCTAAAAATGCGCTGAGTGCGGCGGCGACTAGTGAAAATAACAGCGCCAGGACTTTCTTGGACTTGACCCCAAGCAAAATCTTAGTGAAGACGAAAAGTAGCAAATTCTTCATGAAGTAGATGCCAGCTACCATAAAAATCAGTAGCAAAATGACTTCAAAATTGCCAGCAGCTTCGTGATAAACAGATTCCGCGGGTGCCATTCCTATGCATATAGCTTCTATGGCTAGTAGGCCGCCTGGTTGTAGCGGGTAGCATTTAAGTGCTAAAGCCAGGGTAAAGATAAATTCAAGAATGAGTACCCAGCCAGTAACGAAAGGTCCGGCCGCGAAGAAAAGGATAGGGTTCAGGATTAAAAAGGCCACAATCGTCTGTTTGTACCATTGTGGCGCTTGTCCTAGAAAGTTTGCGGCAAAAGCTTGAGGCAAGGTTTTAGCCATAAAAAAACTCCTTAGAGGTAGGCTGCTAAAGTATCGTAATCTGTTAAATATAATCTATTTTTATAAAAGTCGTGCATTTGATCCAATTAATCGTTCTAAATAAATAATGTTCTGATTATTTATTGCTGAGTACGGCGGGTAAGTGGGTAGATATCGCCACTGCCACAGTATTGGTATAGGCTTCAGTCAAAGTTAGTCTGGGTGAAACACATATTTATCATTAATAGTGTGACCCAAGTATCTGTTAATCTTATTAAAAGTCAGAGCAAAATCTAAATCAGGACTATAATAAGTGCTTGTTTTACTGGGCTGCTGCGTCAGGTTTTGACCGCTGTTCAGTGGCTGATCAAAAATTTAAGGAGCGTTTGTGACACTCGACGTGAGCATTAATATTAATTCCCTGCGCGTTATTCAGGATGAGCTGAGTGAAACCATCGGTCATTCCGCCGTTGATTTTGAGGCATACATTGCCAATCAAAATGACCCTGGCCATATCAAATCCTGTTTAGAGGCTATGGTGCAGGTTGGCGGGACGTTTCGATTGCTAGAATACCCAGGTGTTGCGCTATTGGCGGATGAAATGGCCGCGCTGGTTGCCGTTATGGCCGATCCAGAGCAAAAAATCACCGATGCAATGGTAAATGCACTGACCCACTGCTATTTCGTTTTGCCGCGATACATTGAGTATATCACTATTCGCCAACGCGAATTGCCCATACTGATTATGCCCTATGTGAATGAGTTAAGAGTTGCGCGCAAGGCAGAGCTTATTCCCGAGCATTATTTTTATCAGACCAAGATCCCGACGCTAGGACTGATGAGTATGAGCGGTGGCAGCGGGGATATGGCTATGCTGCTGTCTAGTGCAGCGAGGCTGCGCCACATGTACCAGGCGGGTTTGGTGGGCGTTATAAAAGATCCCACCAGCAAGCTGCATTTTCAGCTGCTATCTCGGGCTATTGCGCGCTTTACTGATTTACTGGGTGCTCACCCGCATGCTGAAATATGGCAATTAGCGACGTTAGTGCTCAAGGCGTTTGCTGCAGGGAAGCTAGAGGTTACCTTGAATCGCAAGCGTAATTTGGCTGATATCGAAAAGCTCATGCGTCTATTTGTTAATCAGGGCGAGGAGGCGCTTTCTACTATTAGCAGTAGTAAGCTAAAAACTGATTTGCTGTTCATGTTGATGTTGACTAGTTATTCCAGCGCAGAAATTGTGAGCTTACGCGAATCTTATTCCTTGCCTGTATTGGATGTTACTGACACAGATATTGCTAAGCAGCGCGAAAGCATGCATGGTCCCAGCCTCGAGACCATTGAATTGGTGATAAAGGCGCTGACTGAGGAGTTGCGTAACGCAAAGGATATTCTGGAGATTGGCTCGCAAAACGAAGGCGTCGATAGTGAGGATTTGGCGTTGTTAATTGGCGTATTGAATCGAGTTGCCGATACCCTTAGCATTCTGAATTTAAAAGGTCCGCGCGCAACTTTACTAGAGCAGCTAGAGTTAATTAAAACGTGGATGGATAACCCCTCCGATGTTACCAAAGGTCAATTTATTGAAGCTGCGGATACCTTGTTGTATCTAGAAAGCGCCCTTGCAGGCTTAGATCGGCGTGAATTAACCGTGGATGATCTGAATAAAGCCACCAGCCTGACGCGGAAGAAAATTATTGCTGGTAGCCAGCTAGCTCAGGCAGAGCAGTTGGTGATTCAAGAGGCTCAATCAGGGATAGCCTTAGCCAAGCGCGCGATAACTGCTTATGTTGATTCCAATTTTGATAGCGCGCACATCGCCAATGTCTGCGTAACCTTGAATACGGTAAGAGGAGGGTTGCATATGCTGAATTATCGGCGTGCCGCCGAAGTGTTGCGTAGTTGTGCTGCATTTGTGACTGCACATATTAACCAGCGCAATCCTGGGGATCAGCGTCATCAGCTGCTAGAGACTCTGGCAGATGCATTGATTAGCCTTGAGTATTACTTAAACGAATTAGAAAACTCCAGAACAGTTAATGAGAATATACTGGAGGTTGCGGAAGAAAGCCTGGCAGCCTTGGGGTACGCTGTTCAGCCTGTTAACAAACGCTAAGGGTTTTTTCTATGGTTTACACACTGCTAGCGGGCTGTATGGCTGTCATCGCATTATTAGTGGTGTTCGCAGCTGGGAAGCTACTGATCCGCGGCCACTGGCTTCGGGGCTGGTTAAGGGGAATGACAGGGATCATTTTTTTGGCGCTGTCAGTCCTATTAGTACTTATTTCTCTGGACTTATATAGTTATAAGCAACTAAGCAAAGAGCAAACTATTGCCAGTATCAGCTTCACTAAGCTGGCCCCACAATCCTATCAGACCTCCATCGTCGATAGTTCAGGGATGGAGCAAACATTTATCCTAAGTGGTGATCTTTGGCAGTTGGATGCTCGTATTATCAAGTGGAATACCTTTATTAGCAGTATGGGGGTAAGCCCTGGTTATCGGTTGGATCGAATCAGTGGGCGCTATTACTCCCTTGAGCAGGAGCAAACTGCCCCAAGAACGGTTTATAAGCTTGAGCATCACTCTAGCTTTTTGGATGTTTGGGGTTGGTTGCGTGAGCACGACACGAGGTCTGCTATTGTTGATGCGTCCTACGGTAGCGCAACCTATCTGCCGATGGAGGATGGTGCGCTGTTCAGTGTTAGTTTATCCAGCACGGGTTTATTGAGTCGCCCATTAAATGACAGGGCTAAAGCCGCGATTAATGGCTGGCAGTAATCGTCTTGACTTAAATCGATCATCCCCCCAAGATTAGCCGCTGGTCAAAATATACGTGGCTAGGTCGTCGTATTCTCCCATTACACATAGTCTTCAGCGGTACGCTGTGTGGGTTTTGGGGCTAACTCTATTGGGCTTTAGGCCCGTAATACCGTCGAGGTTGTACTTTGGAATTTCTTAGTAATTATGGGCTTTTTTTAGCCAAGTCGCTTACCGTTGTGGTGGCGATTCTAGTTGTAGTGATCGGAATTATTGCCGCCAGTAGCCGGCATAAGAAAGAGCAGCAGGGGCAAATTGAAGTTACCTTGCTAAATCATCAATACGAGGATCATGAGCAGGCTTTGAATGCCGTTGTATTGGATGAGCATGAACACAAAGAGCTGCAAAAATCCTTGAAAAAAAAGCATAAAGCCGATAAGAAAAAAAACAAAGGTAAGGATAAAGCCGAAGAGCCAGAGGCGGCCAAAAAGCGGGTTTATGTGCTGCACTTTGATGGCGATGTAAAAGCCTCCGCTGTTGCCAGCTTGCGCGAGGAGATAACCGCGATATTGACGATAGCTACACCTAATGATGAGGTGGTGTTGTGTCTTGAAAGCCCGGGTGGAATGGTTCATACCTATGGTTTGGCTGCTTCACAGCTCGCACGTATTACCAAAAAGGATATACCGCTTACTGTCGTGGTTGACGCCGTGGCTGCCAGTGGCGGTTATATGATGGCTTGTATAGGCAACAAAATACTTGCAGCACCGTTTGCGGTTATTGGCTCAATCGGTGTGGTGGCTCAATTACCTAACTTTCACCGTTTGTTGAAGAAGAACGATATTGATTACGAATTATTTACCGCAGGTGAGCACAAGCGTACAGTTACCATGTTTGGTGATAATACCGCTGAGAACAAAGCCAAATTTGTGGAAGAGCTGGAAGATACCCACGAGTTGTTTAAGAGTTTTGTTAGTGAGCATCGCCCGCAGGTTAATATTAATGCGGTGGCAACAGGGGAGACTTGGTACGGTCAGCGGGCGATTGAGAACAACCTGATTGACGATATTCAGACCAGCGATGAGTATCTGATGTCAAAACGCGAAGATAGTAATATTTATCTGGTGAGCTATGAACTGAAAAAGAGCTTACAAGAAAAGCTGGGTATTGCGGTCCAGTATGCTACGGATGGTGTGCTCAGCAAAGTGATTGAGCGCTTTAGTAATAATCGTCACCTTTAAATATCATCATGAGGCTGGGTCTTCCTGGCTTAGCCTCGTTTTAGTTGCCGGTATTGCCTTGGTGACACCCCAATAATTTTTTTGAATAGTCTGGAAAAATAATAACTATCCTCATAGCCCAGATTGCGACTAATGTCTTTGATGCTGCTACCGCTGGTGTCCAGCAAGTAGCAGGCGTGCTCCATCTTAAGGTGTAAAAAGTGCTGGATCGGTGATTGACCGGTAAGAGTTTTATACCTGCTGGAGAAGTGGTATTTGGAAAGATTAACTCGCCTGGCCAGTTCTTCCAGTCCCAGTTGCCCGTGCAACTTCTCCTGCATCAGTGCGTGTACCGCATCAATGTCGAAAAAAGCACTTTCTCTATTGGTGGTGCGGAGCAGGGCGATACTTAAATAGCTCAGCAGTTGCCGCAAAATGTTGCTGGCATGAATGAAGTTACGGCGGTTATAGCCGGTTTGCCTGACGCCGAGCATCGTTTCAAAATCGTTAATAATTTTTGCCTGCAGACCGAGTGGGATAACTGCCGAGGTCTGGTTGTCCGCTAGTAGTGGGTGTAGAAAATCGTTAGCTAGTAGGCCGGTGAAATGGATCCAATAAATACTCCAGGGATTTTTGCGTGTTGTCTGGTATTGGTGAGCGACCCCTCGGGGCAATATAATGATGTCGCCCGCTTGTATTACTTGCTTGCAAGCATCGATGTGGACGGTTCCCTCGCCACCGGTACAATAAATCAGCAGGTGGTCTTGGTGTACGCGCCGCTCCATCTTGTGGCCGAAAGCTTTGGGGTAATAGCCGAGGGCAACCGGATAACATTCTCTGGTTAAGCTGTTTTCGCCAAGATGCTGCACCATGAATTCAGGCACAACAAACCTAATTCCGTCTGATGGTAGTGGCCACTGTGATGTTATTGACATTATAACCTATTGAATTATAAGAATTAATTAGATTTAGTTTGCTGGGTATATTATTTTGACGCCGCAATATAGTCCATTATAATCGCAATTAAATCAATTCTCGTGTCGTGGAAGCTGTGCTACCTTAACGCACTGCATATTTTAAATTGCCCTAATCTTTGAGGATTACAGACCATGAGCTCTATTGAATCAACCGATCCACAAGCTACTATCGCCGCACTGGTTGAACGCTCGCGCATCGCTCAGGCACAGATAGAAAATTACACGCAAGAACAAATTGATGAACTGATCACCGCGATGGTTTGGTCAGTTGCTCAAACGGAAATCTCCGAAAAAATTGCCCGTTTTACCGTTGAAGAAACGCAGCTGGGTAATTACGAAGGTAAATTCCTTAAAATTAATCGTAAAACCCGTGCCACACTGATGGATATCATCAATGATAAATCCATTGGTGTTATCGAAGAAGACAAAGAGCGTAACCTGATTAAAATAGCCAAGCCTATTGGCGTTATTGGTGCTTTGGCACCTTGTACCAATCCGGAAGCTACGCCAGTTATTAAGGCAATCTCAGCGGTTAAAGGTCGCAACTCAATTATTATTGCTCCGCATCCACGCTCCAAGCTTACCAACAAGATGATCTGTGACTTAATGCGTGGTGCATTGAAAAAAATGGGTGCACCTGAAGATTTGGTTATTGCCATCGAAGTGCCAACACTGGAAACAACTGCCGAGTTGATGAAACAGTGTGATCGTATATTGGCAACCGGTGGGCCTGCGATGGTAACGGCGGCTTATTCCAGTGGTACACCGGCTTTGGGTGTAGGTGCAGGTAATGCGGTTATCACTGTAGATGAGTCTGCAAACCTTGATGAAGCAGCAGAAAAAATTCGTATTTCCAAAACCCTTGATTTGGCAGCGTCTTGCTCTTCTGATAACTCAGTCATTGGTTTAGAAGCTATATATGACGAGTTGAAAGAAAAATTACAAGCTGAAGGCGGTTATGTAGTTAACGAAGAAGAGAAGGCCAAGCTACAGGCAGTTATTTGGGAAGACGATCACATCAACTCTAAAATTGTTGCTCAACCTGCATCAATGTTAGCTTCTATGGCTGGATTTGATCTTCCTGAAGGCAAATCTTTCTTTATGGTTCCTGAGACAGGTGCTGGTGCATGTAGCCCATTCTCCGGTGAAAAAATGTCAGTGGTTATGGCTTTTTATAAAGTGAAAGATATTGACGAAGCGATTGCGTTGACCAATGATATTCAGGCTTATCAAGGGCAGGGCCACTCTTGTGGTATCTACTCTTATAACGATGAAAACATCATGAAGTTTGCCGAAAAAACCAAGACTTCACGGGTTATGGTTAACCAGCCACAGTCAGCGTCTAATAGCGGTAATTTGTGGAACGGTATGAGACAAACCTTCTCCCTGGGTTGTGGTTCATGGGGCGGCAACAGTACCAATAACAATATTACTTGGCAGGACTTGGTTAATATCACTTGGGTTTCAAAGCCTTTAGCAACAACCAAAGTTATTCCAACTGACGAAGAGTTGTTTGGTAGCGTCATCGAAAAGATGAAGTAAGCCAAGCTCTAATCCTTATGGCCTAACTAATAAGAGTAAGTTATGGATTTTAATTTATCAGATGATCAGGTTGCGTATCAGGATGCGGCTCGATCTTTCGCTGAGGGCGTGTTTGCGCCCAATGCAGCTAAGTGGGATGCTGAACATATATTCCCGAAAGATGCCCTTAAACAGGCCGGTGAGCTTGGTTTTATGGGTATCTATACTCCTGAGTCTGCTGGTGGTTTAGGCTTAAGTCGTTTAGATACCAGTGTGATTGTCGAAGAGTTGGCGAGAGGTTGTACTTCAACCGCAGCGTTTCTCACCATCCATAATATGGCGACGAATATGCTGGCTCGCTATGGTAAGCCTGAGCTGGTGGAGCAATGGTGCCCGGGATTAATCGCTGGTGAGCAGCTTGCATCCTATTGTTTGACTGAGCCTGAAGCAGGCTCAGATGCGGCTTCCTTGCGCAGTACGGCGCAACGCGATGGTGATGACTATGTAGTCAACGGCAGCAAAATGTTTATTTCCGGTGCTGGTGATACTGATGTGCTGATTGCGATGTTACGTACTGGCGAAAACGGCCCTAAAGGCATCTCGGCCTTTGCTATACCGGCTGATTTACCGGGTATCGAATACGGTAAAAAAGAGGAAAAGATGGGGTGGAATTCACAGCCAACCCGAGCGATAACCTTTGATAACGTACGTGTTCCAGCAGCGAATCTATTAGCAGTGGAAGGACAGGGTTTTAAAATTGCGATGGAAGGGCTTGATGGCGGTAGAATTAATATTGCCACTTGTTCTATTGGTACCGCTCAAGCAGCCCTGGAAGCGGCGCTTGAGTATACCCAACAGCGTAAACAATTTGGTAGCGCAATTGCCGGTTTTCAGGCAACCCAATTTAAATTGGCTGATATGGCAACCGACCTTGTGGCTGCACGCCAAATGGTTCGATTGGCCGCCTTTAAGCTTGATAGCAAAGACAGTGATGCTTCAACTTACTGCGCTATGGCCAAGCGTTTTGCCACCGATGTTTGTTTTAATATTTGCAATGATGCGTTGCAGCTTCACGGTGGTTACGGCTATATCAAGGAATTTCCTTTGGAGCGCTATGTACGTGATAGCCGCGTGCATCAAATCCTTGAAGGTACCAACGAAATTATGCGGGTGATTATTTCTCGTCGTATTTTGATGGAAGGTGCGCTCGAAATAATCCGCTGAGTTTTTTAAAAACCAATTGTTATGGAATAAAAATCAATGAGTGAATTGGAGCAACAAGCCCCCGTATTGTTTGAAAGCCTTAATACCAATAACGGCAAGCAGTTGGTCATTGCGACCTTGAATGCAGAAAAAACACTTAACTCGCTCAGTTTAGAGATGGTTGATCTGCTCTATACGCAGTTACTTGCATGGCAGCAGGACGACAATATCGTTGCTGTGCTGCTACAGGGTGCAGGTCAAAAAGCATTTTGTGCTGGTGGTGATGTGCAGCAGCTTTATCATTCGTCAATTGAAAATCCTGGTGGTCCCTGTGAATATGCAGAAACTTTTTTTGCCAGGGAATACCGGCTCGATTATTTAATCCACAGCTATAACAAACCCATTATTTGCTGGGGGCACGGTATCGTGATGGGCGGAGGACTTGGTCTTGCGGCAGGTTGTAGCCATCGTGTTGTTACTGAAAAAACTCGTATGGCTATGCCAGAAATCACCATAGGTTTGTACCCTGATGTTGGCGGCAGCTGGTTTTTGAATCATGCGCCTGGTCGTACCGGTCTGTACCTCGCCTTAACTGCGGCGTCGATGAATGCGGCTGATTGTTTGTTTGTTTCCTACGCAGATTATTTTATTGAACATGCTGCTAAAGCTTCGACCGTGGAGCGCCTGCTATCACTGGATTGGAGTGCTAACAAAGCAACAGATGCTGTCAAAATTGATCAGTTGTTGACGGCGATTGGCAAAGAGCATGAGGCGGCTAAACCGCAGAGCAATATTGCCACTCATTTTGATGTTATCCAAAGCTTGACAGATCACGATAGCTTATCTGCTATTGTCGCGGCCATCACCAGTTATGAAACCGATGATGCATGGCTGAATAAAGGCGCGGCAGCATTGGCGCATGGCTCAAAACTCAGTGCAGCGAATATCTATCAGGCACTTAACTTGACTAAAACGATGACCCTGGCAGAGGTTTTTGCGTTTGAGTTAATACTGTCGACAAATATTGTTCGTCACCCCGAGTTTGCCGAAGGCGTGCGGGCACTATTGATTGATAAAGATCAACAGCCAAAGTGGCTGTACGATACGGTTGAAGCGGTGCCCGCTGAATTATTGCAACAAATGATCACTGCACCTTGGCCGCAAAACCCGCTCGCTGATCTGTAATGTAAAGCTATGCAGCGACCAGCGTTTAAATTATTGCCTGAGAAATCATCAACTGGAGCACAACAATGTCGAAGATAGCTTTTATTGGTTTAGGAAATATGGGTGGCCCAATGGCGGCCAATTTATTGAAAGCAGGGCATCAGGTTACTGTTTTTGATTTAGTACCTGCTGCGGTAAAACAACTCACTGATGCTGGGGCTGCTTCAGCACCTTCCGCTAAAGAGGCGGCAGCGAATGTCGATGTTGTCATTACTATGCTGCCTGCAGGTAAGCATGTAGAGATGGTGTATCTGGGCGAAGAGGGTTTATTAAATACCGTAGCTCCGGGCACTATTTTGTTAGATTCTAGTACTATTGATGCGACAACAGCGCGCAAAGTGGCTAGTGCCGCCAATGAAAAAGGTGTGGCGGTTATGGATACACCCGTTTCGGGTGGTGTGGCTGCTGCTGCGGCTGGCACACTTTCTTTTATGTGTGGTGGCTCAGAAGAAGTATTTTCCCAGGCAAAAATTATTTTAGAGGCGATGGGGAAAAATATCTTTTACGCAGGTGATCACGGTGCCGGGCAGGTTGCTAAAGTTTGCAACAATATGTTGTTGTCGGTGTTAATGGTCGGCACCTCCGAGGCTTTGCGTTTGGGTGTTGATAACGGCTTGGACCCTACTAAGCTATCAGACATCATGTTGGCAAGCTCTGGTCGTAACTGGACGCTAGAGGTTTACAATCCCTATCCTGGGGTGATGGAAAATGCTCCAGCCAGCAATGATTACCAGCCTGGGTTTATGGTTGATCTAATGTGTAAGGATCTGGGTTTGGCTATGGACACCGCGGTAGAAAGTAAATCTGCCACGCCCATGGGCTCGATGGCTAGAAGCCTGTATGCAGCGCATGCATCCAAAGGCAATGGCCAGAAAGATTTCTCCAGCATTATTGAACTACTGGGTAAATAGCTCAAATAGCCTAGCATTAAGCAAAGGTATCTACTTGAGTTCTAAACACTCAAGTAGATACTGGATCGCTTGGCTTAGTTTGCAAATCTAGCAGATCTAAAGCAACTGCTTCCGCCACTTTAATGCCGTCGATAGCGGCAGATAAAATCCCTCCCGCATAACCCGCACCTTCACCAGCAGGGTATAAGCCCAATGTATTCAAGCTTTGCAAGCTGTGGTCGCGCTTGATACAGATTGGCGACGAAGTTCTCGTTTCAATCCCAGTCAGTATTGCATCTGCCATAGCAAAACCTTTAATTTTTTTATCGAAGGCAGGTATGGCCTCGCGAATAGCATCAATGGCAAAGTCGGGTAGAGCCAGCGATAAATCGCCTAGCTTGATCCCTGGCTTGTAGGAGGGTGTTACTGACGCTAACTGGGTTGATGGAATACCACGCAAAAAGTCACCGACCAATTGTGCCGGGGCGTAATAATCACCGCCGCCTAACTCGTAGGCCAGTTGTTCTAGCTTTCGTTGCAAATCAATGCCTGCCAAGACGTGTTCAGGATAATCTTGCTCTGGAGTAATGCCCACAACAATGGCGGCGTTAGCGTTGCGTTCATTCCGGGAATATTGCGACATGCCGTTAGTCACTACGCCGCCTTCTTCGGAGCTGGCGGCAACTACGGTGCCACCAGGGCACATACAGAAGCTGTAAACGCTGCGGCCATTGCTGCAGTGATGAACTAATTTATAATCTGCTGCACCTAAAATAGGGTGTCCGGCTTGATCGCCGAAGCGTGCTTTATCGATTACCGATTGTGGGTGTTCGATACGAAAACCAATAGAAAATGGCTTTGCTTCAATATAAACACCTTGGTCTAACAGGGTCTGAAAGGTGTCACGGGCGCTATGGCCTATAGCCAGTATCACGTGTCGGCTATGCAGTGTTTCACCGTTGGCAAGGGTGACACCGGTAATTTGTCCGAGCGTTGAGTCAGTGGTTGAAGGCTCACGGTGTATGCTATCTACTTTGCAATCAAATCGAATTTCACCGCCCAGGCTGATAATTTCAGCACGGATATTTTCAACCATTTTGACTAACTTAAATGTTCCTATATGGGGTTTGCTGACATACATAATTTCTTCGGGTGCGCCGGCTTTAACAAATTCTACTAAAACCTTGCGGCCTAAATGACGCTTATCTTTAACCTGACTGTAGAGCTTGCCATCGGAAAAAGTGCCTGCGCCGCCTTCGCCATACTGTACATTCGATTCGGTATTAAGCTTACCCTCGCGCCATAAGCCCCATGTGTCTTTGGTACGCTGCCGTACATCCTGGCCACGCTCCAGCACAATCGGCTTTAAGCCCATTTGCGCCAGGAGCAGAGCCGCTAACAAGCCACAGGGGCCAAAGCCAATAATGATAGGGCGTTGCTGGCCTGCAGCCGGAAAACTCTCGTCTGCTTGAGCAAGTAATTGATATTGGGTGTTGGGGCTGGGGCGGATAAATGTTGATTGGACCGGGCGGGCAAGAATATTTTTCTCGGCCTCTTCGGTCAATAAAACATCAATTTGATAAATTAAAAATATATTGTTCTTGTTGCGAGCATCATAACTGCGTTTAAACAAGCTAAAGTCTATGAGTTCATCAATATTGATCGCCAATTTATTGATAATAGCGGATAAAAATTCTGGCTCGGTGTGATGTAAAGGGAGTTTCAGTTCGTTAATTCGTAGCATATTCAGGTCGTTAATTAAAATAATATGGTGATGTTAAACTGGCTTTAACGCTAAGGCCAGTAATTACCACCTTGTGTCAGTTTACGGGCTAGAATGGTTATTAAATAGCCTTGGCAAAATGTCAGTATAAGTTAGTGCTCAATTGAGGTGGTTTTCATCGACGATGAGTCCCAGCCTGTAAATGACCATATCCTATAGCACGGCTATCTTACACATAATGATATTAACTGTATGTTTTTAATGAGGTTTTATTTGAATTTTAGGCTGAGGGATTAGTGCCGAGAGCTTCGGCAGCCTGGGTTAACAATATCGAACAGGGGAGAACAATAAAATGATAAGGTTTTTACACGGCGTAACCATTAGTGAGGTAGCTCAATATGTCCTTGTGTTGGCAGCGGGAGCGATTCTGCCGGATGAGAGTGCAAATACTATTAAGCTAGGGCACGCTAACTGCACTAAATGCAGTGGTGCGGACTATCCCATGTCATTACTGAGGTTGCAGCTCAAATGAAAGTCTTTGGCAATTATGATTATATTATTGTTGGTGCCGGTTCTGCTGGTTGCGTGCTGGCAAACCGGTTGTCGGAAGACCCGAAAACCTCTGTATTGCTGTTAGAGGCTGGTGGTAAAGATAATTGGATTTGGCTTCATATCCCTGTTGGTTATCTTTATTGTTTTGCTAATCCTCGTACCGATTGGTGCTACCAAACTCAGCGAGAAGAGGGGTTGGGTGGTAGATCGATCGCTTATACCCGTGGTCGAGTGCTAGGCGGTTCGTCGTCTATCAATGGCATGATCTATATGCGCGGCCAAGCGCGTGATTATGATGAGTGGGCCGAGTTAACTGGCGATTCATCCTGGAGCTGGCAGCAAGTGCTACCTATTTTTAAGCGCAGTGAAGACCACTGGCGCAACGATGATGATTTTCATGGGCAGGGTGGTGAGTTAAGGGTTGAGAGACAACGGCTACGTTGGGATATTCTCGATTATTTTGCCGCAGCAGCAGAGCAATTAGGTATTCCTCGGGTTGATGATTTCAACACTGGCGATAATTTTGGTTCTAGTAATTTTGATGTTACCCAGCGTAGAGGGGTACGTTGCAGTGCCGCGACAGCTTTTTTAAAACCGGCTAAAAAGCGCCCAAATTTGAAGGTTGTCACTGGAGCACTGATTGATAAACTGAGCTTCGATGGTTTTCGTGTCAGTGGCGTTGAATTCAAGCTCGGTAATGAAAGCTTTCATGCCTTTGCCAATATCGAAACCTTATTGTCAGCCGGTTCAATTGGTTCTCCCGCCATCTTGCAGCGTTCGGGCATTGGCGATGAGCAAAAATTAAAGTCACTGGGGGTTGCAGTAAAAAAACATTTGCCTGGTGTGGGTAAAAATTTACAAGATCATCTGCAGTTGCGTACAGTGTTTCAGGTGCAAGGGGTTAAAACGTTAAACACTATCGCCAATAATGTCGTCGGAAAAATAAAAATGGGGCTAGAGTATGCTTGGCGTCGGAGTGGGCCGTTAAGTATGGCGCCGAGCCAACTGGGTGTGTTTGCCAGATCCGATGAGCAGCAACAAAGCGCTAATCTCGAATACCATGTGCAGCCCTTGTCACTGGATAAATTTGGCGATCCATTGCATCATTTTCCAGCCTTCACAGCCAGTGTGTGCAATCTTCGCCCCACATCGCGGGGCGAGGTGAATATTACTTCAGTCAATGCAGAGGATGCACCGCAAATTTGCCCTAATTATCTATCGACGCAAGAAGATAAAAAAGTAGCGATTAATGCAGTGCAACTCACCCGAAAGATAATATCGATGGCAGCCCTGCAGCCCTTTGCACCTATCGAATATATACCAGGCTCGCAGTATCAAACAGCGGAAGAGCTGGATGCTGCTGTGCGACAAATTGGCACCACCATTTTCCATCCGGTTGGCACTTGTAAAATGGGCCGAAGTGATGATGTCGCTGCGGTAGTTGACTCGCAACTACGCGTGATAGGCTTGAGTGGTTTACGAGTGGTTGATGCCTCCGTCATGCCGACAATTACCTCGGGAAATACCAATGCTCCGACTATAATGATCGCTGAAAAAGCGGCTCAGCTAATAGTAAAAAACCGAGCTGATTAATACCCGCACTGATATTATCGTCTGTGCAAAACTTGCAGGAGTAGGGCTATAAACCATGAGTTTTATGCTAGCTCTTAAGTGTTGGCATCTTCACCTGGCGGTGAATTATTTTTCCGGATTTTCTAGCGTTGAATTGGGCTGGTTGTTAGTGTGGAAATAAATAATATAAAAAGCTTGGTTAAAACTAATGATTTATCATCGCTGTAGCATTCTTTAGTAGCAGTCAATTTTATGCTCCGTTAAAGCCTTATTTATTATTGGAACTTTGATGGAGCACACGAGGTAATGTTTTTATTGATTCTGGTTATGAAACATGGAAGCCCTTCGAAGTAGCATTTAATTTATCGGCAACATGCTGTAGCGCATTGGCGCTATTGGCCGCGCGCATTGAATCTTGAGTTGCTTGATTGCTGGCAGTAAGTATGTTCGACAGGCTTTTACTCACCTCATTGATCACATTACCTTGTTCGCCTGATGCGGTGGCAATCATTGCATTCATGCTATTAATTTCCTTTATGGCTGCGCTTACTTGTTCCATTAACGTCAAGGTGCTGCTGGTGTTTTCAGCACAATCGTTTGCCTGCTTACGCGCATGCTCGATTACCTGTACCGCGCTTTGACTGCCTGCCTGAAGCTCCTCGATCATTTGATCGATCTCTGCTGTTGATTTCTGTGTGCGCTGGGCTAGGGTTCTCACTTCGTCGGCAACAACGGCAAAACCACGGCCCTGTTCACCAGCGCGGGCAGCCTCGATGGCTGCATTTAATGCCAGCAGGTTGGTTTGTTCGGCAACGCCACGGATCACGTCAAGTACCGAACCTATACTCTTGGCTTGGTCGTTTAGTGATTCAATGGTTGTGGCGGCGTTGCTTATCTGCTCGGCCAGGCTATTTACGGCATCGCGCGTCTTATGGCTAACATGGGTGGCTTCCTGAGCATTGATATCAACCTGGTCCGAAGCATGTGCGGCTAAGTTTGCATGGTTAGACACTTCGTGAATGGCTGCGGTCATCTCTTCAACGGATGTAGCAATCATGTTGGTTTCGTGCTGTTGGGTGTGTGAGGCCTCCTTCATCGTGTCGGTGATGACTGTTAGCTCGGAACCTTCGCGGCTGAGGTCTGATACGCTGAGCTTAACCTGTGATGCCAGTATTTCAACGTCGGCGGTATAAGTATCAAAGCGTTTAAGTAGAGGAGTGGAGCCGGAGGTTCGTTGTGTTAAGTCGATGTGTCCATCATGCAAAATATTATTGGTGACATTCATCAGTTCCATCGACTGAATGGCTTCAGCTTTTAAGTTAACGGCAAAGCGGATTAGTAACGCGCTTTCGACCACGACATAGACTGCATGGATGAAAATAACAGAAACCCCCATATCGAGAGATTTCAATACCCAGACGCCGGAGCCATTACTTTGCAAGTAAAAGAATGATAAATGGTGTATGGCGATGACTATGGCTGCAACTAAAATTGGTAGCCAATCGCGGTAATATAGCAACATGGCCAGCAATGCAAATATGCCAAAGTGAATTTCAATCAAACCATGCGCTTGATGAATGTGTAGTGCGGTGAAGATCATTAAACCTGCTGCCATAGCTGCGCGGCATAAAGGTGTACCTTTTGCTAATGAGTACACAGCGCTTAGTGCCAGAGCGCTACCGACACCGATGACCAATGCTTCCGCCCATGTGTCGTACCAGAATGCGAGGCCGAGCGAATAGAGTGTTAGGCCATAGCAAATTATTAGCATTATTTTATCGGCTTTAGCGTAATGTTGTTGCAATGCGTCATTGTTATTTATCATGACTTAATCTCTTCTGGGTTATGCCAAGGGCAAAAACACCCGACGGTGTCGTTATTGATCCATTCGGGATTATATCCTTGGTGGAGTTTGTTTAGTGTACTGGTAACCAGATCGTCACCTTTGCCACAGATGGCACCGCTGCTATAGGGGCCAAAATATGCCAGTGCTCCAGTGTTAGTCCAAATGGCAACAGCGGGGGAGGCGGGTATTGACAGGGAGTACGGTCGTTCGTCTGTCTTGGACCACTGTCTGAATTCAACTAAGCCGTTAAAAGTACGTTCAAGATCGGCTATATGCGGCGCGCTAAAGCGGCTGCATGGACAATCGGGATCAACGAAATGCACAACCAGCGCTAACTGGTTGGCGCTGGGTTCTAGCTTTAGGGCTTTCAGCGGTTGGCCGTTGAAGCTTGTCAGATTATTATCAAATTGGTCGATATACCGAAATTCAAACCACCAAAATGCAGCGGCGCAAGCGAAGAGCCAGGTTAAAACCAATACATACGCTGAAAATTGTCGATTAACGCGCATATATTCTCCGAAAAAAGGTTGGCTCAATATTTCCAGCGTTTTTAAAACGAGTATTAAATTTAATATTCATTAATTATGCGAATGAGTCTCAATATTAACGCAGCTGCATTTATAACGATAAATGAATACAGATCCCATTTTTGTTAGTCGGAGTCTGCAATTAAATCCAGCATCGATAGGTTTTGATATTAACATAATAATGGTTTGTTAATGGGTTAAAAGTTGCCAATGTAAGGCAAGGTTGATTGATAATTATGCTGTGGTATGTGGGTTTTATTAATAGAGCGGGGTTTGTTCAATGTTTAAATTATCAGGATAAATAATTAAATTAACACGAGGTGAAGGGCTGGGTATTAATGTGCCCTAAGCGAAACTGGGAGAGTATAAATTCGTAGATATTGACCCAGAATAGACAGTAGTTGTATTTAAATTTATGATGTGTATTGTCCCTGTAAGCATTTTTTTAAAGTAAAGCGTCATTGAAAGTACCGAGAAACAGCGTTTTTAATCCATAGTCGATGTCTTTCCGGCTCGATCCCAAGAAGTTTTTGTTTAACTAGCTCTGCGTAGCATTTATCTTCCGTCATAATGTGTTGAATCAACCAGTGCTGTAGTACTCTGGCAAGCTGCTGACTGACGTCTTCGCCCTGTTCAAAGCGCAGCTTAAAATTTTCAATTAATTCAGAAAATTGATGGTGCGCCAGTTGATGTTCTGAGAGATCAGGGTATTCAGCCTCTTCCATCAACGCTTCTTCAAATGCAAAGTGTGACAGCGTGTAATCTACCAGACTGGCTAGTATCGTTTTCACATCTGTAGAGCCTAAAGCGCTATGATTGCTTGAGGAAATAGCGTAAGTCTGATTAATGTACGCCACAATGCGTTGATGCTGATGATCAATAATATCAATGCCAAGCTCAAACTCTTCCGACCAGATAAAACAAGTCATACTTTCTCCTACATACATAGATATAATTATCACCCAAATAAACGACTCATCCAGCTACCAGACTTTGCTTTAGCCCGCTTAGAGGCCTCGTTAATATTCGCTTTGACAATATCCGTGTAATCACGGTCATCATGTTTTATATGATTAACCAGCCAGGTTTTTAAAGTATGCGTTAACTCTTCTGCAACATTTTCATCTGCTTTAGCTCTTTGTTGGTACCCCAGGATCCGGCGCGTGAACAGAGAATGAACTTTTTTATGGGCTTTGCAAAAAGGGTAGCCCGCTTCTTCAATCAGTGATTCTTCAAATGCAAAATGAGACAAGGTGTAATCGACCAGCTCGTCTAAGACTTCCAGTAATTCCTTTTGGCTGTCGTGCTGATGGGCCGTTTCCACAGCGTTGATGTACTCAACAATACGTTGATGTTGACTGTCTATTACTGAAATACCAATTTCCAGATCCGCCGACCACTGTAGGGACATAAGCAAAATCTCCTTCGTACTGACTGAATGTACGTGGATTCTATGATATGGCTGCGGGGTGCTATTAGATATAGATCAAGTAAAGTTAAAATTACATCTGTGTGGGCAATAAAAGTGGCAGGTTTTGGATTGTGATATCAGGGAGGTATCACTGGTGTATTCAGTGTTTTAATCGTGTTTATGGTAGGGTGGTCTGTGCATTCTAAGGGCGTTATATAGCTTTCAAGCTTGTGAGACGGTGGTTGTTAAGTTCTGAAGTTGTTAGCATGAATTATTGAATATTGTTTTTTGTTTTGATTTTAAATTCACACCTTTATCAAAATAAATAATAGTCTTTATTCAATGGACCGAGTTCAATTAGAGCAAAATTTTTACAAATCAGCTAGCGATAGCATAAGGAATTTTATGGGTAAGCTTAGGCAGTGGGTAAATCGGATTCTAGGGGATGTTGGAACTGTTTTCTATTTATCAATACTGCTCATTGGTGGTTTTTTGATCGCAACGGTCAGTGATCCACAGGGCGTGCAAACGTTGGCACAGCAGGCGCTGGATGCAACGGCGAATAATTTTGGCTGGTTGTATTTATTGGTCACTAGTGGCTTTGTCATTTTTACGCTGTGGTTGGCTTTCTCCCGTTTCGGAAGTATTCGTCTTGGCCCAGATAACGAGCCGCCAGAGTTTAGTTTCAGCAGCTGGCTGGCGATGATCTTTTCCGGTGGTATGGGTGTGGGGCTGGTGTTCTGGGGTGTGGCAGAGCCTATGATGCATTTTAGTTCACCGCCTTTGGGTATCGGCACGCCGGGCTCCGTAGAGGCCGCACAGACGGGTATGCGCTATGCATTTTTCCACTGGGGCTTGCATCAATGGGCCAATTTCACCGTAGTGGGTTTGGCTATTGCTTATGTTCGTTTCCGCCATAACAGTCACGGGTTAATTAGCGAGACTTTTCGGCCTTTGCTGGGGGATCGTGTTGACCGTGGTTGGGGTAAAGCGATTGACACTTTGGCGGTGCTGTCTACTATTTTTGGGGTGGCGACCACGCTAGGGCTAGGCGCGTTACAGATTAACAGCGGTTTGGCTAGGCTCATTGGGCTGCCCTATGGAATAACGCCGCAGTTATTGATCATAGCTGGGCTTGGTTTTCTATTTATACTGTCGGCTATGACTCCATTGAACCGCGGAATCCGCTATCTAAGTAATGCCAATATGGCCTTGGCGGCCGGGTTACTATTATTTGTGCTCATCCTTGGCCCCACTGCTTTTATTTTCAGCGAACTGACGCAAACCCTCGGTGAATACTTGGGTAATATCGTGCAGATGAGTTTGGTAACTACCCCGTATTCCAGTGAACATTGGGTACAGCAATGGACTATTTTCTATTGGGCTTGGGGGCTCAGTTGGGCGCCCTTTGTCGGCAGTTTCATTGCTCGTATTTCCCGGGGGCGTACAATCCGGGAGTTTGTTCTGGGCGTTATGATCGTGCCAGTGCTGTTAAGTATGCTTTGGTTTTCTACCTTCGGCGGTTCAGCCATTTACTTTGAGTTGTTCCACAATGCCGGTATTGCTGCCGTTGTGGCACAGGAAGTACCGGCAGGGCTTTATTTAATGCTAGAGCAGCTGCCGGGTGGATATTATGCAGCTATTGCTGCCGTCTTGCTGGTATCTATGTTTGTGGTGACTTCCGCAGACTCGGCTACTTTTGTGCTGGGCATGTTTACCTCCAAAGGTGTTCTTAACCCCACGCGTTTTGTGCGTATTCTGTGGGGTGTCTTGCAGTTGTCGATGGCATCAGTGCTGCTTCTCAGTGGTGGCTTACTCGGTTTGCGTACTGTTTCTATTGTTACAGCTTTTCCTTTTATGCTGTTGATGGTATTGATGGCTTATTCTCTCTACCGTGACTTGGCCTTAGAATGGCTACGTAAAGAAGAAAAGAATAAGCTACTCAATGATCGGATTGAACTGTTACTGCTGCGAGAGTCAGAGCGGGAAGCGGCGCATCAGGCTGAGGAAGATGCTCACCCTAGGGCGCCAGAAGCACCAGCAACTGAGCCTGAGGCCAGCGAAGAGCCACAAGCGGAGGCTGCTATAGAAAAAGAAATTGCTTAAGGCGGGGTTCTACAGATCATAGCAACCGGTTACGGGTAATGGTGGTGATATGGCGTGGAGCTTTGAATTCGCCGTATAACCCGTCACGCTAGTATGTGGCTTGCTCGCTATTATGTTAATTTTTTTCACTTAGCTACATGATGTTTTCTGGTAATTAAAGTGTCATGAGAAACGGGGAATGAAGAGTGGTTTATACTGACTTCAATAATTTCTGCCGCGGTTTGACGGCAACATCACATATCATTCAATGGAGAGGGTCTCATGTTTGGAAGGTTGGGGGTAAAGTGTTTGCAGTTGGAGGTTGGGGGAAGTCGGAAAAGCCGGCATTTACTTTTAAGGCTTCGGAAAATAACTTTGAGATACTAAAAAACGAACCTGGATTCAGGCCTGCACCTTATATGGCGTCCCGTGGTTTGAAGTGGATACAGCAATACGATTTATTTGAAGGCGCAGAGGAACAATTAAAATATTATCTTCAAGAGTCCCACCGTATTGTATCTTTAGGGTTAACTAAAAAGAAACAAAAGCAATTAGGCCTCAATCAAGACTAACAGTAATCATACAGCTTCGTTAATCAGTATTCATAACAACACGCCCTGAGGTGGACCGTAAGTATAAAATAACCACTCGTCACCAAGCCAAGCTATCAACATCCGGATAAAATCAGTTTAGAGTAGCTGTCTTTGGTGCTGTGAAGGTAGCTAATTCAGAATCTAAATAATCCTGTCGCCATGCAGTGATCTCAAAACCGTCGCAATCGACACACCTGTACCGGGACTAAGTGTTTTTGTATATCGAAATAAAATCATTGCTTAGTGAAATATTAAAAACAGGTGATATACGTCACGGCGACGCTTTACAAATATTGAAAATCGGATTGTAAATATCTGAGAGCTTGACGGTATCTAGGCTGTCGGGTAGCTTTAGTCGTTTAATCGACAGTAATGCTGTTAGGGTAAAATACGTCATCGTGACGCAGATTTAAGTGTTAGATTTCAGGGAGAGAGTAGTGCCAGAGATCAAAAAACTGTAAAGAGTCCGGTATATAAGCAGGCCCATTATTGAGGCGTTTAGCTAAATATGAACAAAGTATGTTCGGTACTTTTTACAGAGACCAAACCGGGCCTTGAAATATTGGCCTTTGAACACCCAGTGGCAGGAAACCAAGCGGCTGTAGTCGCCCCTGCGAGGCTGGGGCGTTATGTGTATTTGATCCAAGGGCATGGAGGAGATTCTGATGACTGATCATTTCGGTTCTTGTTTGTGTGGCGCCGTGAGCTTTGAGGTAAAAGGTGATTTCGATAGCTTTTACCTGTGTCATTGTCAGCATTGCCAAAAAGATACGGGTTCGGCTCACGCGGCAAATCTATTCTCACAGTCAGCAAGATTGGTCTGGCGATCGGGTGCAGATGCTGTGACTTCTTTTACGCTTCCAGGCACTCGTCATAACAAAAGCTTTTGTAAGTTGTGTGGTTCAGCATTGCCAAACACTCATATCGCAGGTTTGCTCGTCGTTCCCGCAGGGTGCTTGGACACTGAACTCTCTATGGCGCCAACAGCGCACATTTTTTCATCCAGCAAAGCTGTTTGGGATGGGGAGTTAGGGGAAGTGCCAGAGTTCGAGGGGCTGCCAGGTTGAGCTACCTTACATAACCAGTGGCTGTCGGCGGACGCTGAACGCCGCAAAGCCAATAGATGATAAGCAAAGACAAGTACCGTTTAGCAAGCGCTCAATTTCTTTTAGCGTCAGTACATCGGGCAGTGTTTTGACAATGGGTGGTCGTACAATCTCGACCCAGTTCCACTCTTTTTTAAGGATATATTTGTAGAAAAATTGTAGCCCGTTGAGGTCGACCTTGACGGTAGACCAGGAGTTAGTTTGTACCATCGATTCAAAATAGGCCTCGAAATGCTCTTGCGTCAATGTGTCGGGCGGGCAATCGAAAAAGGCGGTGATACGGCGCAGGGCTCGAGAATACGCGTCGATGGTGGTCTCCGCTTTGCCTTGCCGTTTTAATGCGCTAACATGCTTGCGGTACAGTGAATCGAATCGTTTTTGCTGTGCTTTGTTCATAGGATAATTCCTCTAGTTGTCGCACTCGGGCGTGAGTGCATAGAGGAGTTATTGTTGAATCAATTAGATTATTGAATTTTTCCGCGTAGCGGCTTCGTTCAACAATTAGCTCCAGTTATGCACAGGAGACTTCGGTGCAATTATTTGAAACAGAGAGGTTGGTTGCGCGACAATTATCTTTCCAAGATCTTCCTGCGCTCACAGAGATTTTGAATGATCCCGAAGTCATGAAATATTCGGTTCGCGGAGTCTGCGATGAAGATGCCACTCGAAAGTTTATCGATTGGTGTATGGGGTGCTACTCATCTCACGGAATTGGTCCATGGGCGTTTTTGGAGAAAGCATCGGGTAATCTTATTGGCTTCTGCGGAATCGGGCCTGAGTTAGTAGATGGTGTTGAAGAGATCAATTTAGGCTATCGATTAGCGCGCAAGTTCTGGAATCAGGGCTTTGCGACAGAATCTGTGATGGGTGTTATGAATTATGCCTTCGACCAAAAACACTGTGAATCTGTTGTTGTTATCATTGAGCCAGAGCATACGGCATCTGTTAGAGTAACTGAAAAGGCGGGGTTTGGAGATTACACTATTCATGAATTTCATAATCGTCAGGTGCGTTTATATAGAATGACCTACAAATACTGGGCATTGCATAACAAGTAGCTTCATCTCACGGTAAGTCATGGGGTTCACTATCATACTGAGTACCACGATGAGCCATACGTGCAAAAACTATCGGTATCATTTATTTATGCTTTTAAAGTCACGCTCTCTTTATCTTAGTTTCAGTTATTGGCTCATTTTCTGTGACAGGCAATGATCACGGGTATGTTTCACAAGTAGATAACATCAAATTTGAAACGACTGCAGTAGTTTCCGGGCCAGGTGGCATTGCATTATTAGCCATGGGGCTTGCTGGAATTGGTTTTTCAAGAAAAAATAAAATAGTTAAATAAACTTATTTCATATTTTTCAGAAGCCTCAATTTTAATTGGGGATTTTTTATGCCTGATCGGGTAGTCGAGGGCCTCTAGCCCTCAGTCCCGACAACGCCCCGCATACGGGACCGCACAGGGTGTTTCACTGAAATGGTGAAGCTTAATTTATCCCTGTATAAATTGAGTGGTTTTAAAAAGTTGATACGTAAGCGCCGAACCACCCACAGGCTGTACAACACCGCGCACATAATGAACAATCAACCGTTGCAATTCACAACAACGCTTTTATAGTGTTAATGGGTTCAGGATGAACCTATAGCATGGAAGG
>JBAYQJ010000001.1:0-201740 GCA_041677245.1 Spongiibacteraceae bacterium | reverse complement strand
TTCCTGAACCGATCCAGCTGGTCAGGGAGGCGCATAATAGAGCTTTTTACCGACACTGCAACCGCTTTTTCACTTTCTTGCATAATTCTTTTTATTTCGGCTATTTATTCAGCAATGTGATCAGCAGGCACACTAAAAGAGCGCATTTTGATCAGCTCAGGCCGAATCATGGGAGCCGCGCCCTATCCTGGGCAAAGCACGCTTATATTTTGCCCCCACCCGCACTAGTAAAAGCACCGTCAATATCAAGCTATACGTTAACGCTTCGGCATAATCTGAGCGTATTAGCCAAATAAAATGCGCGCAAGCTAATACACCAATCAAATACACTGCTTTATGTAAACTCTTCCAGCGCCGCCCCATACGTCGTTGCGCCCAGCGATTTGATGTAAGTCCCAATGGTACCATCAACACCCACGCCGTTATTCCCAGTGTCATATAGGGTCGCTCAGAAAACTCTTCTATGAAAATTGTCCAGCTCCACCCCAACAAATAGGTAAGCACGACCAAAAAATGTAGTGAGGCATAAAACCAGGCATACAATCCAATCATCCGGCGTAATTGAGCCAGCTCATGTATGCGGGTGACTTGTCGCAAGGGTGTGACCGCTAATGCCAACAGCAAAAAGCGCAGCGCCCAAATACCGGTGGCCAACACCAAGGCCTTCCCTACATCGGGGCCCAGCTGGCCAGCCGCTATTTGGTAAATAAGCAAACACAGTGGAACCAAGCACAGGATAAAAACCAGTACTTTACGAATAACCATTACCAAGATACCTGACAAGCATTAATAATATCGATGTAAATCCATACCTTTATAGAGCGACGCCACCTGTTCCCCATAACCATTAAAAGGCTCGGTCAATATTCTGTTGGGGGAGAAAAACGTCGATGGCAGCCTTCGTTCTGATTTTTGACTCCAACGAGGATGATCTACATCAGGGTTTACATTAGCGTAGAAACCATATTCTTTCGACTGGATCCTATTCCAACTGGTAGCCGGCATTGCATTAAGAAAACGAATTTTTACAATCGATTTAATACTCTTAAAACCATACTTCCAAGGTACCACCAACCGCAAGGGTGCCCCGTTTTGATTAGGTAACTGACGACCATAAAGCCCCACCGCCATAATGGTCAACGGGTGCATGGCTTCATCCATGCGTAAACCTTCAACATAAGGCCACTCTATAGTACTGGTTCTAGAGCGCTGCCCTGACATTTCATCTGGCCTATAAAGGGTTTCAAACTGAATGTATTTAGCACTCGAAGTAGGTTTAAACTGCTTTATCAAATCAGCCAAGGGGAACCCTACCCAGGGGATCACCATCGACCAGGCTTCTACGCAGCGCAAGCGATAAACCCGCTCTTCGAGGTTCACCTTGCTTAATAAATCTTCGAGGTTGTACTTACCCGGCTTATCGACTGCTCCCTCTACTGTCACCGACCATGGATCAGTAGTCAGCGTGTGCGCACTCTCACCTGGGTCTGTTTTGCCGGTGCCAAACTCATAAAAATTATTGTAATGAGTAACATCCTGAAACGGCGTTAGCGCTTCAGAGGTATAAAAACCACTTGGGCTATCCCCAGTCGCCTTAGTATATTGCAATGCTGTTAACTCTTTCTGGGCTGATGCAAATGTTACAGGACTTAAAGCAAGTGCTGCGGAACTAAGTAATGAACCACCTATAAACTGCCGCCTTTTTAAATAAACAGACTCAGGTGTAATTTCAGAAGACGGTATATCGGCGGCTTTTTGTATTAGCATGGTTTACATTCCTCAGTAGAACAATATTAGACCCTTTTAGGGTAAATAATTCCTAAATAGGGGATTTTACTAAGAAATACAGTCAACAAGGTCGACCCCCCTTTCCCCTCCCGCACTCGCGGCCCATGCCAATAACAGCTCAGCGGTTGCCAAAGCGTCAGTTAGCGCATCATGTGCAGGGTAATCCGGCAGGCCATAGCGCTGACGACAGCTGTGCAAACGTAACACGCCTGCTGGCAAGGCGCTATCTGAACGCGACAAGCTGCGCCGCTCCAATACGAGGGTATCGACTATTGGTACAATAAATGGCGTGCCGTACAACTTTATCGACACGGCGTTTAGGTAATCCATATCGAGCCCAGCGTGGTGGAATACCAAAACCTTACCCACAGCAACCTCAAGCAGACGGTCAATTATCACCCGTATAGGTAAGCCCTGATCCAGCTCGCTATCGTGAATGTGGTGAATTACCGCGCTTTGGCCAACGCCAGATTGAATAGTGACGAAATGATGCTCCGCACCAGCAAGCTGTATAGCGCCACCAGTAATTGGTACCCAGCCAATACTGGCGATTTCACCGTTAATCGCTTGCAAGCTTGTTGTTTCTAGATCAACAACCAAAAAGTCTACTGCATTAAACTTAGCTCCCGCCGAAGGTAATGGCGCCCTTAGCAAGGTCTCTACATTAGAATCACAATTACGCCAAAGCCAGTAATATCGCTTAAGTGAAAGCCACCACAGCCACAACACGCTCTAAATCCCGCCACGATAATTGATTCGCAAGACCTCTTGCGCTTCATGCACAACGGTGAAAACATCGCGTAAATGCTTACGTCCTAACTCCGGCAAGTGATCAGGGTTAAAATAGTGACTAATGGGCTCTCCCGTAGTCAGCTGCCTGACCTGTTCATTAACACGTAACCGCATAATGTAATCCAGCGCATCATCCATATTACGCCCATCAGAAATAGTGAGTTTTTTAATCCGCATCAATTCAGCGATACGTTCATGGGTATTAACAGCAGCCACACAATTTGCAAGAGAATGAATTCTAACCATATCAATAATGGGTAATATGCCGCGCTTTTTCAAATTAAGTGTATCTTTATAATCACCATTACGTTCGACTAAAAATCGACGAAAAATCCCCAACGGTGGCGTGTGCGCTAAAACATTTTCGGCTAGAGCTGCTAAGAAAATACTGTTTTTTGAAGAGCATGCCAGCATATGCTGCTGCAATTGCTGACATAAGCTCGTATCACCATAAACCGAACGCAAATCAAAAAAAATACTGACATGCATAACCGCCTTCGGTGTAGGGCTACGCGTCCAACGCTCTACAGTTTGCTTCCAGCAGGATAACGACTGTCGCCACTGATCCGTGGTAGCCATGATCTTGCCTGAACAATAGACATAACCACAAAGGTCAAGTCCGTCACAAACGAATGTTGCTAAACCCTTAAACCAGAGATCATGTTCGGGCATAAACTCATCAGATATCAATAAACCATTATCCTGATCAGCGCCTATTAATTGCTCACTACGCCCTTGCGAACCAAACCCCAGCCAGCAAAAAGCAACTGGAGCCGTACCATTTTCCTCGGTATACAACTCAATTAATCTTGCGGTAACCGCGTCACTGATAGCGGTAAGGATACGGCTGATCTGCGCTGCAGGAACGCCAGCATCAGCCCACTCAACTAACATAGTAGGAAGAGTTTCAGCAATAGACTTTAAACCGGCAACATCATGCTGCCGTGAAATGTGCTGTACCATATAAACGGGGTCGTCTTGCTTCGCCAACATCAAATCAGATGCCGTGATAATACCTATGACCTCGCCCTGATCCATAACAGGTAGATGATGATACCCCTCCAGAGTCATCATTAATGTCGCATCAAACAATGTCGCTCCGAGATCTATTGTCAGCGGGTTTGGAGTCATCACCTTCGTTATCCGCGTTGATAAAGACATGCCCTGAGCCATTGCTCTGGAACGAAAATCTCGGTCGGTAACAATACCCGATAAACGCCCTTGCTCCACTATTAACGCAGATGACACCCGCCTGTCAGTCATTCGCTGTGCCGCGATTGACAAAGTATCCTGTCCAGACAAGACCAGTACATCCTTACTCATAAGCGTTGAAACTGCCGTCATCATTTGATGAGGACTGGCATCATAGCGCACAGCTCTACGTAAACGACGATCTTTCTGGCTGTGAAAAAATCGATCGAACTCCCGATTAATTGTCCTTAGATGCTGGTAACTTTTTTCGGGGAGAAAATAAATCAACGCATCTTCAATTAACACCGCGCGCGTGGCAATACGATTTTTAGACAGGCTAGCAAGATTAAAACTCTCACCTTCGCCCAATCGATCCAATAGTTTATTCTCATCACGTATTTCTACGGCACCACTGCGTAGAATTCTCAGGCCAGTTTCAGGTGTTTGCCGATCAAAAACATGACCTCGACGATAATAAACCACTTCTAGCTGGTGAGCTGCCGCGTTAAAATCACTTTCACTCAAGCTATCAAACGGCAAGCACCGAGCCAGAAACTCTGTCACCACTTTCAGCTCTGGCTGAACTCCTGCTGCTAGCATCGCGCTACCTCCATAGTTTGGCGGCCTAAATAGTTAAAGTATTAGCCCGCATTAATTAACTGGGCGAAAATCTTTTTTAAAACTGGTTTCATAATTCAAAAAAGGCATCTTTGTTTCTGCATAATAGACAGCACTCTCAGCCATCACTGCTATCCGCAAATATTTATCTTCGGGTAACAATGTCGTTAAATTAACAGCCCAAGTTTTACCATCATCAGAAACCGAGCGCATGGGCACCGGACCAGGAACGTCACTTGGATTGATGGCAATAGAAGCGAAAGCTTCTTCCAATGGAAATACCGATTCTATTTGTAGCGACAAATCACCCTCTTCCGCAGCACCCGTCACCACAAGTTTGAAATTACCATTTTTCAAACCACACTGACCACTGGCATAACGACAGTTTGGCAACTGCGCCAACTCATAATGGCCGCCAACCAACGCCGGCTTAGGCTGTTCTGAAACCAAATAGTCAACTGAAAAATAAGCAATAATCGCCAGTAACGGGGTAATGATTAACGCACTGATAACGTGTTTATTTTTAAACATAGGTCGCACTCCAATACGCGTATAAGATGACCAGATTCAAGTAAAAAAGGGGCTCGTAATGAGCCCCAAAGCTTACACCTTTACTGCTGGACCTATAATAACAAACCTGAATAATACAGCGCTCAGTGATCCTGCGCTTTTTCCACACCCATTGGCACACGGATATGCTCAACCAACTCTTGAACCTCTGATGGTGGTTCTTTGGTCATAGCAGAGACAGCGAAAGCTACGGCAAAGTTACAGATAGCACCGACTACACCAAACGCATTAGGTTCAATACCGAAAAACCAGTTTTCCTTCATGTCACCTAAAAATGCGGTATCGGCAATGAACATAATCCCTTTATGCTGGAACACATAAAGCAATGTTATCGTAAGGCCCGTTAACATACCTGCAATAGCACCTTCCTTATTGATACGCTTATTGAAGATACCCATCATCAATACCGGAAAAATAGAAGACGCCGCTAAGCCAAAGGCCAAGGCAACTGTTCCCGCAGCAAAATCTGGCGGATTGAAACCTAAATAACCAGCACCGGCAATCGCAAGCGCCATCGCTACTCGGCTAGCTTGCAGCTCGCGTTTATCGCTGATATTTGGCATAAACACGCCTTTCAGTAAATCATGAGAAATTGCTGAAGAAATGGCTAACAACAAACCCGCAGCTGTTGATAAAGCAGCAGCCAAACCACCTGCAGCAACCAGTGCAATCACCCAATTAGGTAGGCGAGCAATTTCAGGATTGGCCAATACCATGATATCGGCGTCAACTTTTACCATTTCATTAACAACAGGATCAGCCACATACAGAATACGACCATCGCCATTTTTATCATCAAACTCTAACAAGCCAGTTTTTTCCCAGTTTTTAAACCAGTTGGGGCGATCAACATACGCCAGGTTCTCAGCCGTAGCTGGTGGGTTGATAGTGTTCATCAAATTCAATCGCGCCATAGCAGCCACTGCTGGAGCCGTAGTGTAAAGAATAGCAATGAAGACCAATGCCCAACCCGCCGATGACCTGGCAGCTTTTACCGTAGGCACAGTAAAAAATCGAATAATGACATGGGGCAAGCCTGCCGTACCAATCATCAGCGACATGGTATAAGCAAACATATTAAGAGAGCTTAGCCTTGCTGATGTTGTGTACTCGGCAAAGCCCAAATCCATGACTACCTGATCTAGACGATCAAGCAAAAAGGTGTCCGTTCCGACCAAGACGCTACCTAACCCCAATTGAGGGATCGGGTTACCAGTTAAGTGAAGCGAGATAAATACTGCAGGGATGGTGTAAGCAAAAATCAACACACAATACTGTGCAATCTGGGTATAAGTGATACCTTTCATCCCACCCAATACTGCGTAGAAAAAAACAATCACCATACCGATCAGCAAGCCCGTATTATACTCAACCTGCAGGAAACGCGAGAAAGCAACGCCAATCCCTTTCATTTGACCGATAACATAAGTCACCGATGCGACGATCAAGCAGATTACGGCAACAATGCGCGCGGTACGAGAATAAAATCGTTCACCGATAAATTCTGGCACGGTAAACTTTCCGTACTTGCGTAAATACGGCGCGAGTAACATGGCCAGTAAAACAAAACCACCGGTCCAGCCCATTAAAAAAACTGAACCGCCGTAGCCCATAAAAGATATCAATCCAGCCATACCAATAAACGAAGCTGCCGACATCCAGTCTGCCGCTGTCGCCATGCCATTAGCGACAGGGTGAATACCCGCACCCGCTACATAAAACTCTTTTGTAGATCCGGCTCTAGCCCAAATAGCAATACCGATATACAACGCAAACGTAGCACCAACGACCAAATAGATCAGTGTTTGAAGTTCCATAATCCTGCCCCTATTATTCGTGAACGCCGTATTTGCGATCGAGATTTCCCATTAATTTGGAATACACAAAGATCAACACAACAAACGCATAGATTGACCCTTGATTAGCAAACCAAAACCCCAGTTTGTAACCGCCGATACGATATTCATTAAGCACATCGACCAGCATAATGCCGCAACCAAACGACACCACAAACCACACAATCAACAATTTGAACATCAAGCTTACATTTTCTTTCCAGTAAGCTTTGGCATCACTTTCACTTTTGAACGCCATTGTCGTCCCCTCCGATAGTTTTTATTTAAACTGTAGATAGTGTTGTAACACTTGTATCACAGCCATGAACATTAGACTTTGGTATGGCTTGCCTAATATTATGGCAAGCTGATTAATCCCGAACGTTTACAAATCATAGTGAGAATTTCATTGAAAATTGGACGTAGTCTGAATCGATACTGTCACTTCCTTTATCATCCACGGCGAAATTCCCCACCTCAACCCCAGCCCACAGATCAGGCGTGAGTTTACGGATCACATTCACGCCCCATTGAGAACGCTCGTACTCAAGCACATCGGTTTCAGCGGCACCGTAATAAACTGTACTGCGCCAGTTATCACTCCATAGATGACGATAGGCAATGGAATAAGCTGTGGTTTCTTCCACTTCATATTCACCGGTGTCGGGGTTAATGACGATATCTCTGGTCATCCCCGCACCGATATAACGGCCCGACTCACCCACGTTCACCTGAAAACGAATATCATCTTTGCCGACATTAATTTTCCCAGATACATTGGCTGCGAATGCTGTTTCACTGACATCACCGGTTTTCTGCTCCAGCCAGCGAGCCAATGCCGCCGCCGTCACTTCACCCCACTCGCCTTTGAAGGTGTAACTCGCAGCCAGATCAGGTTTTTTATCCGGCTCTTCTGAAACAGTACCACCTCCTGACCCCGGCGCATCAATGCCATCATCACCCCAAGTTTCCGGGTTCTCAATCGCCACTTTAAAGCCACCATAGGTATAACGTATTTGTGGTTGACGAATGAAAACCTCACCGGCGAGCGGCCCAGCAAAATCAAGTGTTTCCGGCAAAGCTGCCAAGGGCATAAAGGTTGACCAGTTCTGGCCGGCTATAATATTTTTGTATTGAATATATGCATGGCGTAAACGAGGGTTCGATGAATTAGTGGCGACTTCATTTCCACCACCACCATAAAAATCCATTTCAACAAAAGCGCTGACATCACCGTGAGTATATTTTGTGTTGAAGCGTGTTTCTTTAACACTGATACCGAAATGCGATGTATCGCCTTCACCAGGATTATTACCGCGCCAATAATCCTGATATTTAACATCTCCATCTACATAGCGGGCATCAACCTTGATATAACCGCCAAAGGAAATTTTGTCGCCATTAGCAAGCTCAAAATCAAAACTTGCTGTCGCGGGCAATGCGGTAGTGAGTCCAATAACACCCAGTAGTGTGCTTATCTTTTTCATATCCATCTTCCCTTCTTTATTATTGAACTAATTATTTCTGCCAGAAATAAACCAAAGCAACTAACAGGATCAAAACTTTACTACCACTGAATAAAAAATGATCTTAGACATTAGTCGTAGATAAATACGAGGCAATATCCAAGCGTGGCCCGACAGATAAACTATCACCAGTGATACAGCCATCCCACATAGCAGCCCACTCAGTTCAGTAGCCACCCATTTTGAGACAAGCCAATTAGACCAAGGTCTAATAGTCTCTACCTGCGCAGCCGCTACAATGACGCATTCATCCATGCGCCGTGGATTCAAGCAAGATAAGCCAAGAGGTACTAGAATGAGCAACACCGACACTTATCCGGTCAGCAGCACCTACCAAAACAATGCCCTTATTAGCGCGAGTGAATATCAGGATCTCTACCAACAATCGATGGAGGAGCCCGAAGCATTCTGGCGTGTTCAAGCCAAGCGTATCGACTGGATGCAACCCTTCACTGAAGTAAAAGATGTTTCCTTTGCCAAACACGATTTGCATATTCGTTGGTTCGCCGATGGCACCTTGAATGCCAGCGTCAATTGTTTGGACAGGCATTTGCAGGATAAGGCCGATCAAACTGCTCTGCACTGGGAGCCCGACCACGAAGGTGACGAGCCTCGCCACTACACCTATAAACAATTGCACGCCGCTGTGTGCCAGCTCGCCAATGGTCTGAAGTCCCTGGGGGTCAATAAAGGTGATGTCGTCACTATTTACATGCCGATGGTTCCCGAGGCTACTATCAGCATGCTGGCCTGCGCTCGTATTGGCGCCATTCACTCGGTGGTTTTTGCAGGTTTTTCGCCAGAAGCTCTGGCCGGCCGGGTTGAAGATTGCAACTCTTCTATCATCATTACCGCTGATGAAGGCTTGCGCGGGGGCAAAGGCGTTGCCCTAAAAGACAACGTTGATGCTGCCATACTGCACTGCCACACTACGAAGGTTGAGCATGTATTAGTTTTGAAGCATACCAACGCCGATGTTACTTGGGTCAACGGGCGCGATCATTGCTACCATAGCCTGACTGCTAACCAATCCAGTCATTGCGAAGCCACAGAACTCAATGCAGAAGATCCCTTATTTATTCTGTACACCTCTGGCTCCACTGGAAAACCCAAGGGCGTGCTGCATACCATTGGCGGCTATCTGGTATATGCCGCGCTCACCCACGAAGTTATTTTCGATTACAAGCAGAGCGAGGTTTACTGGTGTATGGCTGATATTGGCTGGATCACCGGCCATACCTATGCGGTGTACGGACCCTTAGCTAACGGCGCCACAATGGTGATGTATGAAGGTGTACCCAACTACCCCGATAATGCTCGCATGGCACGTATAATTGATAAGTATCAGGTCAATACTGTTTACACCGCCCCTACAGTAATCCGCGCTTTAATGTCTCAGGGGGACACCGCTGTCGCCAACACATCACTGGCCAGTGTTAACCTTCTCGCCACCGCAGGCGAACCTATCAACCCCGAAGCATGGCGCTGGTTTTACGATAAATTTGGTGGCAAACGCTGTCCGATTCTCGATACTTGGTGGCAAACAGAAACCGGCGGAGTGATGATCACACCGCTACCCGGCGTTACCTCACTGAAACCCGGCTCGGCAACCCACCCCTTCTTTGGTATCAACCCTGCTTTACTGGATAATGATGGCAATGAAATCCATGGTGAAGGTAGTGGTAACCTGGTGATTAAAGACAGCTGGCCGGGGCAGATGCGATCTATCTACGGTGACCATCAACGCTTTATCGACACTTATTTCTCCACCTTTGAAGGCTGCTACTTCTCCAGCGATGGCGCCCGTCGCGATGCCGACGGCTACTACTGGATTTCCGGTCGAGTAGATGACGTACTCAATGTCTCCGGCCACCGTATGGGAACTGCAGAAATTGAGAGCGCACTAGTCGCCCACCCCGCTGTCGCCGAAGCGGCTGTGGTTGGATTTCCTCACCAAATTAAAGGCGAAGGTATTTATGTCTACATCACCCTGAATCAAGATCAACAAGCCAACGATGCTATAGCGGAGGAAATGAAACAATGGCTACGAAAAGAAATAGGCCCCATAGCCACACCGGATATGATTCAGTGGAGTCCGGACTTACCCAAGACCCGCTCAGGTAAAATTATGCGGCGGATTCTTAGGAAAATAGCCACCGGCGAGTACGACTCATTAGGGGATATATCAACCTTGGCCGACCCCAGTATCGTCGAGCGACTCATCAGCGACCATAAGGCACTAACCCAACCCGCCTAACGATAAATCAACACAGCACTCTGCACTAACAGCCCCTTGCGCTATACTCCAACAAAAGGGGCTGTTCTAAAATAAAAAAGATAAGCAGGAGTTATCAATGGATTCGACGACCACCGTCATTATCGCCGACGATCACCCGCTATTCCGCCAAGCGTTATCGCAAGCGGTTAGCAGTCACCTAAACAATACCAATATAGAAGTAGCCTCTGACATCGCCTCGTTACAGCTATGTGTCGAGCAGCACCCCTTTACCCAACTGATTTTGCTCGATTTACATATGCCTGGCGCGCATGGTTTTAGTGGCCTAATTCATCTTAGCGCTCACCACCCTGAGATTCCCGTGGTAGTTGTTTCTGCCCATGCTTCCAGTGATATTATTCGCCGAGCGATGGATCATGGCGCATCCGGTTTTTTACCCAAAAGCAGTTCCATCGAAGAAATTGGCGAAGCTCTAAATCAAGTGCTGGCGGGAAACTTATGGCTGCCCACCGGTTACGATGAAAAAACAGCGGCGAGTAGCCAAGAAGAAATGGATATAGCCTCTATTTTGTCGTCACTGACACCACAGCAATTTCGTGTTGCCAGCATGCTCGCACAAGGTTTACTGAACAAGCAGATTGCTTACGAACTGAACGTAACCGAAGCCACCATTAAAGCCCATATCACCGATATTTTTCGCAAGCTAGGCGTCCATTCCAGAACACAGGCAGTGCTAGCTATTAGCAAGCTGGATGTACACCCCCCCCAGCCATGAACTCACATATTAAAACAAAGCAGCGTAAAATTTAACCTGGCTAAAATTCAAAGATGTTTAACGTTGCGACTCATCCGTCGCATAGCTGCGCGTAACGCTGCTGGCTGTACCGGTTTCGGCAAAAACAAATAACCATCTTGTTTAACCGTTTTACGTAACTCGTCGGAATTGTTTGCGCTAATGACAATCGCCACTAGCGGGCAATTCCAGTGGTAACTGAGAGCCTGCAATACATCCAAACCGGTTTCTTCATTATCGAGATGATAATCAGCTAGCACTATGTCCGGCGGTGATTCATGTTGCCAACGCTGTATAGCATCACTTAAATTAGGCACGCAGGTCACCAAACACCCCCACTGCTCCAGCAGAGCCTGCATACCGGCAAGAATACGCAATTCATTATCGACACACAGTACTTTTAAACCGTTCAGGGCAACATCAGTAACCTCTGGCGCTTTTTTCTGCACAGCTGATTTTTCGCCAACAGGAACAGCGATACGAAATACCGAGCCGACCCCCAGAACTGAATCAAAACTTAAACGGTGGCCCAACAATTGCGACATTCTATTAGCGATGGATAAACCCAAACCCAAACCTTTCTGGTTGTCGTCACCCGTAGTTTCGCCCAAGCGCTCAAACTCTTCAAAAATACGTGTACTGTCTTTATCTGCAATCCCTGGGCCCGTATCCCACACCTCGATCACCAACATGCCAGCTTTGCGACGGCATCCCAACAGGACTTTTCCACGTCGGGTGTAACGCAAGGCATTAGTCAGAAAATTCTGCAACACTCTACGCAGTAAGTGCCTATCGGTATAAACCCAAAGCTTGCTACTACGACAACTAAAGCTCAGGCGACTGTGCTGTGCCTGCGCATGAAATTCATTTGCTAGCATCTGTAATAAATCATCAATAGCAAAATGCTCACGACGCGGCACCAATTTTCCGGAGTCTAAACGAGCAATCTCGCGCATAGAGTCGATTAAGTTTTCTGCCCCTGATAATGCACCATCAATATTGTTGATCTGTTCACGGATACCCTCAACATTACCCTCAGCAGATTTTTGCTGCAACGTGGTGACAAATAATCGCGCGGCGTTAATCGGCTGTAATAAATCATGGCTAGCTGCCGCTAAAAAACGGCTCTTGTTCACGTGTACGCCGCTCAGCTCTTTTTCTATACGCGCTCTTAATTCGTTTTCTTGCTGCAGCGATTGATTGACCGACGATAATTCCGCCGTGCGCTCTTTTACCCGCTCTTCCAAATGAACTTTTGCTTTTTCCAGCTCATCCAGTATTTTTTGATACTCAGTAATATCCGTGTAAGTAGTTACATAGCCGCCATTAACCATCGGTGTACCACGGATTTCTATTACTAAATCATTGGGCAAACGGCGCTCTATTTTATACACCCCCCCAGTTTTCAACAGATCCAAACGACGAGCTACCGCACCATCCACATCTAGATTGGCATTACCTCCCAGATAACCCCGTTCGGCATTAAATTGATAAACTTTGGCAATAGGACAACCGACATAAAGCAAACGTGAAGGAAAATCGAACTGTTGTTGATAACGGCTATTCCAAGCCACCAGCTGTAATCGTTCATCAACAACACTAATCCCCTGAGGAATGGTTTCCAACGTGGTTTGTAACAACTCCTGACTAAACTGTAGCTGGCGCGAACTCCCGCCCATTAACGAAACAAAATCTTCAATTTGCACCGGCTGCTGTCGCCGTACCAAATCAATAGAACGATGCGCTGATACCGCGCCAATAATCGAGGCCAAATTACCTTCGACGCCTTTAACAACAAAACGCGGCGCTTTATCAAAGGGCAGTAGGCGATGACCCAGGCGTTGCTCAAAATCCTGCCACAGACGATTATTACTCACATCATCCTGCAGTGGCCGGATCAACGCTTGCAGCTGGCGTACTTCTATTTCGGTGAGTTCAAAATCTTTTTGTCTGAATGCGTAGCGCTGCCTCATCTGGTTAAAGGCCTTTGCCTGGCGAAGGTCCAGAGCATTAAATCGGCTGAGCTTTGAAATCACAAAAAAAGACAAACCATTGAGCAACAAGCTCCAAAAGACACCATGGCTCAGCGTATCCATACCGCCAAAGCCAAGAATATTAGTTGGCGAAAGCCAGCTGATCTGCCATGGACCCTGAATTATCAAACTATCGTCAGCAGGTAATAACGCCGGTAGCAACAAACAATAAAACCACACTGCCAGACCGATACTAATACCAGCAAACACGCCGTTGCGATGGCCTCGCAACCAGTAAAGGCCCGCAACAACCGACGGAGCCATTTGTGCCGCTGCGGCAAATGAAATCAACCCCATCGAGGACAGCCCATCGGATTCCCTGAAGTTATACTCCAGCATCCAGGCTAATAGGAGCAAGACAATAATTGAACTCCTGCGTGCCAACCGCAAGCGATTACCAAAGTCGGTTCTGGCCCTCGTATGTAAATTCAGCCACAACGGCACAATCAATTCGTTGGAAATCATAATCGAGAGCGTCAGTGTCGCCACGATCACCATTCCCGTCGCCGCCGATAGCGCGCCAATAAACACCAAAGTAGTAAGCACAGGGTTGTTCTCAGCCATCGGCAACAGCAACACATAGCTGTCCGCCGAGGCTTCTCCCCCCGCAAGCAAGGTCTGACTCACTAAGGCAATGGGGATAATAAATAGACTAAATAGCATCAAGTAGGCCGGCAACAGCCAACGCGCGGTGCGCACATCACGTCCCGTATGATGCTCAACTGCCATCACATGAAACTGACGGGGCAAACAAACAATCGCGGTCATCGACAACAGTATTTGAGTAAAAAACTTTAAATCGATGCCACTGTAACCGGTCAGTAAGGTGGTAGGGAGCGACAACTGAAAATCATCCCGCAGTAGTATTTGTACAGCAAAAACACCAAGCGCAAAAAAAGCGACCAATTTCACGATCGATTCTACGGCGATAGATGCGATCAAGCCCTGATGACGGCGCGGGCCTTCGATAACCCGGGTACCAAACACAATAGCGAACCAAGCCAGCACCATCGCTGAGATCAGGCTAGTGCCATTGGATATCAATAAATTTTCGCCCAGAGTAAAAGTCTCACTCAAGCTGTCAATATTAATCGTCGACCAGACCAGCGACACCGCCTTCAATTGCAGAGCGATATAGGGCAACGATCCAATCACCGCAACAATGGTTACCAACGCAGCAAGGCGCTGGCTTTTGCCATAGCGCGAACCAATAAAGTCGGCGATAGAAGTGACTTTGTTGCGAGAGCTGATGACCAATAAATGACGAATAAAATGCCAGCCAAAAATAAATAGCAGAATGGGACCAAGATAAATGGGCAAGAAGCTCCAGCCACCCTCTACTGCTCGCCCCACTGCTCCGAGAAAAGTCCAGGAACTGCAATAGACAGCCAGCGACAAGCTATATACCAAAGGCTGCCAACGTGGAGAAGCCAAACCATGACGCTCAACGTACCAAGCTACATAGAATAAGAGGGCGCCATAAATACTGGCGTATAAAAGGAGTAATTGGCTATCCATACTGACGAAAAGCCTTGCTGTTTGTTATAAGAATTAGCTATCGGGCTTGTAGCAGCATTCTACAGAGCCCGACAATATAAGCTATTAGACTAAAGGCTCACTGTGGTTGAGCACGCGTTTTGGCATAAATCGCCATCACGGGCCCTGACACAGCATAGCTAATAAACACCGCCAATAAAATACGTGCGGGGTCTAGCATCACCAAAGCAAAGAGCAACACAATAACGATCATCACCACGAAGGGTACCCTGCCGCGTAAATCCAAACTTTTAAAACTATAGTAGGGCACATTGAGAATCATCAAAACACCGATTAATGCCGTTAAGCACCCTGCAATCACCTCAATTTCAACCGGCAGGTTTTTACCGACCCAACCGAGATCGTGGCATACCCAAATCGTACCAGCAATAACAGCTGCTGCAGCGGGGCTGGCCAAACCAGAAAAATAATTTTTATCCACAGTATCAATTTGGGTATTAAAGCGAGCAAGCCGTAATGCCGCACAGGCGACATAAATAAATGAACAGGTCCACCCAAATTTACCCAGATCGAACAACGCCCAGCTAAACATAACCAGCGCAGGCGCCACACCAAATGACACCATATCAGCCAAGCTATCATACTCAGCACCAAATTTACTCTGTGTATTGGTCAACCGTGCTACGCGCCCGTCTAAACCATCCAGGATCATGGCAACAAAGATCGCAATGGCAGCCGCCTCAAACCGCCCCTGCATACCTGCAACAACGGCGTAATAACCTGAGAATAGGGCCGCAGTAGTAAATAGATTAGGCAGCAAGAAAATACCACGATGCCGAACTGTCTTACCATTAACCGATACCTCTTCCTCATGTTCGTCAATAGGCAATAAAGACTCAATATGGCTCCCCTCCTGTCCAAACGGCTGTTGATGCTCACCCTCAGGCTTGCCTCCAACAGACTTTTCGGCACTAGTATCTGGATCAGGTGAGGCAGGTTGTTGCTTATCGCTCATACTAATATTTCTTTCTCAGGTTAGAAGAATGCCAATGATAGATTAAAAATCGTTGCGGTACGATGCTTTCGCACAATCCCAAAAAGCTTTGACTAGCGGATTTTCCAAGCGCTGCGCCGTCGTACTCAAACCAATAGCAAACGGTGCTAACGACGGCTGCACATCCAATACTTGCACCTTATCTTTTAGTGGACTGCTTGCTAGCACTAATTCGGGCACAACCCCTACACCAAAACCCAGCCCAACCATACTGACTATCGCTTCATGTCCGCTGACCTGAGCATAAATGTTAGGCTTTACTCCCTGCAAGCGTAGCCATTGGTCCAACCTGGTTCGCGCCAAACCCCGCTCAGAGACAATAAAAGGTAGTTGTCGCCATGGTAACGCACCCCCTGTATCTAAATGACGCTGAATATTACTTTCAACCGTACAGTGGATGGCAGGATATATAAATAACAACGGTGAGTGTGTCAGCGTTTGAAACTGCAACCGAGGCGATAATTTATCGGGGCGGGCAATAATGGCAATATCATTATCTCCTTTCAACAAATGGCTAATACCATCGGCCTGATCCCCCGTATGCAGCTTGATATCAATTTCAGGGTGACGACGACGAAAAGACTCAAGCACGTCAGAGAGCACGCTATAAACCGCGGTTATTGAGCAAAACACACTAATCTCCCCTACCAGACCTTCTGCATCTTGCTTAACAGCTTCACAGAAAGCATGCCATTGCCCGAGCGACTGCCGAGCATAGCTGTGAAATTGTCGCCCGACCTCAGTTAAGTGAACACTGCGGTTATCCCGCTCCAGCAAACGCTGACCGACCTCCTCTTCCATCCGCTGAATCGTCCGGCTCACCGCTGAAGCGCTCATATGCAGAGCCTCACCGGTCTGACCAAAGTGTAGCGTCGTCGCTAAATTAAGAAAAAGCTGCAAATTTTTAGTATCCATCGCCTTACACCAACTTATGCCAAGTATTGCAATTTTCGCACAACTGTATAGCAAATATATCATTTTACGCAACATACTATCTTCTATATAGTTCGCTTCGACTAATAATTTATTGATGGGCAGTTTAATTTATGCCCATGCAAATCACCCATAACCATCAACCCATAACTACAGGAGCTCCCATCATGGGTCAGAATTACTTCAATACCTTGCCACTGCGCTTACAGCTTGAAGAGCTAGGCAAATGCCGTTTCATGGACCAAACTGAATTCGCTAATGGTTGCGACTATATAAAAGGTAAAAAAATCGTCATCGTTGGCTGCGGCGCCCAAGGCCTGAATCAGGGTTTAAACCTGCGCGACTCTGGCTTAGATGTTTCTTACACATTGCGTGCAGCCGCCATTGCGGAAAAACGCCAATCATGGAAAAACGCCACAGAGAACGGCTTTGCTGTAGGCACGTATGAAGATTTGATCCCTCAGGCCGACATCGTCATGAACCTAACCCCGGACAAACAGCATACCGACGTTGTCACCACTATCATGCCAATGATGAAAAAAGGCGCATGCTTAGACTATGCCCACGGTTTCAACTTAGTAGAAGAAGGCATGCAGATTCGCAAAGACATTACCGTTGTAATGATGTGCCCTAAGTGCCCAGGCTCCGAGGTTCGCGCCGAGTATGTACGCGGCTTTGGCGTACCCACACTGATCGCGGTACACCGCGAGAATGACCCTAATGGCGACGGCCTTGAAATCGCCAAAGCCCTGGCTTCAGCATCCGGCGGCGACCGTGCTGGCGTTTTAGAATCATCACCTATCGCTGAAGTTAAATCTGACCTTATGGGCGAACAAACTATCCTTTGCGGTATGTTACAAACCGGCTCTATCCTTTGCTTCGACAAAATGGTTGAACAAGGTATTGATGCTGGATACGCATCAAAACTGATCCAGTATGGCTGGGAAACTGTTACCGAAGGCCTGAAAATGGGCGGTATCACCAACATGATGGACCGCTTATCTAACCCTGCCAAAATCAAAGCCTTTGATTTAGCTGAAGAGCTTAAAGACATTATGCGCCCGCTGTATGAGAAGCATCAGGATGACATCATCTCTGGTCACTTTTCAAAAACCATGATGGAAGACTGGGCTGCAGATGATAAAAATCTGCTGGGCTGGCGTGCCGCTACCGCTGAAACCGCCTTTGAAAAAGCCAACAATACCAGCCAGGAGATTTCTGAGCAGGAATACTACGATCACGGTATTTTAATGGTCGCCATGGTTAAAGCCGGTGTTGAACTAGCCTTCGAAACCATGGTTGCTGCCGGTATTGTTGCAGACTCCGCCTACTACGAATCTCTGCATGAAACTCCGCTGATTGCCAATACTATCGCTCGTAAAAAACTCTACGAAATGAACGTGGTCATCTCGGATACTGCTGAATACGGTTGCTACCTGTTCGATCATGCTTGTAAACCATTATTAGCTGACTTTATGAAGAAAATCAGCACTGATGTTATCGGCAAAGGCTTGGATCTGAAAGATTACGGCGTAGATAACCAAGAGCTGGTTGCTGTAAATGCGGCGATCCGCAAACACCCAGTTGAAGTTGTTGGTACTAAATTGCGCGGTTATATGACTGCCATGAAGAAAATCGTTTAATCGAGACACTTCTAACCAAGCACCAATAAAAAAGCCGCTGAAATTCAGCGGCTTTTTTGTATCTCGATTTTTCTAACAACAAATTCAATGCGGGTGATAACGATTAGCCGAGAAAAAAGTGCTGAAATCGTTATAGCGTACGCCGTGCTCTTTCATTACCCGGTGCGCCACCTTAGCCACCATCTGGCGAATATAAAAGGGCTGCCCAACAACAAAGTGGTGAATGGCATGGGTGCTGCCAAAATTAAAGCAAAACAGGTGCATCGGTGCCAGAAACCAAGGCTTTAGAATTTGCGTCTGTTGAATCAGGTTATTCACCCCACCATAGTAATGCATGGCCGATGTGACAAAATTAAGCGACCCAGAACGAATAAAGTTAGGGGCTATCAGTACCACCACCATAAAATCCACAAAGCTCATGGCGTCCAACAAATATAAGGGATAAACCGTTTCTGCACCCCATATTGCATCATAACCATGAAACCCTAAAAATACATACCAGCAAGAAAAATACAGCAAGGCCAGAGGAAATGCCGCATTTAGCACCTCCATAACAGAAAAATTCTCAATATCATTTTTAAGAGCTGTACGACGGGCCAACATTCCGACCAAGCCATCAAACATCACCACAAAACGCATAAAACCATAGCGAATACCATTGCCCACCAAACGCTCTTCCAGGTCTTTTTTAGTACCTGATACTCGATGATGTAAAAAATGCATGCCACGGCGATACCAAGGGTTAACCGTATTAGGACGCATAATCCAGACCACCAGCATCATCAGATTTTGCATAAAGGCATTTCTGCTGAAATATTGCCGGTGGATTAAATCATGTTCAAGCTCATGGGAAACAGAGGCGAAAATAGCCGCGCAGATAATACACAACCAAGCAGGCATTACATCGATATAGTACAGATAAGCACAGCCCACCATCCCCGCCAGCGAAAACAACATCACGGTGAAACCGATCCAATCCTGATATTTCAAGAAACTGTATTTTTCCCGAAGACGCTTTTCCTCAGCTCGGATCACTTTAGCAATATGCTGGATGCGCTGTTCAACTGACAAAGTCTCAGCCGACTCAAAACTATTCATACACTACCACTGTAATTAAATGTAAAAGGTCGTATTCTAACAAAATACCTCAAACTGTATAGCCCAATAGCTCGTTCAAAAAACAAACAGTCCTACCCTGTTTCAAAAAAACAAGCCTATCCACGTTGAAAATACAGTGATTATTCAAACCAATAGCGCTCGTCTAGCCTTTAATCAGTGCTTATACGTATTAATAGGAGCATTCCTAACTGATGAAATATCTATTTAAAGCCAGGCTAAAACAACAAGCTTATATGAAAATTAGACGGGAACCAGATAAACGAGCTGGAAACCATCAGCTCTTGGGGAGAAAATCAACAATCCATGACAGCTTATACTACACAAATTAAAAAGTCAGTCTTGATTGCTTTTTATATGCAATGACAACTATCATCTTCACTCAGATCAATCAGGACACTTTTCAAGGCGCCCAAAAACCTGTCATGCTCAAAAAACAGCCAGCGCACACAACGCCAAGCTTATATCTTACTTTGGCTCTGAAACTCATCGCGACAGCTAACAAAAGCAAGACAGGATTGTTACCGCACTGAAACACCATTGTTTAACCATAAAAAAGACCATAAGAGGCCAACCATGATTAACCGCCAAATAACACTCAAATCCTATCCGGATGGTATTCCCACCCCAGATAACTTTGGCATGATCGAAACCCAAGTGCCAGAACCAGGCCCTGGTCAATTCGTGGTACGCAACCTGTACTTTTCCCTCGAAGCGGCAATTCGCGGTTGGCTCGATGGTAGAGCCAATTACCTTGACCCTATCCCCATCGGCGGTGCTATACGTGGGCCCTCTGTTGGACGAGTAGTCAAATCTAACAATCCAGATTATGCCGAAGGCGATATAGTCTGGGGACTGAATCACTGGGAAGATTATTCCCTACTAGATAACAACACTATTTTACTGACCAAGCTCGAAACACGTCCCGGTGTACCACTGTCCTATTATGTCGGTGCACTTGGTGGTTCGGGGCAAACTGCCTACGTGGGGCTACATGATATCGGCCACATCGAGGAAGGTCAGACCGTTGTTGTTAGCGCAGCTGCAGGGGCAACCGGCAGCATGGTGGGACAAATTGCCAAAATGCGTGGCTGCAAGGTGGTTGGCATTGTTGGTGGTGACGACAAAGCGGAACTGATCACTCAGGAGTTAGGTATGGACCATGCCATTAACTACCGAACAACGCCAGATATCGCTGCAGCAGTACAAGCACTGTGCCCAGAAGGAGTCGATATCTACTTCGACAATGTTGGTGGAAAAACACTGGATGCCATGTTGCTGTGCATGAAAGATTTCGGTCGTATAGCCAACTGTGGAATGATCAGCGACTATAACAATCAGGATAACCCGACGCCGGTCTATAACTTGTGGAAAATTGTAGAAAAGCAGCTGACCATGAAGGGGTTTTTGCTGTATAGCTATAATGACTCCATTCCCGGCGCCATGGATGACCTGCATCGGTGGGTCGCCAACGGTGATATCAAGGTGCTTGAGAATATCACCAACGGCATAGCCAACAGCGGCGCTGCCTATTCCAGTATGATGGAAGGTAAAACCATCGGTAAGAACCTGGTGAAACTGGATTTACCTGAAGAAGACTGACACGGATTTACTGAAACAAAGCTACACAATGCGGGGAGTATAAACACCTCCCCGCTATCAGAGAAAATACTGAGCAACACAAACTCCAACTCTTTACTAGGCAATCAGCCTTTGTCTGTGTCGACCGCCAAGGCAACCACTCAACACCTTGTGCCCATCAAAGCGATCGAGAATAGGTTTATCGATTACTTTTGCGTGAAAAAATCTGCCCGTGGATTACCACCCTCATCGTAAACAGGCTCGCTGATATCTGCCTGGTATTTGAGAACTTCCACCCCCTGCATACCAGCCTCAACAAGGGTTTCACCCATCTCTTTGTACCAGCGGGACTGAAAATGTGCAGCCAATGATTCCTCATCCGTCCAGCGCTCAAATACCCGGACACGACCTGCAATCAAGGGATTTGGACACCAGTCATAGTCAAGGCACCCCTGCTCATCGAGAGCCCCCTCAATCAGAGGGACAGCTTTTTTCAAGGCCGCATCCATACGCTGCGGGTCGAGGTCGATATATCCAGAGATAATGATCATAATGAGAAACCTTTGTGTGATAAATTTTAAAACGGGTACGACTACCTGTAACTTTTCCTCGCTAAACTGCTACACCGCTCCACCCCAAAATCTGTACGCCCTCGAAATAAACTCGTCATCTCTTATACAGCTCAGGCTCCAGATGCCCCTGATATTGGTCAGCAGCAGTTAATCTGACAATCCCTGGTTTGCTGAAGCCCTTACAATACAGACTCCCTATAACCTTTCCACAATATTGCAACAGACAACACAATAAAAACAGATCTGATTGTTTTATAGCATGTAACCATCATGCCCTCAATAACAATTACACAGGAGCATGGATAAGCTGAGAAAAACAGCCAGAACTATTTCATATCCACACTCAAAGCTTAAGCTTGCTGCTACTAATCTTGACACGGGGCCCACCTTCAACCACAGCTTACAAAAAAGCATAGCTCTTCAGCTACCTACATCCCTACTGTTTTACTCCGTCAAACCGTCAACTTCCAGTCTAGAACATAAAAACACAGCCAGGTTTGTTTTTATTAAAATCCGATGCTAAAGTCGCCAAATAAAGAGCAACTACCCATGTGCCGTTTTAGGTCAATATCCGTGCTGCCATAACGCAGTTGCACTCAAAATTGATTGCCCGGAGTACATATCATGTTCCCCCATATTTACGACCACCTGCTCATCGCAGATCCCCTCCCCCACACAGCATCCCAAAATTTTGATGCAATGCACCCCAGCTATGGCCGCAACTCGAATGACAACGTATTTAAAATACAGGGATTATTGAATTTGGATAACTTTAGCCAGCTATCTGATGGGCCCAGAATATGAATGGTTCACTCAACACCAAACAACTACAAGGTAAGATCGCTATCATCACCGGCGGCGCCTCGGGTCTAGGTTTTGGCATCGCCAGCCGCTTCGTGGCGGAAGGCGCACAAGTGATCCTCGCAGATATCGATTCCGAAGGCGGCGCCCGTGCAGCAAAGGAGCTGGGCGGTAATACCCACTTCGTTCACCATGACACCAGCTGTGTAGATCATTGGCGGCGACTGATCGACGTATCAGAAGAAAGCTTTGGAGGCTTGGACATTCTCGTCAACAATGCCGGTGTGACCTTGATGGGCTCTATTGAAGATGTCAGCATCGAGGATTTTGACAAAACATGGGCGATCAATACCAGAGGCACATTTCTTGGCTGTCGCTTTGCTATTGCGCTAATGAAGAAGAAAAAAACTGGGGCCATCATCAACATTGCCTCAGTCTCTGCCTTCAAACCCCAGCCGGAACTAGTGGCCTACAACACATCCAAAGCCGCAGTGGGCCTAATGACCCAATCCATCGCGCTGCACTGCGCCAAAAGCGGTTACGGCATCCGCTGCAACTCCATCAACCCCGGCGTCATCCACACACCGATGCTCGACAAGGTGATTAGCCAAGTGGAAAACGGTGAAGCACTGATGGACAGCTACAAGGCTATGCACCCCATTGGTCGTATCGGCCAACCCAGCGATATTGCTGGCATGGCGGTCTATTTGGCTTCGGATGCAGCGTCATTTATTACCGGCAGCGCCTTTACTGTGGATGGCGGGTTAGGCATTAACTAAGGTAATAGCCGAGCTGCAAAAATTTGTTTTCCACACGCTACTGTAACGAGGTGATATCGCTTTTTTCAAGCGGATGAGTTTGCCTGTTTCACTGGACAAAAAAAGGGCTGCATCTAAGATGCAGCCCTGCTTAAAGAACTTCCCGAGTTTCAACTATAAACTCAGTACTTTCTCTCCTCTGGCGATACCTGACACACCGCTTCGAACCACTTCCAGGATAACCGCATCACCCACAGATTCCAAAAATGCGTTCAATTTACCTGCTGTACCCGCTAACTGGATCGTATACGCTGACGGTCCAACATCGATGATTTGCCCACGATAAATATCAGTGCAACGCTTGATTTCAGCACGCTGCGCCCCGGTCGCTCTCACTTTAACCAACATCAATTCACGCTCAATATGGGCACCATCCGTCAGGTCAACCAATTTCACCACATCGATCAAGCGATTTAAATGCTTGGTGATTTGCTCAATAGTTTGGTTATCACCGATGGTAGTCAGCGTTAATCTCGACAGTGTCGGATCCTCAGTAGGTGCCACATTTAAGGTCTCAATGTTATATCCACGCTGAGAAAACAAACCTACCAACCGACTTAACGCACCGGCTTCATTCTCCATTAAAACAGAGATTATATGTCTCATTACGTTCTCTCCGTCTTGTTCAACCACATATCGCGCATAGAGCCATCGGGTGCTACCTGCATGGGGTAAACATGCTCATGACGATCTACATAAACATCTAAAAACACTAAACGATCCTTAAGTTTAAAGGCTTCGTCCATTGCCGCATCAAGGTCCGACAACTTATCAACCTTCATCCCAACATGACCATAAGCCTCGGCCAGCTTAACAAAATCAGGCAGCGAATCTGCATAAACACTCTGTGAATAACGTCCCGAGTAGTTCATATCCTGCCACTGTTTAACCATCCCCAAATAACCATTATTCAAATTAATTATTTTTACTGGGGTATCATATTGTGTACAAGTAGAAAGCTCCTGAATATTCATCTGAATACTACCTTCACCGGTCACACAGGCAACATCGCTATCTGGAAAAGCTAACTTAACACCCATAGCCGCCGGCAAACCAAAACCCATCGTCCCTAAACCACCGGAGTTGATCCAACGACGGGGCTTATCAAAACGATAATACTGAGCGGCAAACATCTGGTGCTGCCCAACATCTGAAGTCACATAAGCGTCACCACTGGTGGCGCGGTACAGCGATTCAATAACCTGCTGCGACTTAATCAACCCCGAATCGAGACTATAGCGCGGGGCAGTCCAAAGACCATAAGTATCGCGCCATTCATCAATTTGAGTCCACCAGCTATTGATTGCATCAGTATCTGGCAACGTTTTATCCTTGGCACGAAAGTTCTGTACCTGCGCCAACATCTCCTGCAAAACTGCGTCAACAGGACCAACAATTGGAATATCAGCAGCAATATTTTTCGAGATCGTCGCCGGATCAATATCTATATGAATAATTTTTGCCGTCGGGCAAAACTTACTTACTGTATTGGTCACACGGTCATCAAAACGCACCCCTATCGCCAAAATAACATCACTGTGATGCATGCTATTATTGGCTTCAACCGTGCCATGCATCCCCAGCATACCGATGAATTGACGGTCTGTAGCCGGATAGGCACCTAAGCCCATCAACGTATTAGTCACCGGATAATTGAGCTTGCGAGCTAACTCGGTCAGCAGCTCGCTACCATTACCCTGCACCACACCTCCACCAGCATAAATAACCGGACGTTTAGCACTCAATAATAACTGCACCGCTTTTTTAATTTGACCTGTATGCCCACGGGTTGCAGGGGTATAAGAGCGCAGTTTAACCTTGTCCGGATAAGCGTATTCAAACTTCTCTACGGGGTTGGTGATATCTTTGGGTAAATCGATTACCACAGGGCCCGGCCGACCGCTAGTCGCCAAATAAAAAGCCTTTTTGAGAGTTGCCGGTATATCTTCGGCACGCTTAACCATAAAGCTATGCTTTACAATCGGGCGAGAAATACCAACCATATCTGTTTCTTGGAAAGCATCGCAACCAATCAAATGGCTTTGTACCTGCCCTGACAGAACAACCATCGGGATAGAATCCATATAGGCTGTAGCAATACCAGTAACCGCATTAGTAGCACCAGGGCCAGAGGTTACTAATACTACGCCAGGTTTACCTGTCGCACGGGCATAGCCATCCGCTGCATGAGTTGCAGCCTGCTCATGCCGAACCAAAATATGGGACAATTTATCTGATTGAAAAAGTGCATCATATATGTGTAAAACTGCACCGCCTGGATAGCCGAAGATGTATTCAACACCTTCATCTTCCAAAGCTCGTATAACCATTTCGCCGCCTGATAACATCTCCACTGAAGAATCCTCTTAATATCAGTGTTTAAAAAACATGAGAATGTGTAAACCTGAAGTAATAGATAGATAGCGCTAAGATATAGAAGCTACCGGTACAGGGGCTATAAACACAGAAAATATTGCTCTGTGTCGCACAATACCATTATGTAACTATTACTTTGGAGGATACAAACCTCACAACCATTCAGTATCTCCCATTCTTACATTCCAGGAGCACGCTGGGCGATAACACCAAACCAACAGATGTTGGAACCCAGCTTAGCTAGCCAGGTGGTATTCTCGCAACACAGGTCGTGTGTCTGCAGAGCGAAGGGAGCGTCCCACGGTCAATACCGGTAAGTAAAGACCCGACGCTAACATTAACTACCGGTAAGCAGCTAACATTGGCCATCAACTTTCGTGAACTTCAATTGTGAAGGCTCAATTGCTAAAGTCAACCTCTTGTGCAAAATCATTGGTATTTGTTAGCATTTTTTTTAAATTTTTCTAAAAGCGAGACTAATTCCTTCCTTAAATGACATTTTTTGCCATAATTACGGCCATCATATTGATCACACAGGAAATTTCGTGAACATGAGTAGAGCACTTCAGGGCATTATCATTGGCTTGGCTATTTCCATGACCACCTCTTTGCACGCTCAACAAAACGGTCTTTACCGATGGACCGACGCCAACGGCACCGTGGAGTATTCCGACCGCCCCCCCGAAGGTATCAAATCAGAATTTATCAAATACTCAGGTAGCACCCATAAATCCAGCAGCACAGCAACATCAACCGACACCCCCACGGAGCAGACAAACGCCCCACAAAAAATGGAAATACTTCCGGAAAAAGATCCCGAACTTTGCAAACAGGCACAACAAAATTTGAAAGCACTGGAATCTGCCCGCATTAGAATCACTGAGCCCGATGGCAGCAAACGCCTACTCAGCGAAGACGAGAAAGAAGAGCAACGCGACAACGCACGGCAATTTATTAAAATTAATTGCTAAGCCAATTATGATATAGGCATTCAGACAACGATAGACAACAAAAAACAGGAGCCTAGGCTCCTGTTTTTTGTTGTCTTGCATAGAAAGATCAGCAGCTAGTGAAACTGGATATTACCGCTCACTTCATCCAAGTCGCAGCGAATCACATCGCCATGAACGAACTTGCCCTGCAAGATATCCTGCGCCAAAGGGTTCTCCAAACACTGCTGAATCGCTCTCTTCAACGGGCGGGCACCATACACAGGATCAAAACCAATGCTGGCAATCTTATCTAGCACTGCATCGCTGATTTCCAAACTCAGCTCACGCTCTTGCAACCTGTGCCGGAGCAAATCGATCTGAATATTGGCAATACTGCGAATTTGCTCTTTAGCTAATGGATGGAAAACCACAGTCTCATCGATACGGTTGATAAACTCCGGTCTAAAATGTCCACCCACAACCTCCATTACCGAGCGCTTCATCGCTTCGTAGTTTTCCTCACTAGCCAATTGCTGAATCAAATCAGAGCCCAAGTTAGAGGTCATAACAATCACTGTATTACGAAAATCTACGGTGCGACCCTGACCATCGGTTAAGCGCCCGTCCTCTAAGACCTGCAGTAAAATATTAAATACATCGGGATGTGCTTTCTCAACCTCATCCAACAATAACAGCGCATAGGGGCGACGGCGAACCGCTTCAGTCAGATACCCGCCTTCTTCATAGCCGACATAACCTGGAGGAGCCCCGATCAGACGAGCGACTGAGTGTTTTTCCATAAACTCAGACATATCGATGCGAACCATCGCCTCTTCGCTGTCATAAAGAAACCCAGCCAAGGCTTTACACAGCTCTGTTTTACCAACCCCTGTTGGCCCCAAGAATAAGAATGAACCATTGGGACGATTAGGGTCCGACAAACCAGCGCGCGACCGACGCACTGCGTTGGAAACTGAAACCAGCGCCTCATCTTGCCCCACCACACGCTCGCGTAAATAGTCTTCCATCTTTAACAATTTTTCCCGCTCACCCTCCAACATTTTTGAAATAGGGATACCAGTCCAGCGCGAAACCACTTCGGCAATTTCTTCTTCGGTGACTTTATTACGCAACAAAGTCATCTCCATCATCTCGGCCTGGCCTGCCGCATCCAGAGATTTTTCCAACCCGGGAATAACACCATACTGCAACTCAGACATCCGGGTTAAATCACCCGCCCTGCGTGCAGACTCTAACTCCATCCGCGCCTGCTCTAAATCGCTTTTTATTTTTTGCGTACCATGAAGAGCCGCTTTTTCAGCCACCCAAATTTCTTCCATATCCGCATATTCGCGAGATACTTTTTCAATATCTTTATCCAATATTTCTAACTGCTTCAGCGCACCTGCATCGGTATCTTTTTTTACTGCTTCACGCTCAATTTTTAATTGAATCAGTCTACGCTCAAGCCGATCCATATCTTCCGGTTTGGAGTCTATTTCCATCCGAATACGGCTACCAGCCTCGTCGATTAAATCAATAGCCTTATCCGGCAGCTGACGATCGGTAATATAACGCTGAGATAGCTTCGCCGCTGCAATAATCGCAGAATCTGTTATCTCAACACCGTGGTGCACTTCATAGCGTTCTTTTAAACCACGCAAAATCGCAATGGTATCTTCTTCGCTGGGCTCTTCCACCAACACTTTTTGAAAGCGTCGCTCCAATGCTGCATCTTTTTCTAAATACTCCCGATACTCATTGAGCGTCGTTGCACCGACACAGTGTAGCTCTCCTCGCGCTAAAGCAGGTTTTAGCATATTGCCCGCATCCATTGAGCCTTCAGCCTTACCTGCACCAACCATAGTATGCAGCTCATCGATAAAGAGAATGATGCGGCCTTCCTGCTTGGATAACTCGTTCAATACGGCTTTTAAACGCTCTTCAAAATCACCACGAAATTTTGCACCTGCTAGCAACGCTCCCAAGTCCAGAGACAGTAAACGTTTGTTTTTTAATCCCTCGGGAACTTCGCCATTGATAATACGTTGTGCTAACCCTTCAACAATGGCAGTTTTACCCACACCAGGTTCACCAATTAACACAGGGTTGTTTTTGGTGCGGCGCTGTAACACCTGTATGGTGCGACGAATTTCCTCATCTCGACCAATCACCGGATCAAGCTTACCCGCCTCCGCCAACGCGGTCAGATCAACGGTGTATTTATCTAGCGCCTGACGATTTTCTTCAGCCGCAGGATCACTGACCGCTTCACCGCCACGAATATTATTAATCGCAACACTGAGCCCCTGCTTGGTGACTCCCGCATCAAGCAACAACTTACTCACTACGTTATTTGCCTCAAGCATGGCCTGCGCCACAACTTCTGAGGAGACGTAATCATCTTTGTTCTGCTGAGCCTGTTTATCCGCTAAATTTAACACTCGGCCCAAATCATTGGACATATGAATATCGCCCGCGGTACCTGATACAGTTGGCAATTGATCGAGTTTCTGACTCAGCTGCTCACGCAGCCTGGTAATGTTGCCACCAGCTTGTGTTAATAAGGGTTTTACCGAGCCATTTTTCTGCTCGATCAGTGCCGACAATAAATGCAGTGGATCAATAAAATTATGGTCTTTACCGACTGCCAGTGATTGAGCATCTGACAGGGCATGTTGTAATTGGTTGGTAAGCCGTTCCATACGCATGGGGAATATCCTCAAGTAAATTATGCCAAGTAACCGATGTCATTAAGATGCGGCCGATCATAAGAATTTCAAGGAGCAAGCTCGCCAACCTAAAATTAAACTGTGCTTAAATTGATCGAGATCAATTAAAGTCGTTTATAGATAAGCGTTGCCATTCGCCCAGTTTCACCGTCTCGACGATAGGAGTAAAAGCGCTCGCTATCATTAAAACTGCAAAGCCCCCCGCCGTAAATATTGGTCACACCAATAGCATTTAAACGAATGCGAGCCAATTGGTATAAATCTGCAAAATAATGACCTCGTTTATTATAGTTAGGTACAAATACATCACTGGTTTGTTGCTGTAGTGATTTAGCCGCCCGTTCAATAAAAACCCGACGAACTTCCTCACCCACTTCAAAATTAGACAGACTAATAGCCGGCCCAAACCATACTAGCAGCTCATTATTCTGAGCCTTAAATTTAGCGCAAGTGGCCTCCACAACCCCCGCAACCAAGCCCCGCCAGCCTGCATGAATGGCGGCCACCTGATGCCCCGCCCGATCACAAACTAATAGTGGCAAGCAGTCAGCTGTCAGCACAGCACAGGCCAACCCTGCTACCGAGGTTATACTAGCATCAGCACGAAGACCAACCATTGCTTCGGTGGTCATGTCTGCTTCAATGATAGCCGTACCGTGAACTTGATCGAGCCACTGTATACGGCTCAAACCCTTGGCAGACTGTAGTAACAATTGACGATTAGACGCAACCGCTGACGGCTGATCATGCACATGTTCAGCCAGATTAAACTGCTGATAAGGCGCAATACTATGACCACCTAACCGAGTGGTAGTAAACGCAGCGATATTATCCGGTGCGGGCCAATCCGCTGCTATCAAAGATGCATTAGATAGCAAATACATCGTCACCTCCCATGTTACGTCTTATCACTTTAACGCCATCACTTACTCTTTATCGCCGCTACACATCTTCCCGCGATAACAGGGCCAGCAATTGCGCCACGTCTTCCGCCAGCGGGACTTCCCAGCTAATTTCTTCTTCGGTAAAGGGATGGATCAAAGATAAACGTCGTGCATGTAAAGCCTGTCGCTCAAAACCACGCAAGCCATTAATCAGCTCCTCGCTAGCACCCTTGGGGATACGAGGCCTGCCCGCGTAAAGTGGATCACCCACTAAAGCATGCTTAATATGTGCCATATGCACCCGGATTTGGTGGGTACGCCCCGTTTCCAACATACAACGGATATGGCAATGGTTAAGAAACCGTTTAAGAATACGATAATGGGTAATCGCCTCTTTGCCACCAGTGCTAATAACCGCCATTTTTTTACGCTGCCGAGGATGGCGCCCGATGTCAGCAACCACCTTGCCGCCGCCAGTCATCATGCCAAACACAATCGCTTCATACTCGCGGCTGACAGTACGCTCCTGCAGCTGATTGACTAGATGATTTTGTGCTGCGAGAGTTTTTGCCACCACCATTAAACCACTGGTGTCTTTATCCAGACGATGGACAATACCAGCCCTGGGCATACTGGCAAGATTGGTGTCATGGGCCAGCAAGGCATTTAATAAGGTGCCACTGGCATGCCCTGCGGCCGGATGCACAACCAGACCCGCAGGCTTGTTGATAACCAATAAGGCCTCATCCTCATAGATAACCTCAAGCGCAATGGCCTCAGCCAGCCAGCGATCTTCATCCTCGACCTCCGCCTGCAGGTGCAAAGTCTGCCCTGCGAACAGTTTGTCTCGCGGTTTTTTAATTTCAGCGTCAACAGTCAGCTCACCACTTTTAATCCAGAGCTGCAAGCGAGCCCGTGAATAATCAGGGAATAACTGCGCCGCAGCCTGGTCTAATCGACTGCCACTGAGCTGTTCTGGCACCTGCGCCACTTGTTCAATTGTCTCTGCCATTGATTTTCCTATCAGGATTGCTTTCAGCATAACGGTGGCTGTGGTTAAATACCGACTTGCCAGAAATGTACTTTCTATTAATTTGTTAGTCCAAACTGGCCCTATTGTATATGAATGCTTGGAATCCGTTGAATGAACATGCTCGTTAAAGTGTTTTTTATCTCTACTATACTGCTATTGGGGCTTACTGGCTGCTCATCCAGCAAAGATAAAACCCAAGATATGACTGAAAAGCAGCTCTACGAGCAAGCACAGGAGAACTTAGATGACGAAAGTTTTCAAAGTGCGGTTAGAACTCTACAGCTATTAGAGGCTCGCTATCCATTTGGTCCCTATGCAGAACAATCACAGCTAGAGATTATTTATGCCCATTACCGCAATTATGAGCCTGAAGCGGCCATTGCCGCCGCCGACAGGTTTATACGCTTACACCCACAGCACCCCAACGCCGATTATGCCTACTATATAAAGGGCCTTGCCAGCTACGCTGAAGGTGAAGGATTTTTGGACCGTTTTTTACCAACCGACATGACTATGCGCGATCCCGGCGCCGCATTACAGTCCTTTGAGGATTTTCGTCAACTATTATACCGCTACCCCGATAGCCCCTATGCAGCTGACGCCAAGGCGCGGATGCTCTACCTTCGCGCCAGGCTCGCTCGCTATGAGATCAATGTCGCTAATTATTACTTTAAACGTGGCGCTTATATGGCCGCCGCTAACCGTGGCCGCTTTGTAGTAGAAAATTTCCCGCAAACTTATGCAACAGCTGATGGCTTGGCAGTTATGGTACAGGCCTATCAATTATTAGGGCTCAATGATCTGGCCAATGATTCACTGGCCGTACTGCGTAAAAACTACCCTAAACACCCATCACTGAATAAAGATGGCCAGTTTATCAGCAAATTCACCCTCGCCGCCTCCGAACGCTCGCTAATGAACAAACTGACTTTTGGGCTATTTGATCACACTGAACCGCCGAAATTTGATAACCGTGCCGAGTACCTGATTCGCTAGGTCGCTTGGTCAATCACAACAAAATCACCCACATCGACTAATCCAAGGAAGGATTATGTACCCCACTGACTGGCCACAGCGGCTAACCACCCTCATTTTCGTCGTCTGCCTGGCCTATATCCCGTACACCCTCGCCGCACAAGCTCCGGCTTTAGCCCTGGCAAAAACCTATAACGAGAACATCGAGCTCGACCAATACTGGGTTAGTGAAAAGCTCGACGGTATCAGGGCCTATTGGGATGGCAAACAACTCATCAGTCGCCAGGGCCATATCATTCACGCCCCCACCTGGTTTACCGCACTATTACCAACGCAGACGCTCGATGGCGAATTATGGTCAGGCAGAGGTCAATTCGAGCGCACCACCTCTATCGTCCGCAAACATAAGCCTATCGACAAAGGTTGGCGGGATATTCGCTATATGGTGTTCGATCTACCCGCCTCAAAACAGGTCTTTACCCAAAGACTACAACAACTGCGACAATTGCTGAACAATCCAGAATCTCCGGCCCAATTGATTCCCCAGATAAAAATCACCGATCAAGCTACACTGGATGCCGAGCTACAACGTATTGTGCTAGCCGGTGGAGAAGGGTTGATGCTGCACCACGGCGAAGCATTATACCGCGCCGGCCGTAGCAACGACCTGATTAAACTAAAGCCCTACTATGACGCAGAAGCTACCGTTATCGGTTATAGAGCAGGTAAAGGTAAATATCGGGGTCAAATGGGGTCATTGCAGGTAGAAACTGCAGCGGGTATACAATTTTATATCGGCAGCGGCTTCTCAGATCAACAGAGAAAAGCCCCGCCACCACTGGGAACCATTATCAGTTATCGCTACTACGGATTGACTCACAACGGCATACCCAGACACAGCAGCTTTATCCGTCAACGATTCGACCACGACTTATAATTACGCAATATTGGCTATAAAAGCGCCGCTAACAAACCCTATTGAATAACTTAGCCATCGCACTGCCTTTCGCCTTTGCAGTGAATACCTTACACTAGTTTATTTACACTAGCCGCCGGCTTACCTCCACCAATCGACTGACAATGGATGATATTGTGACTATCAGAGCTGCCATAATAAAACAAATGCGTGTACTCCCGCATATCGACACCGACTTCGAAATCAAACGTCGAGTTGATTTTATTAAAACCACCTTGCAAACCAGCGGTGCAACCACCTTGGTACTGGGCATCAGTGGCGGTATCGACTCCTGTGTCTGTGGTCGCTTAGCGCAAATTGCTGTCGACCAGTTAAACCAATCCCTCGACCCAGCACCGTCTAAACCACGCTATCAGTTTATCGCCGTGCGGCTACCCTTTGGTGTTCAGGCTGATGAAACCGATGCGCAAATGTCACTAACATTCATCCAACCCAGTCAGAGCCTTGCAGTCAACATCAAACTGGGAGCTGATGGTCTCCATGAAGAGACAATTGGGGCTTTAAAGCAACAAGGATTATTAGCGAAAAGTGACAGCCATATCGATTTCACGAAGGGGAATGTTAAAGCCAGAGCTCGCATGATCGTGCAATATCAAATTGCCGGTCTACTTGACGGATTAGTATTGGGTACTGATCACTCGGCAGAAAATATCACCGGTTTTTTCACCAAATGGGGCGATGGTGCTTGCGATCTGGCGCCACTATTCGGCCTTAATAAACGGCAAATACGACAAATTGCTAACGCTTTAAAAGCACCAAAAGATATTATTAATAAAGTACCTACCGCAGATTTAGAAAGCTTGGCTCCATTAAAAACTGACGAGAGCGTGCTAGGCGTAAGCTACGATGATCTGGATGACTACCTTGAAGGCAAGCCTGTAAGTGATGATATTGCCGAGCATATCGAGGCTATTTACCATAGGTCACAACACAAGCGCCGAAGTATTCCAACTATCTACGATTAAAGCTTGCTCATCGTCAATATTCGTTAATCAGCAGTGCTGCTGAGCACCGCAGATATTTATTTTAACCTTGTGCTCTCAACCCTATGACTAAAGCTAGCAACACTGCTAACAATAATGACCAACAACAAAACCACTCATTATTAAAAATCTACACCGTCTATCGAGTGTTGCTAAGCTGCGCCCTACTTAGCACTTTTTTCCTGTCCTCCGATAAATCTTTACTTGGTCAGTTAAAACCAGAACAATTTATTTATACCGCTGGCTTCTACTTGCTGATTAATTTAATCGGTTTGTTATTAATTTTGCCCAAAAAAATTCCTTTTAACAGCCAGCAATTGTTTGTCAATTTCTTATTCGATATCACCATAGTTATTATTCTCACCGATGCCAGTAACGGCGTAGCTAGTGGCCTCGGCATGTTATTAGTCGTTATTGTCGCCGCCAGTAGTATTATGCTGCGGGGACAGCTAGCTTTATTAAGTGCCGCTTTTGCCAGCCTTGCGATTATCGCAGACACCTCGCGCTTAATTACCGGAGGTAGTTTACCAACCAGCAGTTTTTTACCGGCCGGCCTACTTGGCATGGTGTTTTTCATCACCGCTTTTCTTATTCACACCTTGGCCGTTCGTATTCGAGGCGCTCAAACTCTGGCAGCTCAGCGTGCCATTGATGTAGAAAAACTACAGACTCTGAATCAGAATATTGTACAGCGAATGCGTACTGGTATTATTGTTGTCGACCAACTAGACCGCGTTCAACTTGCCAATACCGCCGCCAGAGAATTGCTCGCAATACCAAAAAATGGCAGCAACTGCTCCGGCGAAAAACCATCAGATTTAAACACTCAATTATTATTGCAGCTTCATCAATGGCGACAAAGTCCTTATTACCAAACCCCCTTATTTAGAGCATCAGAAACCGGACCTGAACTACAAGCGAGTTTTTCTGCCTTAGCTGACGGTGATGATGGCAACACTGACACCTTAATTTTTATTGAAGACAATCGCCGTATCGCGCAGCAAGCGCAACAAATAAAACTCGCCTCTCTTGGCCGCCTCACCGCCAGTATCGCCCATGAGATACGCAATCCACTTGGCGCAATCAGCCATGCAGCACAGCTATTAGCTGAGTCAGAGCAGCTTGATTCAGCCGACCAGCGGCTCAGTGAGATTATTCAAAAACATTCCAAGCGGATGAACAATGTGATTGAAAATGTACTGCAGTTATCCACACGCAGCGCGCCCAATCCCGAGAAATTTGACCTCAACAAGTGGTTACAACAATTTATTGATGAGTTTGAGAATAACGATCACGACAGTGGTCATAACAACGACCAAGTCTACAAAAACTTTAACATTACACTAACCTCAGATCAGCCCTGTGAAGTCACCATGGATTGCAGCCAACTGAATCAAGTACTAACCAACTTAGCTCAAAATGGTTTACGTTATAGCCTACAACAAACAGGCCGCGCCACCTTGCAATTTCACTCTCAGATCAATCCCAGCACCGGGCTTGCAGTACTAGACATTATTGATGACGGCCCTGGTATTGAGCAGCAAGCGCTAGGGAAACTGTTTGAGCCCTTTTATACCACTGAAGTAAAAGGTAGCGGCCTTGGTTTGTATATTTCCAGAGAATTATGTGAAGCCAACGAAGCAAGATTAGATTATTTACGCAATAATAAGGGGAAAAGTTGTTTCCGTATCAGCTTCCCGCACCCCGACCGGCGCTTATCGCCCGAATAATGAATAACGAACTCTTTAAGCAAGGCATTAAACAACAATGAGTAACAATGTACTAATCATTGATGATGAGCCCGATATTCGTGAGCTGCTGGATATCACCATCACGCGCATGGGCATGAACACTGATTGCGCGGACAGCGTTAGCAGCGCGATCAGCCACCTAGATAACAAAGCTTATGACCTCTGCCTCACCGATATGAAACTACCGGACGGTGAAGGCTTGGACATCATTCACCATATCCAACAACATTACCCCAACACCCCAGTGGCGATGATCACCGCCTACGGCAGTATCGAAACAGCTCTCAATGCTTTAAAAGCTGGCGCATTTGATTTTGTCAGTAAACCCATAGACCTCGACCGTTTGAGAGGCCTAATCAACACCGCTCTCAAATTGGGCACTGACAACATCCCTGTAGAATACAGCGGGCAAGTCCAGTTACTCGGCAACACCGCCACCATCGATATTTTGCGCAAACAAATCACTAAGCTCGCTCGCAGTCAGGCACCCGTCTATATCAGCGGGGAATCAGGTAGTGGTAAAGAAGTTGTCGCACGCTTAATTCACGCCAACGGCCCCAGAGCCAGTAAATCATTTGTACCGGTCAACTGCGGCGCTATACCTTCAGAGTTGATGGAAAGCGAGTTTTTTGGTCACATCAAAGGCAGTTTTACCGGAGCAACAGAAAACAAACAGGGCTTATTCGAAGCCGCACAAGGCGGTACTTTATTTTTAGATGAAGTAGCGGATTTACCCCTACCCATGCAAGTAAAGCTACTACGCGCTATTCAGGAAAAAGCCATACGAAAAGTTGGCTCTAATGAAGAAGTCAATGTTGATGTGCGTATTCTCAGCGCAACCCACAAAGACCTGGCCACCGAAGTAGAGGCCGAACGATTTCGCAACGACTTGTTCTACCGGATTAACGTGATTGAATTAAAGGTGCCGCCACTGCGTGAGCGCAGCGAAGATATTCCGCTGCTAGCGGACTTTGCTTTATCGAAACTGGCCAATGACTGGCAGCTGGAAAAGCCCAGTTTATCAAAACCAGCCTTGGCAGCACTTAAGGCGCACTCGTTCCCAGGCAATGTGCGCGAACTTGAAAATACCCTTGAACGTGCATTTACGCTTTGTGAAGGTATGGTCATTAATGCAGATGACTTACAGTTAAGTAATAACACACCTCAAACAAACCAGGAAAACAACAGCCTCTATCAGGCCCAAAACCCCGAACAAGCGTTTGGTTCGCTAGAAGAATTTTTAGAAACAATGGAGGCACGTGCAATAAAGCTAGCACTAGAACGAACACGCTGGAATAAAACTGCAGCGGCAGAGTTGCTCGGCATATCGTTCAGACAATTACGTTATCGGCTCAAAAAACTGACTATAGACGATTAAAATATCAATAGGAAATTCGGCTAGCAATACCTAGAGCTCAATAAATTTCAATTCTTTTGGTAAAGAAAATGTAACAGACTCCTCTCTACCCTGCATTTCTTCCGGTGACTCAGCACCCAGCTCACACAAGCCATCTATTACTTGTTTGACCAGCACCTCAGGGGCGGAAGCGCCAGCAGTAATACCAATGGTGCGCTTACCAACAAGCCATTGTGGATTGATGTCTTCGGAGCTATCAATCAGATACGCTTCAGTACCCATACGCAACGCCAGCTCACTCAACCGATTAGAGTTCGAACTATTCGGCGAGCCAACCACCAACATCAAATCACACTGCTCGGCCAATTTTTTTACCGCATCTTGACGGTTTTGCGTCGCGTAACAAATATCATCTTTACGAGGGCCTTTGATATTCGGGAAACACCGGCGTAGCTCATCAATCACCTGAGCGGTATCATCCATTGATAAGGTTGTTTGGGTGACATAAGACAGTGCATTGGGGTTTTTAACAGGAATGCTCGCGACTTGCTCGCAGTTTTCTACCAAATAAATATCCCCTCCCATTGAGTAATCATACTGCCCCATGGTTCCTTCAACTTCCGGATGACCTCGGTGACCAATGAGTACGCATTCATGACCATCTTGAGAGAATCGCGCCACTTCCATATGAACCTTTGTCACCAGTGGGCAAGTGGCATCAAACACCTTCAAACTACGAGTTTTGGCCTCCTCCTGTACGGCTAAAGAGACGCCGTGAGCACTAAAAATAACGATACTATCATCAGGTATTTCGTCAAGCTCATCGACAAATACCGCGCCTCGATTGCGTAGATCTTCAACAACAAACTTATTGTGTACCACCTCATGCCGCACATAGATCGGCGCACCAAATACCTCAAGCGCCCGATTAACTATCTCGATAGCCCGGTCAACACCAGCACAAAAGCCGCGAGGATTTGCCAATTTAATTTTCAGCGCCGGGTTTACCGTAGTTGCTGTCATTAGCTCTTACACCGTTTCTACAGAAATAATATCAACTTCAAATAAAATATCTCGCCCAGCTAACGGATGATTGAAATCTACCACCACATTGTCATCATCAACCGACTTGACTACACCGGGCAACTCCGACTGGCTAGCATCCGCAAATGAAATCACCAGGCCTTGCTCCAACACCATATCCGCAGCAAAATCTTTGCGTGAGAAATGCTGAACATTATTAGGGTTTAACTGACCAAAGCTATCCTCTGGCAGTACCGTAAAGGCCCCCTGTTCACCAGCCTTCATGCCAAATAATTTGCGCTCAAATCCATCTAACAAACTACCATCGCCGACGGTAAAAGTTGCTGGAGCTTTATCAAAAGTCGAATCGATAATAGCACCATCATCAAACTTCAAAGAGAAATGCAAGCTAACTCGGGTGTCTTTGCCAATTACTATATCATTCATAATTTCATTACTTTCTAATTACCTAACGACTACATTGATTCGTATCAGCTAAGCTTTTTCAGCTGAGGAATTTTGATGGTGGTGTGGATTCACCAACATATCTAATATCATTAACCCCGCACCCACAGTGATGGCCGCATCGGCAACATTGAACGTAGGGAAATAAGACCCTTGGTAATGCACAGAAATAAAGTCCACCACATACCCCAACACCAGCCTATCCCACAAATTGCCTACAGCACCGGCCAATATTAGCGACAAACTGACTGTCATCAACCGCTGTGCAGCGCTTAAACGGCACAACCAGACTAAAATAAATAAACTAACAGCGCTGGATAAACCAGTAAAAAACCAGCGCTGCCAACCACCTGCATCAGCAAGAAAACTAAACGCAGCACCAGTGTTGTGGTGCAGGGTAAAATTTAACACAGGTAATATTTCAACCGGCGCGTCATAGCTGAGCTGGGTACTAGCTAGATACTTAGTCCATTGATCCAGCGCAACGATCAATACTACACTGATTAAGCCAACAATAACGCCAGCCTTACTTTGTTTACTTGTCACGGTGTCCCTCAATGCTCAAACTATAAATGCCTTAATTAAAACGGCTTAAGCGAAATAGCGAACCTCACCATCACCCTCAACATTATCAATGCAGCGACCACAAAGCTCTTCATGCTCAGCATTATCTCCAACATCCTTACGGTGATGCCAGCAACGCGCACACTTAGCATGCTCACTTTGCGCTACAAAAATCTCCAAACCATCAATCTCTGTAGCCACAGCATTAGCAGATTCAGCTAACGGCCTTACTTCGGCCGCCGAGGTAATAAGAGCAAAACGTAACTCGTCACCCAACTTTTGCAGTTGCTCGGCCAAATCGTTGTTGCAATACAAAATAACCTCTGCACCCAAAGTGGCACCGATTACACCATCACTGCGCTTGGCCTCTAACACTTTGTTGACTGCAGTTTTGACCTCCATAATGGTTTGCCAATAACCTTGACCCATCACCGTATCGTCGGCCAATGTCTCTAAGCCCTGATACCACTGGGTTAAAAACACTGACGATTCTTTTTCACCAGGAATATGCTGCCAAAGCTCATCCGCAGTAAAACTGGTAATAGGCGCAATCCAACGCACCATAGCTCTCACTATATGGTACAAAGCGGTCTGCGCAGAACGCCGAGCAACACAGTCAGCTTTAGTGGTGTACTGCCGATCTTTAATCACGTCGAGATAAAAACCACCCAGCTCTACCACACAAAAGTTATGCAATTTTTGGTAAATTAAATGAAACTGGTAAGACTCATAAGCATCGGTAATTTCTTGCTGTAAGCGGGCAGTTGTATCTACCGCCCAGCGATCCAGAGCAAGCATATCTGCAGCGGGCACCAAATGTTCGGCAGGATCAAATCCACTCATATTGGATAATAAAAAGCGTGCAGTATTACGAATACGACGATAAGAATCCGCCGTACGCTTAAAGATTTCATCACTGACTGTCATTTCATTACGATAATCAGTTGCTGCCACCCACAAGCGCAAAATATCAGCACCTAGTGTGTTCATAACCTTCTGCGGCGCAACCACATTACCTACTGATTTAGACATTTTTCGGCCAGTGGCATCAACGGTAAAACCGTGGGTTAATACGCCTTTATAAGGAGCACAACCGTTAATCGCGACAGAAGTCAGTAAGGAGGATTGAAACCAACCACGATGCTGATCTGAACCTTCCAGATAAAGATCCGCAGGAAACTGTAACTCTTCACGGCGTGCCAGTACCGATGCATGAGTCACACCAGAATCAAACCACACATCCAAAGTGTCTGTCACTTTTTCATAATCATCGGCGTCGCTACCCAATAGTTCTTTAGGCTCTAACTCAAACCAGGCTTCGATACCTTTTTGCTCAACTTTTAATGCAACCTCTTCAACCAAACGCTGACTTTCGGGATGCATTTCTGAGGTTTCTTTATGAATAAATAAGGTGATCGGCACGCCCCAGGTCCGCTGACGCGACACACACCAATCCGGCCGACTATTGATCATCGAGTCGATCCGAGCTTTACCCCACGATGGCATCCACTCGACTTTTTCCACTTCATCTAATGCTTTCGCTAGCAAGCCATTTTTTTCCATAGAAATGAACCACTGTGGCGTGGCACGGAAAATAATCGGGGTTTTATGCCGCCAGCAATGCGGGTAACTATGGTTAAGGTCTTCATAATGTAGCAATGCTCCACGCTCAGCCAGCACTTCGATCACACTGGCGTTGGCTTTTAGCACATGCTGCCCAGCAAACAACTCCGTATCCGGCAGATAAATACCGTTAGAGCCCACGGGGTTGTATATGTCTAAACCATATTGTTGACCCACAACGAAATCGTCTACCCCATGACCGGGAGCAGTATGAACCGCGCCAGTACCTGCCTCGGTGGTAACATGATCACCCAGGATAACCGGCACCTGACGTTGGTAGAACGGGTGTTGCAAAGGTTGATGTTCCAATTGCTGGCCTTTACAGCGCCCGATAATGGCAAACTGCTCAACACCCAAACGCTGCATAACCGTTTCGACCAAGGCCTCGGCAAATAAGACTTGCTGTTGACGGCCGTCTTTTTGGAAAGCTACCAACACATAATCCAAATCAGCATGGACACACACCGCCAAATTAGCAGGCAAGGTCCAAGGAGTTGTAGTCCATATCGCAATAGCAACACTGCCTTCAATCTCACCCTCGACTCCACAGGTAGCTAACACAGCAGCACGATCAATCACGTTAAAACTTACGTCAATTGCCGGAGAGATTTTATCCTTGTATTCTACTTCGGCCTCAGCCAATGCAGAGCCACAGTCCATACACCAATGTACCGGTTTGAAACCTTTCTGTAGGTGACCGTTATCAGCAATTTTACCCAACGCACGAATAATGTCCGCTTCGTTTTGGAAGTTCATCGTCAGATAGGGATTATCCCAGTCACCCAGAACACCTAAACGAACAAAATCTTTCTTTTGGCCTTCGACCTGCTTTTGCGCATATTCGCGACATTTAGTCCGAAACACAGAAGGCTCAACTTTAACCCCAGCCTTACCCACTTTCTTTTCGACGTTTAATTCAATCGGCAAGCCATGGCAATCCCAACCAGGCACATAAGGAGCATCAAAGCCACTCATGGTTTTAGATTTAACAATGATGTCTTTGAGAATTTTGTTCACCGCATGACCGATATGAATATCACCATTCGCATAGGGAGGGCCATCGTGCAAAATAAATACTGGGCGACCCGCTGCCGCTTCACGAATACGCTGGTAAAGATTACTTTCCTGCCAGCGTTTTAGGGTTTCTGGTTCGCGTTGCGCCAGATTTGCCTTCATCGGAAAAGCCGTCTGTGGCAGGTTTAATGTGTGTTTGTAATCACTCATAATATGTTCTTTACCTAAACTGTAAGTCTTGTTAGCAAGTATTGAATCGAAACGAAGAAAAATAAGTACGAAGCCTTTAACAACAAGGCGCTACTGAATCGTTGCAAAGTAATCTCGAACGGCCTGAATATCTTGATGAATATGCTGTTTTAATAAATCTAAAGATGCAAATTTTTTCTCTTCTCTGATTTTTTTCAAAAAGAAAACTTCAATCACCTTGCCATAAATATCTTGGTTAAAATCCAGCAGATGCACCTCTAAAATGGCTTTAGAACGATCTTCCACAGTTGGCCGGGTGCCGATATTTGCGACCCCCTTAACATGTCGCTCCGCCACAATCACATCAACTGCATAAACCCCTGATAATGGCGCACTCAATCGATGCAACTCCAGATTGGCGGTTGGCGTGCCCAGCTGGCGGCCCAACTGCTGCCCAACAATCACTCGGCCAGTGATGCTGAAGGGCCGCCCCAACAATTCGGTAGCTAAGTCAAAATTAGCGGCTTGCAGCGCCTGACGAATGCGAGTGCTACTAACCCGCTTGTTTTTAATCACCAGGGTCGAGGTAGAGACAACCTCAAAGCCGCTCTTTTTACCTTCCTCCTGCAACAATTCAAAGCTGCCTTCACGATTGTAGCCAAAGCGCAAATCATCACCAACAATGACGTAACGCACACCTAAACCCTGTACCAACACCTTGCGAATAAAGGTTGTCGCATCCATCTCACTAAAGGTGGCGGTAAAGTGAATACGCAAAACCCGATCAATACCCAGCTTTTTTAATGCCCGAAATTTTTCCCTAAAGCTCATGACTCTGGCGGGGGCCAGTTTGGGAGAGAAATATTCTCTGGGCAGCGGTTCAAACAACACCACCAAGGTAGGCAAGCCCAGCTCTTTACCCTTATCGATTAATTGTTGCAATACCGCCTGGTGTCCGAGGTGAACACCATCAAAAGCCCCAACCGTTAACACGCAACCACGATGCCGAGGGTGTATATTGTGTAAGCCGCGGATAAGCTCCATGGAATAGAATCTACTTTGCTATATGACTGGGTAATCTGATGCATTTAACATCAAATCAAAAGCATGTGATTATAGCCTAGCACCACCTCAGCCACCAGCCGAGGGCCACCACAATCACGCAATAGTACTGGAATCCGCACGAAAATGGCGTAGCCTCACCCCAAGCAGGAACATAGCTACCCCATAACTGACAACGCCAGCCAAACAAAGCCATAGTAACTGCCAGGCACGCTGCCACCACAGCCACTCTGCCCATAACTGCTGAGTGGGTACGATAAGCAGCAATACTGCCGCCATCATCGCTGCCGCCAACAGCAAGCGGATCAAGGTCGCCACAAAACCCGGCAAAGGCTTGAAAACCTGTTGCCGATACAAGCCCAAAAACAACAGGCCAGCATTGAGAAACGCGGCCACCGATGTGGCCAACGCCAAGCCCACATGGCCGAGCTGCCAGTAGTAATGCAAGGGCAGCACAAATACAATATTCAGCACCATATTAGCCAGCATCGCAATAATGCCAATTTTCACCGGTGTTTTGGTATCCTGACGAGCAAAATAACCCGGCGCCAGCACTTTAATCAGCATAAATGCAACCAAGCCCACCGAGTAGGCCTGCAGGCTGAACGCTGCCATCGATACATCCCTCGTCGTCAATTCCCCGTACTGAAACAACGTCATTAAAATAGGCTCCGCTAAAATCAACAACGCGATTGCCGCCGGAATAGCAATGATCATCACCATTCGTATCGCCCAATCTAATGTTGCTCTAAACGCCTGTGGTGAGCTAGCGGCCTGCTGCCTGGACAAACTTGGCAAAATAACAGTACTGATCGCAATTGCGAAGACCCCCAAAGGCAACTCAACCAGTCGGTCGGCGTAGTACAGCCACGAAACACTACCCGCCGGCAAAAACGAGGCTAAAACAGTATCCAACAACAAGTTAATTTGACTAACCGACACCCCAAATATCGCCGGCCCCATCAGCATTAAAATCCGCTTAACCCCTTCATCCTGCCAATCCCAGGTAGGCCTTGGATTTAAGCGCAAACCGTGCATAAAAGGGATTTGAAACGTTAGCTGTAATACCCCTGCTGCCATCACCCCCCAAGCCAGCGCCAACGCCGGCACCTCAAAGTAAGGTGCTGCCAGAATAGCAAAAGCAATCAAGGTGACATTCAACAGCACAGGAGTAAATGCAGGTACCGCAAACCGACCATAGCTGTTTAAGACCGCGCCACAAAAACCCGTCAGCGATATCAGCAACAGATAAGGGAAGGTGATACGAATCATATCCGTGGTTAACAGATAACGAACAGGGTCATCGGCCAAATAAAACCCCGGCGCAAATACAGCGGTCAACACTGGCGCACCCATAATCGCGATACCAGTGACCACCACCAGCGTCCCACCCAGCACACCCGCTACGCGATCAATCAAGCCTTTTACTGCCGCAAAGTCACGCTGCGTACGGTACTCCGACAGCACCGGAACAAAGGCTTGGGCAAACGCCCCCTCAGCAAAGAGGCGACGCATAAAATTAGGGATTTTAAACGCGACAAAAAAAGCATCCGCCGAAGCAGTTGCACCGATAAAACCGGCAATGACTACATCCCGGAGCAGGCCCAGTACCCGCGATAACATCGTCATAACGCCAACAACTAAGCTGGATCGCAATAAACTTGATGCGTTTTTCGGCGATTGAGCGCTGGAGCTAGGCGGGGCGGGCGACGTAGACAAGTTATTCACACCACATTGCACGCAGACGTTGATAATTAAGCTTTAACCACTGTACCGCGATCAGCGTGTGAGCAGTGATCAGCTCACCCCGCTCCAACCGCGACCATAAATCATCGATAGTGAGGACATGAACGCGTATATCTTCATTCTCATCCTCCAAACCATGAATACCACCCGCTCGGCTTAAATCTGCCCTGCCGGCAAACAAATAAAGAAATTCATTACTGCCACCAGGGCTGGAGTAGTATCGACCAATCGGCTCGAGCTGTTGTACTTGCACGCCAGCCTCCTCTACCGACTCACGCATCACAACACCCTCAGGGGATTCATCTCTTTCAATAAGCCCAGCCACCAGCTCCAGCATCCACGGAGATACATTATTGGCTTTAGCTGTATCGCTACCATAAACACCAATACGAAACTGCTCAACCAGCGCCACAGCATCCAGCACCGGATCATAGAGAAGCACTCCAGCAGCGTCGCGGCGCTGGAATAACTCTCGACAAACCTCCCCGCTCCAACCGCCCTCAAATAAGCGATGGCTCAATGTAAACTGCCGGATTTTAAAAAATCCGTCATAGACACCCTGCTCTTCACTGACACTTACATCGCTGCGGCTAAACTCGTCCACGAAATCTGTACCTATTATATTTTGACTGTTGGCGGTATTACTTATTTTGCGCAGCCTATTAAAATCGACTACCGGTATACCAATTTACCGCCCGCGCATATTTTTCTACCTGCGCCTCAACATCAAGAATTAATACAAATAGCGCCATCCTTACCAGCACGCCATTATCAGCTTGACGAAAAATAGCTAAATTAGGGTTGTCATTTAAATCATTATCCAGCTCATTGGCCCCCTCACGAGAATCCCTGGGTAGAGGGTGCATGATGACGGTATTAGGCTCGCAAAAACGGGTATAAATAGCCTGATTTAAACGATAGCGACCACGGTATAAATCGGCCTCTTGTTGACTGGAAAAACGCTCCTCTTGAATCCGGGTGGAGTAAGCAATATCGACATGAGAGATACTCATCTCCATCTCATCAGACTCGACCACAGTCAACCCAGCAGAGCGCATTAGCTCAACAATTTCACCCGGCATTTGTAGCTCCTTGGGTGAAATCAATACAATCGTAACGTTATTGAACAGCGTCAACAGTTTACACAGCGAGTGGACGGTGCGACCAAACTTCAAATCGCCGATCAGTGCAATACGCAAGCCATCAAGGTCAAAGCGACCATGATCCCGCAACTCCTTTCTGATGGTATATAAATCTAACAACGCTTGACTGGGATGTTCATTAGAGCCATCGCCACCATTAATAACCGGTACTCGGCTAGCTGCAGCAAACTCCGCAACCGATCCCTCCTGCGGATGACGCATAGTAATCACATCACTATACCCACTAAGCACTCGGGCAGTATCGTATAAAGATTCACCCTTGGCTATGGCCGAGGAGGCAAAGCCGATAGTCTCCCTCACTTCACCACCAAGCAGATTAAACGCACTACCGAAACTAACCCGGGTTCGAGTACTAGGCTCAAAAAACATACTGCCGAGTATCGCGCCATCCAATACCTTGGTAACGCGTTTACGTTGGGCATAGGGGACCATATTATCGGCCACTTCAAAAATACGCTCTATATCTGCACGCTCAAATTGGCCGATTGACAGCACATGACTACCAGTGAATATCACTTATGTATCCTCGAATATAAATAAAAACTAATTAACTGGGGTAACGCTGCCCGACAGGCCTTCCTCAATCTCGCCCAGATTGTCTGCCGCTGCCTCACCAAACTGTAAGCTGGCCCAACGGGCATATAAGGGCGAACTTTGTAATAACTGCTGGTGCGTACCGGTAGCCACCAGTCTGCCGTGATCCAAAACGGCAATGGTATCGACATTGATAACCGTCGCCAATCGATGGGCAATCACAATACTGGTACGTTCACGCATTAAATGCTCCAGCGCTTGCTGTACTTTATGCTCACTTTCCGCATCCAGAGCACTAGTCGCCTCATCCAGCAATAACAACTTGGGATTTTTCAATACCGCGCGTGCAATTGCTATACGCTGACGCTGGCCACCGGAAAGCCTCACCCCAGACTCACCTATAAAGCTATGATAACCATCAGGCAAAGCATCAATAAACTCATCAGCATGGGCTGATTTAGCCGCAGCAATGACCTCTTCATTGGTTGCATTAGGACTGCCATAACGAATATTTTCCAGCACCGTGTTACTGAATAGCACCGGCTGCTGAGGCACAATGGCAATATGCTTACGTAAGTCCTTTGGGTCCAGCTGACGGATATCAACGCCATCAAACCTGATTTCCCCCTGCTGCACATCGTAAAACCGCAAGATTAAATCAACCAGCGTTGATTTACCCGCACCGGAGCTACCCACCAAGGCTAAACTCGTGCCCGCTGCGAGCGTCAAACTAAGATGATTAACTGCCAGGGTTTCTGGCCTTGAAGGGTAAGCAAAGCAAACATCATCAAACTCAAGTTTGCCACTAACCTCCTCTGGCAACGCAATGGCCTGCGCTGGCGCAGTGATTAAATTATCGGCATACATTAACTCTAACAATCGCTCAGTAGCCCCAGCCGCTCGCTGTAAATCACTATAGACTTCGCTGATAACCCCTACCGACATGGCCACCATCATCGCGTAAAAAATAAACGCCGCCAACTCTCCTGCGGTGATGCGCCCCGCAATAACATCATGACCGCCGACCCATAACATATAACCCATCGCACCAAACACCAACGCGATAACAATAGCTGTCAACCAAGCCCGAAACCTGATCCTCTGTAGCGCCACATCAAAGGCCACTTCGACCTGCTCAGAAAAGGTACTGCTATCACGCTGCTGTTGATTAAAAGCTTGAACAACTTTTATATTTTTTAGTGACTCGCCAACAAAGCCTCCAAATACCGCTACCTTCTCTTGGCTACTTCGAGATAGCTTACGCACATAACGACCAAAAATGATCATCGGGAAAATCACTAAAGGCACACTCAATAGGACAATAGCGGTCAATTTAGGGTTGGTGATTAACAACAAGACAATACCGCCGATAAAGATCAACACATTGCGCAGCGCCATCGACACCGAAGAGCCAATAACCGATTGCAATAGAGTGGTATCAGTGGTGATACGGGACTGGATCTCCCCACTCAAATTAGTTTCAAAAAAACCAGGATGCAGCTCAATAACACTTTGGTAAACCGCACGGCGTAAATCCGCACTCACTCTCTCACCAATCCACGACACCAAGTAAAAACGGGCAAAGGTACCTATAGCCAGCAACACCACCATCACCATAAAAATCAGAATAGCTTGATCCAGACCTTCTCCAGCACCAGCACCAAACCCCTGGTCGATTAAAATACGCAGGCCCTGCCCCATCGACAAAGTAACCGCAGCGGTAAACGTCAACGCCACCAATGCCCCCAACACATGCCAGCGATAAGGCTGCAAAAATTTGAGAATCTCACTCAACACTTTAATATTGCCGCTACTTGCGCGCTGTTCGCTGGTTGTATTCTGCAAAGGAACCTCTTGAGTAGATATGATTGCCAAATCTTATCGGGGGCGACATTATCACCGCTATACGCTTACGGTAAAAGACTTGTCGCGTGATGAGTGATAAAATTAGTTGATTCAACATAAATTTGTGCTTAACTGAAGCCAATTCCACGCTTTATCAGCTAAGCTGTTGAAAATAACAAAGAATATGCTAATTATTAGTCGTGATTAAATATTGCCCTCTAAACAAAAACATTAACCAGCTAGCACTTGGAACCCTATAGTGGCAATTGACGACGCCTCATCATTGGTTAAATTTTGCTCATTCGAGTCAGGATTAAAAATTCTGAACAGCCAGTCTCTACGCTGGAGCGCCCCTCATCTGCTTAACGACCCCTTTGAAGTCCATCACAAATCAAACCCCGACTTCACCCCGCAGACACTACTCAGCAGCATGATCAAAGAAGCCGTAAGCCTATTATTTGGCCCCAACGAGCCCACGGGCAAAGCCAACCGTATTATCGCCGCCATCTGCCGCTGGCGCGAAGAAGACCGTTTTGCCTCAGAAGAAGAAGCTGAACAAGTTCTAAAACAGCTACTCAGTCAAATCGCTCAACAACAGCAAGAAAGTATAGATCTCTATATGACACAATGGCGCAACTTTTCTCGCTCATTACGTATTTGCTCATTTATCGACAAACCCAACAATCAATATGGCTGGCAGCGCTATGCTGACAACCATGCAGGTATAGCCTTACGCTTCAGCACTGGCCACGACACCGCGCTCACCAATCCCAAGCGAGTGCATTACGACCCAACCCCACCCACAATTATCAGCCTCAAACAGCAAATAGCGGTCACCTATGGACGAGAAAAGACACCTACGGCTAATACCGAAGACTTTGTCGACAAGGTGCTGCGCAAAAACAGAATCAATCATGCCGAGCGAGAATGGCGCTGTTTTAGTATCGACACCTCAGAACCGAATGTGGATGAACAGCTATGGTATACCAACAAAAAGTTTACCACTCCTGAGTTAAAAGCTGTTTATCTTGGGCTAGCATGTAGCAGTGAAAATAAAAACGCCGTGATCAATTTAGTGCGCAACAATTACAAAAGTACCAAAATTTACCAAGCTCATACCCTGCCTAACCGTTACGAAATTGACTTTCAGCTACTTGTGGATCAATAAACTCTCAATATAACTAAACAGGCTTGCCAGTCATCCCGGCTAACTGCCACTTGCTTTTTTTAGTCATTTTTTTAATCGCCGACTCCCTTTTGCTAGCAGCACTACGATTAGCACAAGCCTCCCGATAAACCACCGACAAAGCTCGCTCAAGCCGAAAAAACTTTGCCCCTTTGGTATTAGCTGGATCGCTGTGCTCCAAAAAGCGTCGTTCAATATCAGTACTGATGCCGGTGTATAACTTTCCTGATTGGGTTTCAATCATATACACCCACCACTGCGACTCCGTACTCAACCGCACCCCACCTCTTCAGCCATCCACTGCATAACAACATTCACCTGGACTATTTACCTAAACCAATAAACCATCACTGTAATCCAACAACTGCTCCAAAATAGCTTGTTCATGCTCTGTTTTATCGCCACTTTCAAGCAGCAAATGAATTTTTTCCAGAAATCCCTCCATGGTAATACTAGCCCCAAATGCTGGATCGGTTAAACGCTGAAAACAGTATTCACTCCACTGCAAGCGCTCCGCTTCAGTTAAACTGCCCAAGTAATTTCTCGCACGATAACGAAACAACATTTCAGCCAAACGCTTATCTTCAAAGGGAAAACTTTGTTCGCGTAACTCATCGGCGGTTGCAGCTCGAATTTTACTAAAGGTATTCTTATCATTTTGGCTAAAAAAACCACCACTGTATAACATCAGGTCGGGGTCGGTTTGCGGGGGAAAATCATGCTGCAAAAATACCGCCGCTAATTTTTCTGCTAACGCTGTATCCGCCATCAATTGCTTATAGTGTCCTCTAGCTGCGGGTAAATCGAGACTTATTTTCCGCGCGACTGATTCATCTAAAAGTTTAGCCGTAGCCAGAACTGGACAACGATTAATATGTACAGTTTTCAGTGCAATGCGCTCAACGCCTTCTGGCAAATCAGCCGCGGCGGTATATAAACGCTCACGAATTTGATCCGCATCAAGCGTCAGTAGAGGTGTGGGATCAACACTCAGGTCATAGCAGATAACCCCGTTTTTATTCACTGGATGCATTGCTAGCGGCATCACTAAAGTGGTACAAAAACGACTGGCAGGAAACATCGCCGAGGTATGCAGAACCGGTGTTTTTTCAGCCACATTGAGCAGCGCAGATACCTCACGCTTATTGCGTAGTTTGAATAGATAATCAAACAACTTTGGCTGCTTTTGCTTAATCAATTTAGCCAGCGCAATGGTTGCATAAACATCTGATAACGCATCGTGGGCCGCTTGGTGGTCAATACCGTTAGCCGCCGTCAGCTGCTCCAGCTTAAAGCTCGGTGAGCCATCTTCGTGCCGGGGCCAGTTAATGCCATCTGGCCGCAGCGCGCAGCATGCACGTACCATATCGATAATATCCCAGCGTGAATTGCCACCCTGCCACTCCCGCGCATAGGGATCATAAAAATTTCGGTATAACGTATAACGACTCACCTCATCATCAAAACGCAAACTGTTATAACCAACACCGCAGGTACCAGGCTGAGATAATTCAGCATGTATTTGACGAATAAACTCGGCTTCACACACCCCCTTATCCAGCGCTTGCTGAGGCGTAATCCCAGTGATCAGGCAAGCCTCCGGCTGGGGTAAAACATCTGCCGAAGGCTGACAGTAAATCACCAGCGGCTCACCAATAATATTGAAATCTGCATCGGTGCGAATACCCGCGAACTGGCAGGGACGGTCGCGGGCAGGATCGACGCCGAAGGTTTCGTAGTCATGCCAGTAAAAAGAAAAGTTTGCCATGGTTGTTATTTTGTCCTGAGCGATGAATTTGATAGTAAACGCTGACACAGAGCCACTGAAAGTAGCCAGCACTAAGGTTGCTTTTCGGCTCTGACCAAAATAGCGACGCTCATTCTATGCCAGGCCCCGGCTGATTCAAACCGCTGCGGCCTCATCTGCAACCAAGACGCTCGATATTGTTCACTGCTACGCCCACAAACATTAACAGCGGTTACTTTTTGTGCTAACTTGACTGCGTCAATGGATTTGACCCTAACCCCTCTGCAGAAGGAACTGTGCCATGCGCCCCATTACCCCACTTGCCAAAAAATCTGCCGCTCTTCGCGGTTTTACTTTTATTGATTTACTAACCACCCTATCGATATTTATGGTGATTACCTTTCTAGGCATCCCCAATTTCTCAGCGTGGCTACAACGACAAGCTCAATCCACCGTTTTTGACACGCTTCATCACTTAAGCACCTTTGCTCGCACTAAGGCCGTAAAAGAAAACACTTATTTGACCCTATGCGCAAGCCACGACAACGTGAACTGCACAGGTGAGTGGAATAAAACCATTATCATTTTCAGCGACCCGAATAAAAATGAAACTGTCGATGGAGATGAGCGGCTGTTCAAGGTGCTGACACTACCCAAATCAACACCTTGCCTGCTGTGGAACGCTGGAGCCCAGCGCCAATACTTACAATTTAAACCCTCAGGAGCCATTAACGGCACTGCGGGGCACTTTCGGTTTTGTGACAGTGTTAACAACTCGATTGAGACGCGCTTAGTAATTAGTTTTAATGGCCGCACTTCTTTGAAAAGCTTGTAGTTTTCACCAAACGGCTATTTATTTACCGATTATCCTGCGGACTAATCCGTCCGTCGATAGATACTCGCGAGCAGCCCTTGTTCCCCCTATTATCCATCCTGACAAAAAATTTAAATAATGGCGCTAGCAGCAACACAAACCTTAACCCAATAACCCCCGGTTTTTTAACCGTTTAGTTTTTATTAGTTCAACTACAGCCACACTAGCAACCAACGGATAATGGCTAAAATGCTTACAAGAAAAATACAGCAACAAGGTTTTAATTTAATTGAGCTTATGATTGTGCTGGCCATCGCCGCCATTCTTATTGGCATCGGCCTGCCCTCACTGAAAACCACCATCGACCGCAAAGCCGTCACAGCGGAGGCTACCCGCTTCGCTCGCAGCATAAATTTCGCTCGCTCCCAGGCGATAACTCAGTCACAAGTGGTCACCTTGGAAAGAAAAAGTCCTGACGCCAATGACTGGTCTCAAGGCTGGATTATTTATATCGATGAAGACGGGGCAGGCAACCAAACCTTCGACGATGGCGACGAGAGTAACAATGAGGATGGCGACACATTGCTTCGCGACGTCAGTATCAGCAGCCAGGGCCTTGATATCAAGACTGACAATACTGGCAATAAATGGATCAGTTTTGCCCCCTCGGGCCGACTGCACGAGGGAGGAGCATCCACCGCAATCACAATTTGCGACCAAGATCGCAGCTTAGCGTTTGCAGGCAGTCGCGTAGATGTTAGCCCCGTGGGGCGCACCAGAATTAGCGCCATCGAGGGACCGAATAAAACTACCGGTTGCTTATAAATTATTTATTCAATTTGTACCGTCAATTACATTGTACGATGGGGTAACAGCAATATGACAAAACACACACAACAGGGTATGACACTGATCGAGGTCATCGTCACCATGTTCATCATGGCCGTGGGTTTACTGGGGCTATCTGGTTTGCAGGCAACCTCAGTCAAGGGCGGGCTGGATACTGCCAAACGCTCACAAGTTACCTGGTTAGTGACGGAGTTAGTTGAACGGATGCGGGCTAATCCTGATGGCCTGATCAACTACGCGCAAACTATCAACGCCAGCCAATGCAGTACCATCCCCACAAGCTGCAGCAGTGTAACCAGCGCCAATGCCTGCTCAGCCAATCAAATAGCCACCTTCGATGTCTGGGACGTGTTTTGTGGACAACCCTCCACCGATGGAGAACTAACCGGCTCACCCGCCTCATTAAACCTTACCTCTATTGATATTAGCTGCGTTGATGGCACCTGCAACGATGCTAACGATAACTATACCGTCACGATTGCCTGGACCTCTACCGCAACAAACAGCAGTCAAATCTTGACCGCCGAAAACCGGGCCATTCAGGAACCCCAAAGCTTATCAATGACGGTGAGACCATAAACATGCAAAACCTAAAATCACAACAGGGCCTTTCTTTAATCGAACTAATGATCGCCATCACCCTTGGCATAGTATTAATGGGCGCGGCTCTACAGTTTATGCTAAGTACACGGCAAACCTATGATCTCAATGATGATATTTCGCGCATTCAGGAAAATGGCCGGATGGCGCTGGATATTATCGTTAAAGATTTACAAATGGCCGGTTATCGCCATCCGCTTAACGTGCTTAATGGTGGCAAACCCAGCTTTTTTCTCGACTGCGTAAATGCCGAAGGCGCAACCACACCCTGCGCCGCTGATGGCGGCACTAATACCAGCGACACACTATCTATTCAATTCGACCCACCACCGGATAACGGCACCATCGAAACAGATTGCACCGGCGCCTCGGTTCCCACTAGCGACATTATTGCTAATATTTATACCGTCAGAGTGGTGGATGGTATCAGCAGCCTTTATTGCCAAAGTTACAACGCCAGCACCAACACTGATATCTCCGCCGCAGTACCACTGGTAGACGGTATCGATAATATGCAGGTGCTCTATCGGGTAACGACTAAAATCGGTAACAGCGAGCGCTATCGATTTGTTGCTTACGACCAGTTAGACGCTGACGATCTGCCCAATATTACTGCTGCAAGAGTCGGCCTGTTAGTCAGTAATGGCTTTGCTACCGGCTCCGCCGACAGCCAAGCCCGTGAATACCGAGTACTCGATAGCGGCACAATCCAATACACCGATGATCGCCAGCCGCGCAGAATTTACAGCACCACGGTGCAATTTAACAACCGCATGTAACAGGAATGCAGCCATGATAGAAAGAACAACATCCAGTTATCATCATGCTCAAGGTGCCGTGCTTATTGTCAGCCTTATTTTATTGCTGGCCATGACGCTTATTGGTGTAGCTGCTATTGATTCATCCTCTTTGCAATCGCAAATGGCTACTAATAACCAACGAGCACGCAGCCTTTACCAAGCAACGCTAAGTGAAATTCAAGCTCAGTACAGGAAACTGGCAGGGTTGGATTATCTAAATAGCGTAAAAAATTCGGCCACGTCCATTTCCGATACACTACCCGGCGTTTCCATTGGTGGCCCAGGCCTAATTTTGACAGGCGATGACATTATTACCGCCAGACCAACCCTGACCCAAGAGGCTTATATTGTATTCACCGGAGAAAATAACGCGCCACTTTCAGGCTATAGTTTGAATGATTTTGGCGTCTACTCCTACGAAATAAATGCCATATCAGAGGTAACCGGCACCAATACTCAGTCTGATCAGACCCAAGGGCTACAAAGACCTGTGCCGGTGGGGCAAGACCAAGGTAAATAGCTTTTTATTGCAAAAACAATTTAGCTGACTCTATTAAATAACGGAAAACTGCGGCAAACCCAGCAGATCCAGGAGTAAATCATGAAAATGCTTAACCGCTCAATAATGCGATATACCCTCCCAGCCTCGATTATGCTGGCTTCATTTATACCCTTGTTTTTCCCTACTTATGTAGCGGCGGACGATACCGAAGTCTATCTGGATGTTCTCACCTTGCCGCCAGAGCAAACCCGACCCAATGTAGTGTTTATTCTGGATACCTCAGGCAGCATGGGGCTCTCTATGGTTGAGGGCACACGCTTCCAAGAACACAATCATTATGACCCTAATACCGTTTGGCCAGCCCAAGCTAATTACAGCGGCGGAGCAGGCGACCCCGATTATATTTATTTATACAATCGCAGAACCAGCTGGTATGCGAACCCCTATATGTACGTCAATAAAGTCCATATCAGTCAAACTAACTGCACTACTTCTCCTCCAAATTCTAACAGCAATAACCATGACAGGTTTCTCTTTGATGATGGCAGCTCCTCTTGGGCTGACATGTGTGATGAATCCAGTTCAAGCTGCAACTTTACACCCAGTAGTACTGGATTCCCAAAAGTAGATTGTTACTCAAAACAGGATTACCACAAAAAGGACAGTGACTACCCTGGCTCCAGTCAAACTAATAGCTTATTTGCTTTTGATGCCAACACACATAACTTCTTACAAAATTATTATCGTTATTCCACATTGCAATATGTTATGCGCGACATCATCGACACCAACTATGACGTTAACTTGGCCATGTTGAAATTCAATGGAAGTGCTGGTGGCCAATTGATCAAGGAAGCGCTATTAGCCACCGACCCGTCAAATCAAATAGCGATGAAAAAAGCTATCGACTTACTTGAACCAAAAGACAGCACCCCCCTAGTAGAATCACTGTGGGAAGCCGCAAGATATCTACGAGGTGAAACTGAAACTTACGGAGAAAACGGGGTTGACGAAGCATTTATAGGCAATAAGACTGACAATAATGGCGGCACTTATGACACCCCTATTAAGTATGCCTGTCAAAAAAGCCATATTATTCTTCTAACAGATGGGCTGCCCACAGGGGATAACGGCCGTGACACAGCAATTACAAACTTAACGGGGAAAAACTGCAGTCATACTGAGAATGCAGAAACCACCAATAAAAGCTGTCTCGATGATTTTGCTGACTGGTTATACACTGATACTAGCAATGACTCCGACCGCCGAGACCATTCCAGCCTCACTGGAGACCAAACCATTGCTGTCCACACCATCGGCTTTGGCCTCAACAATAACTTATTAATAGAAGCTGGTGGCGGTACATATGCCAACAATGGCAGAAATCACACTGCTGATAATGCTGAAGATCTTGCAAAAGCATTTAAACGAAGCCTCGAGGCTATTGACTACCAGTCTGACACCTCGGTAGCTCCCGCCGTTGCCGTTAACTCCTATAGCGGCTTACAACACCGGGATGAGCTCTACTTTGCTTTATTTAAGCCTGCAGCTACGACACGCTGGGCAGGTAATATCAAAAAGTACAAGCTGGTTAACGGTGAAATCGTTGATGCTACAGACGCAGGAGCTGTTAATGACAGCACCGGTTATTTTGAAGAAAATTCACGTAGCTTCTGGACTACCGCTCGCGACACTAATGGCGACGGCAATAATGACTTCACTCGCGATGGCGACAACATCATTATTGGCGGTTTTGCTACCAACTTAACCACCCCAACCAGCCGCAAGATGCTCACTTATACTGGTGACGCACCAGTTCACAATGGCGTCGTTGCCCCTACGGCCGTCAATTTAACTGAAAACCTGAACATTACGAATACCGCGATTACAACTGATCCTACACTGCTAGGCTCCGGCGTTGATGCTGCCGAAGCAGCTAATATCATTACCTGGGCACGCGGCGGCCTAACAGATTACAACCCCACAGGCCAAACCGCCCCTCTCGAGCAGCCTAACTTCTTCGTTGCCGACGGTATCCATAACCCACCGGTGGTTGTGACTTACACAACTGATGAAGCCTGTGCAGCCGACGATGCCACTATTGACATCTCAAGCTGCTTCGATGATACGGTTTTTGCTGCAACCAATATGGGTACCTTCCATGCGATCAACACCTCTAATGGTAGCGAAATATTTTCCTTCGTACCCAAAGAGTTATTGCCCAACTTAACCACCTATTATCAGAACTCAGGCGGCTTTACTGATAAGATCTATGGCCTTGATGGTCCCATGACAGTGTGGCGGCACGATGACAACGATGATGGCGATATCACCACCGGTGGTAATGACTATGTACGTATTTATCAACCCATGCGCCGCGGCGGCAGCAATATTTATGCTTTTGATTTTACCTCGCGCAGCCAACCAAAATTAATCTGGCAAATCAATGGCACTGGGCTGGATGAGACTCCTAGCGGTGATTATCGAGACCTGGCTCAAACCTGGTCAGCCCTACAGCGCGCCGTTGTGAACTGGTGTAATGGCGGTAGCTGTACTGAACGCAAAGTCTTGTTCTTCGGTGGTGGTTACGACCCTGTCCATGATGATGCCTTAGCCCCAGTTGCCAACAGCACAGGCAACGCCATTTATATGGTTGACGCTGAAACCAGTGAACTGCTCTGGTCTGCAGGCACTAGCGGTCACGACTTTAACAGCACTGACATGGCAAACAGCATTGCTGCCGATGTCACGGTGGCTGATATTAATGGTGATGGTCTTTCGGATTTCTTATTCGCCGTCGATATTCAAGGAAAACTGTGGCGTTTTGACTTTAGTCCGAGCCATACCTCTGCAGCCGACTTTGCCACGGGTGGCGTTATCGCCGAACTGGGTGGTTCAGGCCGTGATTTCCGTCGGTTTTACAACGCGCCTGACGTGGCTTATTTTGCCCAGCGCGGCAAGCCACCAATGCTGACTATTTCTGTGCCCTCTGGCAACAGAGCCGATCCTCGCAGCCGCGACACTAAGGTAGATGATCGTCTTTATGTAATTTTTGATTACCATGTACAGCAAGCACCCGACGATTACACTTATATTGGCGGCGCTACTATAAGCACCTCTGACCTGTTTGAAGTCGGTGAAACACCAACGGCTAGCCAGACTCACGGCTGGTGGCTGCCCTTAACCGGTACCGACGAAAAAGGCTTAGCTCGCACGGTAACCTTCAATGGACAAATTTTAATGAGTACCTTTTTACCCGCATCCACCAATACTTGTAATGGCAGCACCGGTGAAGGGCGTTATTATTTTCTTGATGCCTTAACGGGTGAGAGCCGGCTGTATGAGGATATGAACGCTACCCCCACACCCGATGACGCCAGTGACGACACACAACTCCCATATGGCACGTTGATGCATGGTGGTATTCCTCCAGAGCCCGCCATCATCTTTGGCAAATCACCAAAATGTGTAGAAAACTGTAAGGGCACAGAGGATCAGAAAGTCTATGAAGATCAAGCTGATTTAACCGGCTGTATTGGTACTGAATGTATTAATGAGAATATTGATCTACCAATCCATAAAACCTATTGGAGAGAAAACTAATGCTCAGCCATAAAAAAGCCAAGGGTTTCACGCTGATAGAAGTAATGATAACAGTAGCGATCCTTGGCATTCTCATTGCCATTGCTCTGCCTAATTACCGAAGCTTTGTTCTCAAAGGTAATCGCAGCGATGCTATGGCAATTTTGAACGAGGTCATGCAAGCTCAAGAACGCTATGCAGCAGCCAATGATACCTATGTAACCGATATCAGTACCCTTGGTTATGCTAACCCGCAACTATCCGCTGAGGGTAATTATCGAGTAGCCGCTGGCAACTGTACCAGTGGCGGTATTACAGTCTGTGTTCGATTAACAGCAACTGCTGTTGGGGGGCAGGCTAATGACGACAATGGCAACAGCGGTAACTTAAGCTTAAATAGCCGTGGCACCAAACAAGGCTGGTAAAATAGACGGTTTATACGCCAACAAAAAAGCCGGACTAGTCATTAGCCCGGCTTTTTTATATTCCAAAAGAAGTACTGTACTAAGAGACGGTAATCGCTTCCTCTTCAATCTTAGCCTGCCAAAATGCAGGCCCAGATTTATGCACTGAATCACCTAGATAATCCACCGCCACAGTAACCGGCATATCTTCAAGCTCAAACTCGTAAATCGCTTCCATTCCCAACTCAGGAAAGCCGACTACTTTAGAAGATTTAATCGCTTGAGCTACAAGGTAAGCTGCGCCACCCACCGCCATTAAATACACCGACTCGAACTCTTTGATCGCATCGATAGCAATTGGCCCGCGTTCGGCTTTACCGATCATCCCTAGCAAACCGGTTTTATCCAGCATAGTGCGGGTAAATTTATCCATTCGGGTGGCTGTTGTTGGTCCTGCGGGACCTACGACTTCATCACGAATTGGGTCAACAGGGCCTACGTAATAAATAAAGCGGCCCTCCATTGAAACGGGTAACTCTTCACCATTAGCAATCATATCGACCATTTTTTTATGCGCCGCATCGCGACCGGTCAACATTTTACCATTGAGTAACAAAGTATCACCGGGCTTCCAGGTTTTTACATCTTCTTTAGTGACTGTATCGAGATTAACGCGCTTAACGTTAGGACCGGCTTCACGGGTAATCTGTGGCCAATCTTCAAGCTTGGGTGGGGTTAATGTCGCCGCACCAGAACCATCCAAGGTAAAGTGAGTATGCCGAGTAGCCGCGCAGTTAGGGATGATAGCAACCGCCTTATTGGCAGCATGCGTAGGGTAGTCTTTAACCTTTACATCCATAACCGTGGTTAAGCCACCCAAGCCTTGAGCACCTATACCCAACTTATTTACTTTTTCATGCAACTCAAGCCGCAGCTCTTCCGCACGGTTGCTGGCACCACGCTCTTTTAGATCTTGAATATCGATTGGCTCTAACAGAGCTTCTTTTGCCAGTAGCATCGCTTTTTCAGCAGTACCACCAATACCTATACCCAACATTCCCGGCGGACACCAACCCGCTCCCATCAATGGCACCATGCTTAATACCCAGTCTACGACTGAATCTGAAGGGTTGAGCATGGCAAATTTAGACTTAGCTTCACTGCCCCCACCTTTTGCGGCGACGTGCACCTCCAGCTTATCACCAGGTACAATCTCATAATGGATGATACCTGGGGTATTGTCCCTGGTGTTAGTTCGGGCGCCATCAGGATCAGCCAAAATTGACGCTCGCAGTAAATTGTCAGGGTCCAGATAAGCACGGCGAATGCCTTCGTTACACATATCAGTGACCGACATATCGCCTTGCCACTGTACATTCATACCCACTTTCAAAAAAACTGTCACAATACCAGTATCTTGGCAAATCGGACGATGCCCCTCTGCACACATACGCGAATTGATTAATATCTGTGCAATTGCATCCTTGGCTGCGGGATTTTGCTCACGTTGATAGGCTTTATCCATTGCCTGAATGAAATCTAAAGGATGGTAATAAGAGATAAACTGTAGCGCACCGGCTACGCTTTCAATCAGATCTTCTTGACGAATTAAAGTCATCGGCAGCGAACTCCTCGTTCGAAAGGATAATAGGGGGAGAAAATGGAGTGGCATTATATACCACTCCAACGATAAATTTTCTAGCGTAAATCGTTATGGCGCAGTAGTGGCTGGGCTGGCATTCCCTTGCATCTGCCCCAGATTTTGTTTCAGACTACCGATATCACGATTAACTTGACGACGAAAACCATTGATGGACTCTACCCACTCTTCAGTATTTTTCACTCGCTGATCTAGCTTAGTGACAATGGCGTTAGCACGATTGACCTTATCTGCAGCAGCTTCAAGCCCTTTCTGCTGTTGTGACAAAGCTTGCTGATTAGCTTTAACCTGTCCCTGTAACTGCTCTGCTTTTTTTAACTGCCCGGCCAAACCACTGACTACAGCTTCATTCTGGGACAACTGTTGTTTAACACCAGCGATAAAGGCCTCGGTTTTTTTAATACTCGCCCCTTGCTGGGCCAGTAAAGCATCGTGCTCTTCCAGTTGTTTTTTACTTTTTTTCCAAACGTTATCCCAGAGCTTGCGAATTTCAAAATCCATTTCTTTGATTTTTACCTTCATCGCCACACTAGACTCATTCACACTTTCGTCGGTCACCATTAACCGGCGTTCAAGATCACCAATTCTGTTCTCATAGTTTTTCAAGGTTTGATCGGCAACCTGAAGTTTGAGATGCAAAAAACCAGCCCAGGCAGCCGTAGCCAACAACAGCAACAACCCTAAAACTAATAGGGTTTTACTCAAACCTGTTGTACCAGTATCGGCAACATCGGGGACTGATCCTAAACCTGCCGCTATCCCCCCCTTGGCTCGCGTTCGTTGAAAAGAAGCTATTTCATCATGAGCTGGTGTCATTTTTGGAACATGACCTATATGGTCATCATCTCTCTGGGGCATAATATCCACACGTTGAATCGATAGTAGAAGAAAAGCGCGTATTATCTCATACGGCTATAGACTTGACACCTGTTCGGAGGTTCAACCACGCTTATCAATAAGTGAGCGGACCCACATTTTTATTCCATAAGCTATATAATGGCAGAATCCGTTTATCGTAACGGTTGTTTGTTGCCGAGCGTTCGGACAAAAAAATAACTACACCAATTACCTATAGGATGATTTCATGGATAACTTCATTAGTCTCGACTTACTATTTCGCTGGCTGCATGTCCTGTTTGGCGTTACTTGGATTGGCTTTCTGTACTACTTTAATTTCGTCCAAACTGAATACGTCAAAGTAGCCAGCGACGAAGGCAAGGCTGATGTAATGGCAAAACTAGCACCCAAAGCTTTATGGTGGTTTCGCTGGGGAGCTATGCTTACCTTTTTAACCGGCTTCGTGTTATTAGGCTTAGTTGGAGCAAGAATCAACGCCTATTTAGCTATGGGTGTACTGGCAGGCACGCTGATGTTCGTTAATGTTTGGGCCATTATTTGGCCAAAACAGAAGATCATGCTCGGCCTCGTCGAAGGTGACAAAGCTGTCGCTGGCCCAAGAGCTGCGGTTGCGTCACGCACCAACGTTCTGCTGTCAGCACCGATGCTACTAGGTATGCTCGGCTCAATGCATGGCGCAAGTGCCGGTTTGATGCCCTTAACTCAGGGGCTAAGCACCGGCCTGATTATCACCCTTGCAATCATTATCTTACTAGAAGCCAATGCTATTTTTGGAAAAATGAACGGTGCAATCAATAGTTTAGTCGCCGTTATTCATTCCAGCGTAGCTTTATCGCTAATCTTTGTAGCATTGATTCAGTTTGTTTAAAACATTTACTCGATGTGATTGCGTGAACATAACCATCGATAGTAACACTGAAGCAAAACTTACTAACAACGCAGCAAAGTATTACAATACTGTCACTGCGTTAAAAAACACTTTAAAATTTCTTTTTAAATGATTTCGGATTGTAAAACACTTCCGTACAATAGTGCCTGCAGATATCGCAGGGTATTTAACTTTGACTCGACGACTAAATTTTTTGGAGATGTAAAATGGCTATTACCTTACCTGAACTTCCATTCGCAATGAATGCATTGGAACCTCATATTTCACAAGAGACTCTCGAGTTTCATTATGGCAAACATCACGCCACCTACGTAGCGAAGTTAGCTCCGCTAATCGAAGGCACCAAATTGGAAAATGCTAGTTTGGAAGACATTATTAAATCTTCCGAAGGTGGCGTATTCAACAACGCCGCCCAAATCTGGAACCATACTTTTTACTGGAACTGCCTGGCACCTAATGCTGGTGGTGAAGCTACTGGCGCTATCGCTGCCGCCATCACTGCGACCTTTGGCTCCTTCAGCGCGTTCAAAGAGCAATTCACTAATTCTGCTGTCAACAACTTCGGCTCAAGCTGGACTTGGCTGGTTAAAAAAGCAGACGGATCTCTGGCTATTGTTAATACCAGTAACGCAGCAACTCCTCTGACTGACGAAAGTGTAACACCGCTATTAACCGTCGATCTGTGGGAACACGCCTACTACATCGATTACCGCAATGCCCGCCCTGCTTATATGGATGCATTTTGGGCACTGGTAAACTGGGATTTTGTTAACGCAAATTTTGCCTAACGATTGATTAGTACGCTCCAAAACCGCCGAGATTTACCTTGGCGGTTTTTTTTCGTCCGTAATAACTCAACCGCAGCCAAACTAAAATCAAGGTAAAAAAAAGCCCCGAATAAATCGAGGCTCTTTCTTAGCATTGTGAATGCAAGGTTAGATATAAGTAAACTTACATCATACCGCCCATTCCACCCATGCCGCCCATGCCGCCCATATCAGGCATACCGCCACCGGCGCCACCTTCAGAAGGAATATCAGCAACCATGGCTTCAGTAGTAATCATCAAACCAGCAATTGAACCCGCTGCCTGTAGCGCAGTACGGGTTACTTTTGCAGGGTCAAGAATACCCATTTCAATCATATCGCCGTACTCACCAGTACCTGCGTTATAACCAAAGTTACCTTTGCCTTGCTTAACTTTATCAAGAACAACTGAAGACTCATCACCACAGTTCTCTACGATTTGACGCAATGGAGCTTCCATTGCGCGACGTAGCAAATTAATACCCGCAGTCTGATCATCATTAGAACCCTTCATGCCCTCGATAGCTTGCAGAGCGCGAACCAATGCAACACCACCACCAGGTACTACACCTTCTTCTACTGCAGCACGGGTTGCATGCAGAGCATCTTCAACACGAGCTTTTTTCTCTTTCATTTCTACTTCAGTTGCTGCGCCCACTTTGATAACTGCAACACCACCAGCCAGTTTGGCAACGCGCTCTTGTAGTTTCTCACGGTCGTAGTCAGAAGTAGTATTTTCGATTTGTGCACGGATAGCAGTAACGCGATCCTGGATAGCAGATGCATCACCGGCGCCATCAACGATGGTGCTGCTGTCTTTGTCCATGGTGATACGCTTAGCTGTACCGAGGTGTTCCAGAGTGGCAGTCTCAAGATCCAAACCGATCTCTTCAGAAATAACCGTACCACCGGTCAAGGTTGCGATATCTTCAAGCATTGCTTTACGACGATCACCAAAACCAGGCGCTTTACAAGCTGCAACTTTAACAATACCGCGCATATTGTTAACAACCAAGGTTGCCATCGCTTCGCCTTCAAGGTCTTCGGCAATAATCACCAAAGGACGGCCAGCTTTTGCAACTTGCTCTAACAAGGGCAGTAGTTCGCGAATGTTAGAAATCTTCTTATCAACTAACAGGATAAATGGATTTTCCTGCTCAACAGTCATTGTTTCAGTATTGGTGATAAAGTATGGCGACAAGTAACCACGATCAAACTGCATACCTTCAACAACATCCAGTTCGTTTTCCAGCACATTACCTTCTTCAACGGTAATAACACCTTCTTTACCCACTTTCTCCATTGCTTCTGCAATAATGTCACCGACCTGGGTGTCACTGTTAGCAGAAATACTACCGACCTGAGCAATCGCTTTACCGTCAGCACAAGGAGTAGATAGCTTTTTAATTTCAGCAACAGCTGAAGCTACAGCTTGATCAACACCGCGCTTTAAGTCCATTGGGTTCATACCCGCAGCGACAAGTTTCAGACCTTCATTAACGATAGACTGAGCCAATACTGTTGCTGTAGTGGTACCATCACCAGCATCGTCAGACGCCTTAGAAGCCACTTCTTTCAGCATCTGCGCGCCCATGTTTTCCAGCTTATCTTCAAGCTCGATCTCTTTAGCAACAGAAACACCGTCTTTAGTAACAGTAGGAGCACCGAAAGACTTATCTAAAACAACGTTACGGCCCTTTGGCCCCAATGTGGTTTTCACCGCATTGGCCAAAATATTTACGCCCTTCAACATTCTTTGGCGAGCTTCATCACCAAATATAACTTGCTTAGCCATGATTAATTTCCTTTAAATTTCACTTGATTAAGTTAATCGATTACGCCTAAGGGCTGTTTAACTCAACACACCAAAAATTTCGCTTTCGCTCATGATGATCAGTTCTTCACCATCAACTTTAATCGTATTGCTACCAGCGTATTGGCCAAATACAACAGTATCGCCAACTTTTACTGATAGTGGACGGACTTCGCCACTGTCTAGAACTTTACCGTCACCTACAGCAAGAACTTCACCTTGGTTTGGCTTTTCTTTAGCTGAACCAGACAAAATAATCCCGCCAGCGGTTTTTTCTTCTTCTTCCTTGCGACGAACGACAACGCGATCGTATAACGGACGAATTTTCATTTTGGTACTTCTCCCAAAATTAATGGTTAATGTTATGAATGTAATCCAGCCGGTACAATCCGGGTTGCTGCCAATATGGGGGCGCTCAAAAGGATATCAAGGGTATATTTTTATTTTTTAACGATTACAGCAGCGAAAGAGCCGGAGTGATTAAATATCAACCAAAGATGTGACAATCAAGCCTTACTTATCTCGACGAAACTCACCATCAATCACATTATGGCCAGAAGCCTCTCCCTTACCTACCCGCCCCTGCGACGTTGGCGAGCCCGAGGTAGTCGAATGGTAAAACTCCCCTCTAAACTCAGCCCCGCGACCGTACCTAGACATCACCAACCCCTGCCTCAACAAAGCCGCAACCAGCCCTTTGCGGACAAAGGGCAATAAACAAATAAATCCTATAACATCGGTAATAAAACCTGGAGTCAGCAACATCGCGCCACCGACAGCCAATACCACTCCCTCTAAAATCTCCCCAGCCGGTAATTGCCCCGCCTCAATACGCTGATTAACCTTCAGTAAGGTGCTTATCCCTTGGCGGCGTAACAACGTAAGACCAATCGCCGCGGTGAGAAACACCAGTGCAATGGTCGTCAATGCACCAACTTTTGAGCCGACCACAATAAGCAGCCACATCTCAGTAATAGGAACGATAATAAATAACAACAGCAGAAAGCGCATAACGGCCTCGCAATAAAAGGAATATAAGAGTAATGCGGGTAAAAATATGAATTTCAAGTTATGAGCCAGCCAGCACTCCGTCACTACAGCCCACCAACTACACTTGGACAACGCGATGTTTGCTACAATTCCCTCAAGAATTAATAGCCTACCCCCACACCCTGTCACACTAACATAGAGCGCACCTGGCAGCAGTATTATGACAGACGAAAAACGACAGCGAATCTGGCAAGTAATCCAGCAAATACCCGCGGGGCGTGTGGCCAGTTACGGTCGAGTTGCCGAGCTCGCGGGGTTAGCTGGCTGCGCGCGCCTAGTTGGCAATACACTGAGAAACCTACCTGAGGCGACATCCCTGCCCTGGCACCGGGTCGTCAACAGCCAGAGGAAAATCTCTTTACCCCCTAATACAACAGCTTATCGCGAGCAAAAACAACGGCTCTTGAGCGAAGGGATAATATTCAACAAAGACAAAATATCTATTAGGCAATTTATTTAGCTTGCAAGAAAGCTTTCTTCCAATCAATTAAAACTCACTGCTCATAGATTGATAAACCTACCCATGCACATTAGGATTGATGATCGTAAAAACATGCCAACGAGAACAGGCTATGAAAACGCTGCGCAACATCCTAATAGCCTTAGCCACAATAGCAGTGGTCATTGGGGGGTTGTTTTTTTACTATGTATACACACCATTACCCGCGCCGCCCCGACTACCTGGCAAATTCAGCCAAACCACATTAAGCCTTCCACTATCGGCAGACAATCAACACCAACGCCACTTCTCGTGGTATAGACCCGACAATATAGATCCACACCCGGCTTTGGTATTTGTCTTACACGGCTCAATGGGCACCGCCAACCACATTCGCACCTCGTCAGCTTATGAATTTGATTTATTAGCAGAGAAAAAAGGATACATTGTGGTTTATCCGCAAGGTTATGAAAACCACTGGAACGACTGTAGACAATCGGCCGACTACGCCGCCAACACCGACAATATTGATGACGTTTATTTCTTCAAAGAGATGATCGAATATTTCGTAAAACGACAGCACATCGACACCAACAAAGTTTTTGTCACCGGCCACTCCAATGGCGGGCATATGGCTTATAAATTAGCACTGGAAGTACCCGAGTTGTTCTCGGCAGTTGCCCCGATAAGTGCCAATTTACCGGTCGATAATAATTTAGATTGTATGAAGTCGAATAAACCAATTTCAATCGCTATTTTCAATGGCACTAATGACCCAATTAACCCGTATATTGGCGGCACTGTTAGTATCCTGGGCAATACCAGCAGAGGCCAGGTACTCTCTGCAGACGCGACCATTGAGTACTGGAAAAAGCTTGCGGGTATAACTCAAACAGCCACCCTGGTTAATCATCCAGAAATGGATGGCGATAACGAAACATCCATCGTGGAACAGCGCTGGCTCAGCACCGAAGGCATTAGCATGCGGCTCTATACGCTGAGAGGGTCGGGGCATGTCATTCCCTCTCAGCGGCTAAAGTATCCCAAGCTGATGGGCGGCAACGCTGGAGATATATCCGGCCCACAGGAAATCATTAACTTCTTCTTCGATAGTATTAGTACATCAGGCGGGTAAAGCATTAAACAGGCGTAGCAACGCCAAACAAATTGAACACCCGCTAAATCGCTATTTTTAACCTTTTAGACTGAGCATATGACTAGCGTGGCGGATCAATACGGCCATCGATAGAACCATTAACTCGAAACCATCCCGCTATAGAATAACGATCTCGTTTAGTAGGTAACACTTCATGCGGAAACTCTTCACTCAAAAATGCAACCACTGTGCCAAAACCTGGGGTTACCCTGATCGGGTGCTGCCCGTCTTCCGCATATAAAACTAATTCCCCGCCCTCTTCGGGCTGCCAATCAGGGTTCAAATACACCACCAATGACAGCGTACGGTTTGCTTCTCCCTTGAAAGCATCAAGATGCTTTTTGTAAAAATCCCCTGGGGAATAATGCGCAAAATGACTTTCAAAGGAAAATAGACCTAGCATTAAATGGCGGTTGAGGTAGGCCTGCAAAGCAGCCGCCCAACATAACCAATCACGACCAGCAGCTGACTCACCGCTAATCCAGCAGATCTCATCAGTGCGGACAAAGTTATTAATCGTATGGGTATTTTCTCGACCTACGCCAGCTTGTTTAAATTGTCCACCTGCCATATCCTGCAACTGGCGATATAAATCAGTAACGAATGCCACAGACAGTACGTTAGGATGTATGCTGTAACCTTTTTGATAAATGTTTTTCGCCATTAGCTCAAAAAAATGTTCATCTTTTCCAAACCCTGAATTATGTGCCTCCAGCAATGGAGCCTGTACCAATTGACTCATGCCAACAACCTCATTTTATGAACCTATGAAAAACCAGATTCTGCTCCAATAAAAACAGGGATTGTTACTTCCCTTTTTTATCTATTATCGACAACATCAAACTGACCAACATAAGCAGTCTCATCTTGACTGGATCACAATTGTTAGTACCCAAAACATCAGCTCAACAACTCTCGTGACAACAAACCACTAATAGAATTAGCTATTTCTTTTAGCCTCTATTCGACTAACAAACTCTTTCATAATCATGCTATAGAGTTCATTACCCATATATTTATCTTCGACACCGGATTCAAGACTCGGGTTATCATTAACTTCTATAACATACCCCTTACCTGCTGACTCCTTAACATCAACGCCGTACAAACCGTTACCGATTGGTTTGGTTGCTTTCAGCGCCGCCTGCAAAACAGCCTTGGGCACTTCAAAGGTTGGCATAGTATCAAAGCCACCACTATCCGCAGACTTATTGTCATTATGACGATAAATCTGCCAGTGATTTTTCACCATGTAATAACGGCAAGCGTACAAGGGCTTGTTATTCAATACCCCAATACGCCAATCGAAGTCGGTATATAAATATTCTTGCACCAGCAGCAAACTAGAACGTTTAAACAACTCTTTAGACTGAGCTGCCAGCGCTTCAAAGCTTTCAACCTTAACAATCCCGCGAGAAAACGAGCCGTCGGGTATTTTCAACACCAACGGAAATCCCAGCTGCTCAACCGCCTGCTGCAACTGTTGTGTTTCACCCTGCTGTAAAATAATTGTTCTCGGTGTCGGCACCTTATGGGTTTCAAATAATTTGGCCAGAAAAATTTTATTGGTACAACGAAGAATCGATGTTGGATCATCGATCACCACCATTCCCTCTGCTTCAGCTTTTTTAGCAAAACGATATGTATGATGGTCAATTGCCGTGGTCTCACGGATAAATAAAGCATCAAACTCTGACAGGCGCACAAAGTCTGATGGTGAAATTAATTCCACATCAATATCCAGCGCCTTACCCGCGCTAATAAACTTTTTTAAGGCTGTGGAATCACTAGGGGGGAATTTTTCATCATCATTAACCAGTATCGCCAAATCGTATTTTGCCGTTTTCTTTTGCTTATGCTGCCGCCAAACCTTACTGCTAAAATTATCCAGCGCATTGGCAAACTCGGTCTGCTCCTCGTCATCGAGTAAACGATGATTAACAATACCGATTTCGGTAATTTCCCAGCGCTCGGTGTAAGTCAAAGTAAAAGACAATACCGGGCAGGGAAAACGCTCAAACAAAATACGCGCCAGTGTTTTAAAGTTGCTATCACTGACAACGCCAAAATAGGACTTAATGATTATCTCCGATTCGCCAGCCCGACCTTTCAATGCCTTTTCAAGAGTTGGTGCCAGCTGCCCCAATTGCAATTTATAGAGCAAGGGATGGCTAATATCATTCAGCACCCGCATTGACGGTATCACATGATGGTCTCTCGCCTCAGCAAACAACGAACAATAATAACCCTCTCGCAGATAGCTATAATCTTGGCAGAGGTTTATAACCCGAACTCGCTGCTGGGTTTGCACCTCCAGCGACAAATAATCCTGAAAAGTAATAATACGATCACTGGGATAATAAGGTTCCCAGCCTTTGGGATCATCGACAACAATATAGACCTGTGACATCTGCTGATTAATACCTAAATAAATGAAAATGACCTGCTTCGATGCCAGTGCCGTCGAACTCGAAAAAGTTCAAATAGGACACTGGAGGGCAGCGTTCGCGAAGATAGGTTAAAACAAAAATATTTGCATCCTTTATTTTTCCTCATGCTATTATCGCGCCCCCAACTACTTACCTCAGCATACCACGCCAGCACCAACCGGCACCGACTTTTGACACCATGATTGAACCTATCTGCCTGAATCTAAACACCCAATTTAACCACAGTTTCAACGCGGCCCGTCAGTATTTTTTGGACACACTGGCAAAACTAGGCACGACTGCTGAAAACAACCCAACTTATAGCCACAGCACCATACTTCACCCACAACTGGGGCCAGAACAAGAACCACTGGCTACCGATATTGTTTGGCTAGGCCCCAAAAACAGCCGGCAAGTTTTGGTTGTTATTAGCGGCACCCACGGTATCGAAGGTTACGCGGGTAGCGCTATACAAAGCTTTCTATTAAATCAATTTGTTAGTACTCAATTGAATTTACCCGACAATATGGCCCTACTCTTTATCCACGCATTAAATCCATGGGGTATGGCCTGGCATCGTCGCTGCGATGAACAGGGGATTGATCTGAACCGTAACTTCATTGACTTCAGTCAGCCGCTTCCCGAGCACCGACACTATGAAAAAATTAGACCATGGATGTTTGAAGCCAACCACTTATTAAGGCAGCAAGCACTGAACCTGCAAGCGAGTGAATTGGGGCAACGCTGCTTTGAGCAAGCCCTGAGCGGAGGTCAATATCAAGATCCACTAGCGCCATTTTTTGGCGGCCAACAAAGCAGCTTTGGCCGCCAAACTATCGAAACGGTCATGACCGAATTTCAGCTGGCAACGAAAGAGCTATTAGTACTCGACCTACATACTGGGCTAGGCCCCTGGGCTTACGGTGAACTGATTTGCGACCATCCACTCGATAGCCCTCAGGAGCATTTCGCCCAGACACTATTTGGCGCCGCGATTAATGTCCCCGCGCGCGGCACCTCCACATCAGTCCCCAAACACGGTTTGCTCGACTATGCCTGGCACGCCATCATGACCGCGCAACACCAACGCAGCTGTTTTTTAACGCTGGAGTTTGGCACTTATTCCACCAGCGATCTATTTAATACCTTAATCGATGAACATATACTGTGGGCCAACAGTCATAACAAGCACAGCACCGCGGCCCAACAGCTGACACATCAACACAGTCGCAAACCCATGCTGGATCATTTCTACCCCCAAGATCGTCACTGGCAACAGGCGTTACTGTTTAAAGCCAAACAAGTAAGCGAGCAAATTCTATCTCAGTGGAAACCATGTTGATGAAACGCAGCAAACCAACCCCAGCCGTCAAACAAGCGCAGGACAACATTCATATTCGCCAAGTCGTTGAGACCGATATTGAACAACTGGATGCGCTTGAAAAAATCTGCTTCAACAGCGACAGGCTAAGCCGTCGTCGTTTCAAACACTGGGTCAGGGCGACCAACCGGGTGCTGCTCATCGCCGAAAGGGATACCGTCATTATTGGCTATGGGCTGGTGTTATTGCACCAGGGCACACGCCTGGCTAGATTGTATTCATTAGCCGTCAGCCCCGCCGCACGAGGCACCGGTTTGGGCCGCCGCTTATTGCAAGCTCTGGAATCCGAGACCGCTAACAAGAATCGTTTTTATATGCGACTGGAAGTCGCCACGGATAATGACAGCGCTATCAAGCTCTATGAGTCTTTGGGCTATACCAGTTTCGAATCTCTGACCGACTATTACGAAGATCACCGCGATGCTTTGCGCATGCAAAAACGCATCCGCTATATCGCCGCCAACATACAACAAAGCAACACCCCCTGGTATCAACAGACTACCGACTTCACCTGCGGACCAGCAGCACTGATGATGGCGATGGCCAGCCTGAAGTCAAATACCGCTTTTAATCAGGAGTGTGAGCTGGATATATGGCGCGAGGCAACCACGATCTTTATGACCTCTGGCCACGGCGGCTGTCACCCAGTAGGCTTGGCGCTTGCCGCCCACCAGCGCGGCTATGAGGCTCAGGTTTACCTCAATAAAAGCGGCCCTTTATTTATCGACAGCGTGCGCAATACACTCAAGAAAAAGATCCTGGCGGTGGTCGATCAGCAATTTAGAACCAAAGCCAAAACGCAAAAAATAGCCGTCAAGCAGCGGGATGTCAGCCAGGCCGACATTGCTCAATGGCTCAGCGAAGGCGCAGCTATTATTATCTTAATCAGTACCTATCGTATGGACGGTAAAAAATCACCGCACTGGGTCACCATCTCAGGGATCGATGATGAATGCCTCTATGTACACGATCCAGATCCGATTGATGATAAATATTCCTCTGTCGATTGCCAATATATTCCCATAGCTCGCGCAGACTTTGCCAAGATGTCGGCCTTTGGTAGTGAAAAACTACGAACTTGCGTGGTATTACGTCGGGCTCAGTAAGCGCCAATCAAGTCTGAGCGATTGAGCGGCTACTAACTACGGACACCGTGAAGGCATGGTTAATAGTAATCACAAAAACTGGACTTTGCTGCGGTAAAGCTTGAACATACGTCATCAGTAAATTCTCCAGGCAGCACTACACTGTGCTCCCAGTCAAGCCATAACTCCTGTGTCATAATGCCTATGTTAAAGAATAATCCCGAGCTATTTCGCGGCCTTAATTACCCTTGGGGTAAAGATGTTAATCCCGCCCCCGGCAAGCCAGAAAAAATTTGCGATGGCGTCTACTGGGCCCGATTTCAAATGCCAATGTCCCTCGATCATATCAACTTATGGTTGCTCGAGGATGACTGCGGCTGGACCATTGTCGATACCTGTTTAAACACTGACGAGGCCCGCGCAACCTGGGAGATACTGTTCAGCGATTTCTTTCAGGGAAAACCCGTCAACCGCGTTATTTGCACCCATATGCACCCAGACCATGTCGGCCTTGCCGGCTGGCTAACAGATCGCTTTAGTTGCGAGTTATGGATGTCACGAGAAGAATTTTTAATGTGCCGAGCCATGAGCAGCGACACCGGCCGAGCAGCACCTAAGGCCGCGATTAATTTCTATCGCGCAGCCGGTTATTCCGACCAGCAGATACAAGTCTATAAACAGAAGTTTGGTCAGTTTGGCTCTTATATCAGCCCCATGCCAGATAGTTTTCGTCGGCTAGTCGATGGCGAAACTATCACCATCAATAATCGCTACTGGCAAATTATTGTTGGTAGCGGTCACTCGCCAGAGCATGTTGCATTGTATTGCCCTGCCTTGAAGCTGGTAATTTCTGGTGACCAGATCCTTCCTAAAATCACTCCCAATGTCAGCGTCTTTCCCACTGAGCCGATGGGCGACCCGCTCAAGGAATGGCTGCACAGTAACGCTAGAATTCGTGATATATTACCTGACGATATCTTAATCCTCCCCGCCCATGAGGCGCCATTCTACGGTCTGCACCGCAGATTAACTCAGGTTATCGAATCCCACGAAAAAGGCCTAGACAGCTTGTTCGATCATCTACACGAGCCAAAACGGGTGCTGGACTGCTTCCCCGCTTTATTCAAACGCGAAATTGAGGAGGGCCTGTTAGGCATGGCAACCGGTGAAACGCTGGCGCACTTGAACTGTTTAATCGGCAGACACCGTATCAAATGTGAACAAGATCGACACGGCGTCAACTGGTACCAGCAATACCCAGAGTAAACTGCAAGCTGACAAATTCCTCTAAAAAATACAACCTAACGAAACAGGTCAACTACAGCAGCCTAGTACACAGACAAAAATCCTCAGGGTGCTATACAGGGCGTACAATGCAGGTATACATGGGCTGGGTCATTCATCCCCGCCACAAAAGCAAAACCCTCTTTAAGCGGGGCAATTAAATATCCCAAACCAGCCATTTGAGAACGACCTATCAGGCTAGTGCCTATAGAAGCATCTATAGCCGCCCCAAAGCCGTTAAATATTTGTTTGAGCCATCGTTTAGCGGGTGTCTGACCAGCATTAACCTCAGCTGCAAACTCTTTCAAAAACTGCTCCTGAGGCGATAACGGAATTTCTATCAACTCCCGCTGATATTCATCCAGCCCGGCCAACGTGGCCGCGGCATCAACTGCCTGTTGCAGAGTACCTAAATGATCGACCAAACCTAAACGCTGCGCATCGGCACCGGACCACACTCGACCTTCAGCGATCACTTCTACCTCCTGCGTGGACATGCCTCGCCCGGTAGCAACCAGCTCTAAAAATTGCGCATAACCATGATTGATCTTGCTTTGAATCGAATTCGCAGTAATCGCCTGTAACGGCCGATCAATACGCCACGCCCCAGCTAAATCCGTAGTGCCCACGCCATCGGTGTTAACGCCCAGTGCCGCTAATGATTTATCAACGGTTGGAAAGGCACCAAAAATACCGATGGAGCCCGTTAAGGTTGTAGGTAGCGCCCAGATTTCATCAGCATTCGCCGATATCCAGTAACCACCGGAGGCTGCCATACTACCCATTGAAATAACCAGCGGCTTACCTGCATGCTGTAATAAATCCAACTCACGCTTAATAATTTCTGATGCAAAAGCACTACCACCACCGCTATCAATACGCAGCACTAGAGCTTTAATATTTTCATCTCGGCGTGCCTCACGAATTAAGGCGGCCAAAGTATCGCCACCAATTGCTCCCGGTAATTGCTCACCATCAACAATAGTCCCTGCAGCAACAATGAGCCCCACCTTGTCAGGGTTTGCAACAGATGAGAGCTCCAATCGCTGCCGCCATAAGTACTTTTCAAAACCGATAGACTGATAGTCTCCCTCGGCCGTGACAGCACCCGCTACAGTGAGTAAATAACTATTGGCTTCATCGCGAGTTTTAATACCATCAACCAAACCATTGGCAACAGCAGCTGCCGCACCATCCCCATGAAACCGTGCTAAAACCTGATCACTGGTATTGATATATTCATTGATAGCTTGTGGTGATAAATTTCTGCGCTCAGCGACATGAGCAGTATATTCATCCCATAAACTCCCCAACCAAACACGACTGGCTTTTTTAGCCTCTGCTGACATATCGTCACGCATATACGGCTCCATCGCTGATTTAAACTCACCCACACGAAAAACATGAAAATTAATTTTTAATTTATCCAGTGCTTGCTTAAAGTAACTACGGTATAGACCATAACCCTCCAGAGCGACCTCCCCCATTGGATCCACATACACTTCGTCAGCCTGGCTTGCGAGCCAGTATTGGTCCTGGTTATAGGTATTACCGATAGCGATGATTTTTTTACCGCTGTTACGAAACGCATCTAACGCAGGCTTAATCTCCAACATTTTACTGAGACCGCCATAAACCATGTTATCCAAAGACAATACCAAAGAGGTGATTCGCTGATCTTCTCTCGCATAATTGATCGCATCGATGACATCCTCTACCAATACTTCCCGCTGCAAGGTACTGCTGTCACCGAGTAGTACTGTTAATGGATCGGTATAAGTTTTCTGATCAACGAGACTGCCTTTAATATCGAGCAGCAAAGCGCCCTTTTTCGGCACTGATGGCAACTCGCTAGAAGAAAACACAAAAATCAGGAAGCCCAACATGACGAGGAAAAAAAGGTTTACCGTGAGTAAGCGCAGAGCTGTGATAAAACGCATTAACCATCTATAGCTGCGCCGAATAAATCCTGGTTTTTTCTCATCCATCGTTAGTCACTACTCCAGTATGGTTATATTCAAAGGATAAAAGATGTACTGGCTGCCATGCAGCCATAACGACTGTATCACTGCTCTTTTAATGCCCGGGCACGCCAGCGAATATTCATCATCAACGCGATGAACAATACTACCGTAACAATAGGTTCCGACACTGTCAGCCATGAGCCGCAAGCAAATGCTGTTGGCACTGCTGCCAGAAAAAAGCCTAATAAAATAAATGTCAGCCATGCAAGGGGCCGCACTTTTTGTTGCAATATCGCAGGGAGAAACGGTAATAATAACAACACTTGTAAGCCCCATATCGACAGGTTGGGGCTACGGTTACAACTGGGCCACACTAAGGTTCCCAAGGTTAGCAGCACTAACAAAGCAAAGTAACTCAGCACCGCACAAAATCGAGCATAACGTGCCAGCACGGCATATTGATTTGGCATAGATTATTTCAACCTTGTAATTGCAGAGCGATTTTCGCCAGTCGCTTACCGAGTACGCGGCACAGAGTCAGTTCATCTTGATCCAATGGTCGATCACTGTGTTGGCCTGCCAAATGGCTGGCACCATAGGGTGTACCGCCCGTTTGAGTCGTCGTTAAAGCGGCTTCACTATAAGGCAAACCCACCATTACCATGCCGTGATGCAGCAATGGCAACATCATCGTTAACAAGGTTGTCTCCTGCCCACCATGCAAACTGGCGGTGGACGTAAACACCGCAGCGGGCTTGTCAATCATCGCACCGCTTAACCATAAGCTGGAGGTACCATCAATAAAATATTTCAACGGTGACGCCATATTACCAAAGCGTGTTGGGCTCCCCATAGCCAAGCCAGCACAGTTTTTTAAATCATCAACACTGCAATACAAAGGTCCATCAGCAGGGATATCAGCCTCGGTAGCTTCACAGACCGTGGATACTGCTGGCACTGTTCGGATACGCGCCTCAATACCCGCCACCAGCTCTATACCGCGAGCAACTTGCTTGGCCATTTCCGCCACCGCACCGTGACGGCTGTAATAAAGTACTAAAATATAAGGCACTGTCATCAGTTATTTACACCAGCGATAAAACGTTTTCTGGCGGGCGGCCCAAAATCGCTTTATTACCTTTAACCACAATAGGACGCTCAATTAATTTAGGATGGGTTACCATCGCTGCAAGCAACTGCTCATCAGTTAAACTTTCATCACTCAGCTTATTCTCTTTATAAGCATCCTCACTCTTGCGCAGTAGCTCTCGTGGGCTTATCGCTAATTTTTTGAGCAAACTTCTTAGCGTTGCTGTATCAGGTGGTGTCTCCAGGTACAACACAACCTCTGGACTGACGCCATTATCTTCAAGCAACTGCAAAGTTTGCCGAGATTTTGAACAGCGAGGATTGTGGTAAATAGTAACTTTATTTATGGTACTCATAGTGCCGCGATGCCCTCAATTAGAATACTGTTATACTGGCATTCATTATACACCAGTGAAGATAATTCCGTGCTGACGATAAAATTTAAAAATTTATTACAATTTATAAGCTATATTCAAAAGCGTTACATTGCTGATGGCTGCAGCAATAGTGCAGCAGCGCTCACCTATATGAGCTTATTTGCACTGGTACCGTTGCTAACGGTAATGTATGCCATCCTTTCAGCAGTGCCCGCATTTCAGCAAGTTGGCTTACAAATTCAAACACTGGTATTTGATAATTTCATCCCGTCTTCTGGACAAGAAGTACAAGACTACCTGAAACAATTTTCTGATCAAGCTGGCAAGTTAACCGGTGTTGGCATCGCTTTTTTGGGCGTTACTGCCATATTCATGTTAAAAAATATTGAAAAGACCTTTAATTCCATATGGAAAACACGCGCCAACCGCAGCGGCTTATCCAGTTTTTTACTGTACTGGGCCATTCTTAGTCTCGGCCCCATTTGTATCGGACTAGCACTGGGTATCAGCACCTATTTAGTGTCACTAAAAGTGATCTTCAACCATGTAGGTTTGATGGGTATAGGCACGCAGCTATTACGATTGACACCCTATCTATTAACCTCCGCGGCTTTTACTCTAGTATTCGCCGCTATACCCAACTGTAGAGTCCCTATCCGTAATGCGTTAATTGGCGGACTGGTGACAGCCCTGGTTTTTGAATGCGCAAAACAGTTATTTACCAGCATTGTTGCTAATACCAGCTATCAAACCATCTACGGCACCTTTGCGACACTGCCTTTATTTTTATTGTGGATATACTTATCTTGGCTAATTGTCCTTGCCGGCGCTGAACTGGTTCATGCATTGGGTGGATATAATGCGCTAAAAAATGAAGACTTTAGTGATATTGTCTTCGCCCTGGGTGTATTAGAGCTGCTCTGGCAAAAACATCAACGCGGCGAAGACCTACAGGAAAATTATTTACTGCAAAAGCCATGGCTGTTCGACCGCCATAGCATCGCCGCAGACCGCTGGGTCCCCATTCGCAACAAGCTATTGGATGAGAGTCTACTGCGGATGAGCGATAACGTGCATTTTGTTCTGGGTCGTGATCTAACTCGCTATACACTATGGGACTTATACCTTTTATTAGGTCAATCACCGGAGAGTCGATATCAGGGCAATGAGCCACCACCCTGGCTGGCGCGCAGCCTTGAATACCTCAACGACGCCGATGAGCACAACCAGAGGGTATTAAGTATTTCATTAGAAGATCTATTTGCTACGGCCGAAACAGCTCCCGCAGCCACTTTCAGCCCGACCATAGCCGACTCAAACCAAGACTAAAAAGGAATCACCACTGCTATGACACCTAGCCGTTATTACACCGTGTTATTTTTATCACTGCTGCTCAGCGCCTGCAGCAAGCCCGACTATACAGAGTTAAACGGTGATACCGGCCGCTTTGCTGACCATAAAGGCCAGTGGGTCGTTATCAATTATTGGGCAACCTGGTGCAAACCCTGTATCACGGAGATACCCGAGCTGAATAACTTTGCCAAACAACACGCTGACAATACCAAACTTTTCGGGGTAGATTACGACCAAAGCCCACTAGAGCAACTACAGCAGAACAGCACCAAGCTGGGGATAAAATTTACTGTTTTACGTGATGATCCGTCAGTAATTTTAGGCTACCCCAAACCCAATGTTTTACCGACAACCATTATTATCAACCCAGAAGGAAAACTGCACAAAACCTTAATCGGACCGCAAACTGAAGCAAGTTTATTACAGGCCACTCAGTGACAATGGTGAGCTGGCCTGTGACTATCGTTAAATCTGCTGTTATCCAACCTTGCTATTCAAAGCAATAGCAGAAAAACCGAGAGCCTCGTCACGGTTTACCCATTGCCAGCTCAGCAATAACAGCATCTTTTCACCGCTGGCTTCGCTAAACGAAAATAGCAGCTATAATGGTCTGAGGCGCAATAACTTAACAACCAACCGTCCAAATTTTTAAAGACTTCAGACCCAGGCCATCTCGATATTCAATAATACGCAACCAAGTGACCTATGATTTCTCTCTTAAAAAACTGCCTAACCGCCCTCTCTATCGGCCTACTGGTCAACACAGCAGCCCAGGCTGAAATATATAGCTCGAAAAATGCGGACGGTAATACCGTGTTTACTGACCAAAGGCCTAACCAAGCCAGTCAACCTACTCGCACAGGAAGCACCGTCAATTACTACCAACCGGTTGCGGCTAAACCTGCCAACAACAAGAGCAGCAATAACCCCAGTGAGTTAGCAACATTAAGCGTTGAAGATGATGAAAACAAGGAGCGAAGTGAGCCCCAACTAACAGAGGCTGATTGCCAGCGAGACTACCGTTTGAGCTGTGATCAGGTCAACAACTGGATGCAGTATGCCATCGAAAATTGCGTCAATGACCAACGCTGTAAGGACCCTGATTTTTTAGAGCGTAAATATCGCCCCCGCTCCCGCGAAGAGATGATTGCAATTGCCAATAAAGCCGCTATTCGTAACAACAGAAACGAAAAGGAAATAGCCCTGTTTCTTACCAAAAAATATACTGATTATTGTGACAACCAAGCAGCGCTGGCCTGCCGCAATAAAGCCAATTCAGAACAATGCGCAGCCAATATTTTGCATTACTGCAATGACTCACGCAGCTTGCAGGATGTTTTTAACAAATACGATAATCTAAGCGCCAATGAGAAACACAGGATTATTAGCAAGGCTAAGGCGATGGCCGTCGCAGGTGACGGCAACCAAGTCAATTACGATAAAATGATTTCAAGCCTTATTGAGATCCTGATCTCCCAAGCTGTCATGGGTATTTAAACATCTACCATCTATCTCGCACGGGCTTAGCTAACACTACCCACTAACAACTTATTTAGCGAAAGCTTTTAGACTGTAAATATCAAATCGAATCGCTTTACCGGCTACCGAGAAATTAGGTTTTCTTGCAGCTAAAAATTCGGCCTTTTTGGGCCGTTTGACCACAACCCGGTGCTTAGCTATAAGTAAAGCTTGCATCAAGAGCTGATCACTATCCTCATCAGCACCGACCAATTGCTGAAAGGCCTGCATATCTTTTTTTACCAAGGCAGATTTTTTTGAATGGGGGAACATCGGGTCAATCACCACCACGTCGGGTGGACTTAATTGCGCCTCTGTACGCATATACGCCAGCGCATCCATCCGTTTTAGCTGCATGCGCTGAACGATGGCCCGCAACTCGCTATCACTACTATCTAACCCTCGCTGTAGACCATCTGCCAGTACTGCGGCAATAACAGCTGAGCGCTCACACAATGTAACCGAATACCCCCGGCTGGCCAGCACAAAACTATCACGCCCCAGGCCTGCAGTAGTGTCCAGTACTACTGGCAGCTGCGATTTACTGCCTGCCACCGCCTTTACGATTAACTCACCCCCACCTTGTTTACGTCGATGATCAGTCGTGCCCGAGGAAAAATCGACGAATACCGGCCCAGCCGCCTTGGCCCCCGTTTGCACAATCGCCAAGCCATGGGCAGTGAACACTAATAGGTAGGAGTAATTTTCGCGTTGTTCTTCACTGACCAAAGACAGCCTCAATTGTTCAGCTAACTGCTGACACTGTAGCGGCTTGTCAACATCGAGCAGCACTGCAATAGGTTTAGTAATAGTATTCACAGATTAATTTTAAGGCAGGTTTAAGAGAAGGGTCAGGGCCGTAATGCGGTACTACTTAATAGTGCCGGGTCATCTTCAGCAATTAATTGCTCTAGATGACGACAGTTATTTTCTAGCGCCTCCATGTATAAATTAGGACCATCAAAATGCGCCTCAACGTAATGATAAAGGCCATTGAAATGCTTTTCTAAACGACCACTGATGGTTGTTTTGATAAATTGCGGCGTCTTTAATAACAGATCTTCCGCTGACTTATACAATACCAGCTCACTGCCATCGGGAAGTAATTGATGGGTTAATCCCCCCAGTTCAAATTCCGGATACAGACGATCGCGGCACTTCTCTAAATAGGCAGGATCTGCCATTTGTGCAATAACATCGGCGGTGCCTATAAGGCCACCAATGATTCGGTGCTTGGGATCATCCAGTTGAATTTGATCCGGAGTAAATTCATAACCAGTGAAATGGACTAGCTTTCCCGCCAACTCAATCCACTCAGCACAGCCAATACCTGGCAGATATTCAGCCATAAATTGCGCGCTGCGACTGACATGAATTTTGGTATATTCGGCGCCATGCTGAATGTTAGTCTCACCCTCACGACGGATATAACCCGAATCATGGAATAAGGCCACAATCATCCCCAGTACCGCCAGCTCAGGACCCAGACACTGGGCACCGGAATGGCGACTTTCATAGCCATCTAACAATCTGGCCATAGCGAGGCTAACATCTAATACATGCTGAATATCGTGATAAGTAGTATCACAGGCAAGAAAACCCTCTAGCTCGCCACGATAGAGGGCAGCAAAATCATTATACATTCTCTCCAGCAAGCTAAAATCGGTATCAGGATAACGACGCTGAAAAATATCCAGCACTGCAGCGCATACCTTCTGAGGGTCAGAGACATCGATAGTGCTACTCACATCCATAATCAACCGGTCAACTTGCTCTGTTTTAATAGGCTCCATATTAAAAACCTAATCATCGGCTGCGGTGAGATTTGTCCCCAACCGAGGCTGAAATGCATTGAAAACCCTGAGACGATTATCCTTACTGATCATCCCTTTACGCAGGGATTGACGTTGAGATAACTCACCATCCTGTTTACCCAATATAACCGGTTTATTACTGTTAACCGTGCGTATATTAATTCGCAAATTATAAACGTTTCTGGAGCGGCCATGTTTATCGGTAATCCGAAAACGACGTACGGTTTTCCCCCCCGAAGCTCCAATTTCGCCAGTTAAAAAACAATGCATTGCTGTAATAGTCTGGCCCGATAGCGTTTCACCTTTAAGGCTATGCATCTGCTTGACAGCTCGCTCAATAAAAAGCTGGCTATCAACAGGAATCAGATAGGCACCCTCTCGATAGGAAGTCGGCATATCGGCATCAAAATCTCCTATAAAAATTTGCCCAGGTTCTGCCAACTCCAACATTCTGGCCAACTCAATAGTGACGTCGCCAACGATAAAGCTATTTAAACCAGGGTTAAGTCCATCGGCCTGATAAAACTCAAAGTGACCACCGATATGAAAACAAGTTCTGATACTAGGTACGACTTGACCAGCCGTACCATTGCTATGCGCGGCACGCTGCGCCATCGCGTTATCCACAATGACCAACATCATGAATTCGAATAGCTCTAAGTTTGCTCTCGGGCTTTCCTGTTGGTGCCAAACATAGTAGCCATCGCCCGTAGTGGTACGGCAAAAATTAATTTGCTTATTCTGTCGCCGCAAACGCTCATGTGCAACATTCATCATATACGACAAACTATTAAGCTGGCTGGTTTGCTCAAACGGTGATACCAAAGAGAAATCGACAATATCAAACAGTAGCACCGCGCGGCTTTTAACATAATTAATGCTATAGCGTTTTATCAATGCATCGATAGCATGATAAGCATCTGCATCGGGTATCAAGGGCTGCGCTAAGTGGATTTTTACGGGGGTTAGCTCTAAGCGACTAGCTGCACCATGAAAATCCTCAATAGAGAGTAGACGAGAACCCGATATTAGCTGTCGAATATAGCGCCCATTCAGCGCCTCTAAGCGATCAATGGGGTCACAATCGTTAAGACTGGCAGAAAACTGGCCCAGAAAATAATGTGGCGCAGGTAAAACCTGAACACCATCCGAATCCAAACACCAGCATAGTAAAATATTCTGACCAAGATTCCAGTGCAACTTGAATTCACGGTCAAGCGCCTCTAGACCAGCTTGTCTGGCAACCGCAGTGATATCAGTAATGCTCGCACCAGTAGCATCATTGTCGGGAGATACCGGTGAGAGAGGTGTCGTCAGATCATTTGTCCGCATAATAAAATCTTTGCACAGGTTACCTGAAAATATTATTTAAAAACAAATAGATAGCTTTTTAACTAACAAACAGCATTGAAGTATAGCATTGATAGCCATACTTCTGACCAAAAGGGTATTATTACCACAAACCTAACTCTCTCCCCTTTCCCGCCCCTGTAGTTTGGGCGCGTGAGCAATAATACTATCCGCCATACGGGAAAAGGGCAGGCTCTGAATCCATACCGAACCATGTCCCGTCAAAGTTGCCAGACACAAGCCCTCACCACCGAACATCATATTTTTAAGCCCGCCAGCCAGCTTGATATCGTAGTCAATACCCGAAGTAAACGCCACCAAGCAGCCAGTATCCAGGTATAAGCTCTCACCATTCAACTCCTTGCGCACAACCGTACCGCCAGCGTGTATAAAGGCCAAGCCATCGCCCTGCAGACGCTGCAGGATAAAACCTTCGCCACCAAAAAAACCCGAGCCAATCCGGCGATTAAATGCGACATCTATCTTAGTCCCCAATGCAGCGGCTAAAAATGAATTTTTTTGACACAGCAACTGACCACCCAGCGAGGATAAATCAATCGGCAGAATAGAACCTGGGAAAGGTGCCGAGAAGGCTACGTGCCGTTTGGCGTTACCAGTATTGGTAAAATGTGTCATAAATACTGACTCACCGGTCAATGCCCGCTTACCTGCACTGAATAACTTACCAATAACACCTTGGTCGGCATTAGAGCCATCACCCATTTTGGTTTCGAAGCTAATATCTTGCTCCATATAATTCATCGCCCCAGCCTCGGCGATGACTGTTTCATTCGGATCTAACTCTATTTCAACCATCTGTACATCATGGCCAATGATTTTAAAATCCACTTCATGACTTTGCATTATTTAAACCTCAACCCTTTACATTGAACCCGTTTTTCTTAAAACTCAGCTATATATCAAACAAACATCAAGCCCATACCACCATTATTATGATGCACTACTTGCATCGCAACCGGCTGCTGATTGATGATACCGGTATGGCGCTTGATACGCGCCATCACCACTGTACCAATCGGTAGCGGGCTACTTAAACCCAATTGCACAAACACCCCTCCATCTGACAAATTTGTAGCCTTCAGCTCCAGCCGACCAAAGCTCGGATGACTCATTTCCACCAGTGCTTCACTACCGGTGCGTCTCTGTCTACGCTGCTCATCCATAAATTTGCCAATTATTTTGATCGCCAGTAAGCAATTATTTAATTAAATGTAAAGCTGCGACTTTGTAAGGCCCATGCCCACGGGCCGGTTTGTACACTAATTTGATCGACGCAGAGGCTAGAAAACTGCCAGTTAAGTGCACCACAGTAACGGCAAGGCGGCAATTTAATCCCTGCAATTTTAAAAAAATGCCGAGTTAAATCTTCAGCGTCATAATACACATCGCAAAGCTCGGCATTGTACAAATACTGCCCCTGACAATACTCACAGCTTTGAATACTGAAGCAGTCATCACCACAAAGGTTACCACCGCGCTCGCCAATAAGTTGAAGGTTGAACTCTATAGTCATATTGACATTCTGTGTTAAGAAGCTGCAGCTATCATCGAAAGCGGTAAGCAGCAAAGTTAATTATTTATCAATCCGGTAGCAGGGCACATACCCACCTTTTAATTTCATTCGTCCTTGATCAACAAAACTACTCAACAAGGCATCGATCTCAGCCATCAATCTCGGCTCACCCTGTAATATATAGGGCCCCTGTTTTTTTACCGCAGCGACGCAAGGTGCTTTAATATTACCCGCAACTATACCTGAAAAGGCCCTACGTAACTCAGTTGCTAATATATGCTTGGGCTGAGTCAAATCGAGCTGTAATTTATACATACTGTCATGGCTAGGATGAAATGGAGTTTGCAGAGCTAACGGTAATTTTAACTGCCAATTAAAGGCATAGGATTCCTGTTGTTTGCTACGATGGCGACGCACTTTCTCAACGCCCAACAATGCTTGCTGAGCAACCTTTCCCGGATCACCAATAATGATTTGATAAAATTTAGTCGCAGACTCACCCAAAGTGTTACTTATAAATCGATTGAGGTTGGTGAAATAGTCGCTACTTTCAGTCGGCGCGCTAAAGATAACGGGGATATTTAAACCTTTATTATCAGGGTGCATTAAAAATGCAAGCAGGTATAACACTTCCTCAACTGTTCCCGCCCCTCCCGGAAAAACAATAATAGCATGGGACAATCGGACAAAGGCTTCCAAACGCTTTTCGATATCCGGTAAAATAACTAATTCACTCACCGTGGGGTTAGGAGATTCTGCTGCAATGATGCTCGGCTCAGTTATCCCAATATAACGGCCATCAGATATTTTTTGCTTGCCGTGGCCGACAACTGCACCTTTCATTGGCCCCTTCATTGCACCGATACCGCAGCCGGTAGCAATATTTAAACCCCGCAATCCTAATTCATACCCTACCAGTTTCGTGTAATCATATTCGACACGCCCAATAGCATGCCCACCCCAACAAACAACCAGATTTGGTGCTACTCCCGGCTTTACTACGCCAGCGTTACGCAATACACGAAACACCATATCAGTTAAATCTTCACTGCTGATATTAGCGCGATCATTAATAGATAAAAACTTATGCTCGATATAAACAATATCCCTCAAGGCTGAGAATAAATGCTCCTGAATACCGCGTATCATTTTCCCATTAACAAATGCTTGTGCGGGAGCATTAAAAACTTCAAGTTTGATGCCACGAGACTGCGGAATAATACGAATATCAAAATCATGGTAAGCGGAGAACAGCCTATCTGCATCATCCTCCTCGGTACCGGCGTTAAGTACAGCCAATGCGCATTGTCGAAATAATTTGAAAACCTCGTCGTTATAATTCATAACGCCATCAATTTCGTTATGAGACAATAAATTTAAACTGCTGGTTGGTCTAACAGTAGCATGAGAAATTTTATTCATACTTTTCCTAAACATTAATAATGAAACAACATATACTGCACCCATAATAAGGAACAGGGATAATTACACTTTTAATCGATAAATCAACAGCCTTGATAGCTTCCTGGTTCAAAGGAGCACAAGCTGATCAACGCCCATTTCTTCAGTTACTTTCAACCATTGCAACCTTAGCTGTGGTAGCATCTAATAACTCAACAAAAAATCAATCAAACTCCATACTTAAAACGCCTCATCGATTTATCAAAAAACATGTCAATACTACTCTTTAAACTTAATAATGTTGGATTCGAAGAAGCAGAAGACGTGCGTAAGCTCTTAAACGAGCATGAGATTAAATATTATGAGACAGATGCAGGCCGCTGGGGTATATCCATTGCGGCTCTGTGGCTGGTCGATAAACAACAATTACCGCAAGCACAGCAATTGCTGACTGAATACCAATCACAGCGCTCAGCACTGGCACAGGCTGCTAATAAAGAAAATGAAGGTGCTAAGCATTCCATACTTGCTCATTTCAAACAAGCGCCACTTCAGTGCCTTGTATTGATCGCGGCAATCATCGCTATTACCTATTTTTCAATAGCACCTTTTATAACGATAGAATTTTAAAAGACTCTTTTTCGATACAGGATAGCTGCTTTTACAAGGCGGCGTCAGTAAAGCCAGACACCGCCGACACAGATACGCGCTAGTCAGTAAAACTTGGCGCTGCTCCCATATCCCACAAGATAACAGTGCCGCCCATAATCATCATAAGTATCACCAGGCAAAAAGCCACCACCGCACTAGCAAATAGAAACCCTCGCTCTTCCGGTATTTTCATCATAATGGGAATGCCCAGATACAACAGGTAAACGGCATAGCTAACCGCCGCCACACTGATCAATAAAGCCACCCAAAATATAGGAAAAAAGCCTATCGCACCAGCGATAAACAAAGGCGTTGCCGAAAAGCCAGCCACCGCAATGCCGCTGGCCGTAGAGGCATCACTGCCATAGGTTTTTGACATCCAATGAATCATATACCCAATCACGCAGACAGAGGCAACCATAGTTAAATAAAACAGCACAATGATCACCGCAGCACTGTCTGGTGTCATTTTGATAATATCACCATCCCCCACAGTCCAACCAATTTTTGTCGTACCATAAAACCACGCTAAGGCGGGCAGCAGGGCTAAAACAATGACATAAACAACCGGAAACACCAGGGATTGCTCCCCTCTGTCAGCAATACGCTGCCACTGTGTCTTGGGTTTTATCAGTAAACCTAATATATTGCCGATCATACTTCACTTCCTCCAAGCTATTATTATTTGTAATCACTTACGGTTAATGTTGATGTGTCGATTTATGTTCATGGTTAAGCTTCATTGTATGGCCGCCATGCTGCTGACTGTGATACCACGGCACAGCTATAGTCATAATCCCCATCACAATAATTAGCATGCCAGCCAAGCGGCGAGTATTTTTTGTACGCAGATGTCTTAGGAGTTTTTCGTTAACAAAGCCCATCGACAACATTGCAGGTAACGTACCCAAGCCAAAGGCAAACATCAATAATGCAGATTGCCGCCAGTCCGCTGCTGCCAGTGCCCAACTCAACGTGGAATACACTAGACCACAGGGCAGCAACCCCCATAAAGACCCTAGCAACAGCGCTTGACTGTGATTATTAACCGGCAGCAACTTCACTGTTAACGGTTGTACATAACGCCACAAGTACGCACCGGCTTTTTCTAACTGAGTTAGCCCCATCCACCATTGACTAACATACAGCCCCATTGCGATTAATAGCAAACCCGCCATGGTTCTTAAAATCAACCCCATCCCCGGCAACGAGGAAGCCATACGTTCACCCAACAAACCCAACAGTGCCCCGAGCATGCTATAGGTGAGTAGGCGCCCAATATTGTAACTAAGTAAATAAGCTACTCTGCCGCCACCCGAGCACTGCTTTGATGGCTGCCCTACGAACAACAGGGAGCTCATTCCACCACACATTGCCAAACAATGACTGCTACCCAACAAACCGATTAACAGCGCAACTGGAAATGATAACTCACCCACCCTTGTTCTCCGAGGCTTTTGTTTCTTCTACATTTTCAACCTGCTGTGCCGGAAAAGTTTCTTCGGACAAGTCTTCTTCGAATAAAATACTGTGGGCAGCCGCATCTAAATCATCATACTGCTTGCTATCTACTGCCCAAAAAAATGCTTTTATCGCAATGGCGGTAAATATCAACGCTATCGGTATCAGAATAAAAATACTATCCATGGGCAAGGTACTCCGGAACTGATTGCACGCTTCTATCAGCCTCAGTCATTTTACTCGCTCGCTGCAAGCGCAGTGCATTTAACACCACCACTATAGAGCTTAGCGACATACCTATTGCCGCAACATAAGGAGGCACCATACCCATCGCCGCTAATGGGATGGCCGTCAGGTTATACCCCAACGCCCAAGATAAGTTTTGTTTAATAATTGAACGAGTATTTAAGGCCAGTTTCAGCAACTCTAAAACACCACTTAAACGCCCTGAAAGTAAAATACTGTCTGCATGTGTTTTGGCTAAAGTGGAAGCATTAGCCATGGCCACAGAAACATCGGCAGCAGCTAGTACAGGCACATCATTAATGCCGTCACCCAACATTAAAACTTTTGCCCCAGATTGCTGCAAACTGTGAATATAGGCTAACTTCTGCTGAGGTGTTGCCCCAGAAACACAATGTTCAATTGACAACTTCTCGGCTAAATACTGAGCCATTACCGAATTATCGCCACTTAGAAGATGAACCCGGAGTTTACGTGCCTGCAAGCCGGCAACCAAATCAGCGGCATCCTCACGCAATGGGTCTTCCAAGCTAAACCAACACAAGGGTCCGGACATATTACTTAGTAACAACCACTGGGTAATGGTTTCATCAGGCGAAACGATTTTTTCAGTCTGCCTATCATGTTGATAAAGCTCGGCAGCGAATTGACTGCAACCCAAGCGGTAACGACAACCCGCAATAACCCCCTCAACTCCCATACCGTGAACAATCTCTATTTCCGTCACTTCTGCTGGCGATATTAGCTGTCGGTCTACGCGAGTGAATGCTTTAGCGATAGGATGCTCTGAGCAACGTTCTAAAGCCGCCGCTATTGCCACATAGTGAGCCTCGTCTTCTTTATCAGTAGCTACATTAAGCGATTCAGCATGATCAGCTGAGGCACTAGTCACTACCCTGATCTCTGCGATAGAAAACTCGCCCTTGGTTAAGGTGCCGGTTTTATCACAAACCACATCTGTTATTGTTGGTATGGCTTCCCAAACCTGTGGTTTGGTTACCAACAATCCGAGTCGCCGCAAACGATTGGTTGCAGCGGTAAGTGCAGCCGGCGTAGCTAACGATAATGCACAGGGACAACTTACCACCAGCACTGACAACATCACCCAAAAACCTTGATGATGGGTGTCCCCGGCAGCAAAAAACTGCCAATACGTGTAGGTGGCCACAGCGACAAAAATAACTAAGAGAACAAAATAACTCGACAAACGATCAGCTAAACGCGCTATATCAGGCTTTTCAGCCAAGCCTTTTGCCAATAACAAATTAATAGACTGTAACTGTAAATCAGCACCTGTGGCTTGTACCTGCATAGTCAGTACTCCGGTGCTATTGATAGTGCCCGCCACCAGATTATCACCTTCGTTTTTATCCTGCAGCTTAAATTCACCTGTCATTTGTGATTCGTCCACACTGCTGGAACCGGCAACAACAATACCATCAGCCGCAATCACCTGACCCGGCTTTAGCAATAAGCGATCCCCCACATTCAGCTTAAACAATGCAACGGCTTCGGTCGTGTCATCTTCACGTAAACGCAGGGCAGTCGCAGGCAGCAAGCTATTTAAATCTCGACTGGTACGCCCGGCATAATGCCGAGCGCGCATTTCAAGGTAGCGACCACCCAATAATAAAAAGGTGAACATGGCTACCGAATCAAAATACACTTCACCCGTCGACAACAGCGTAGCCTTTACACTGGCAGCAAATGCCAATCCAATCGCAATTGCCACGGGTAAATCCATACCGGGCGTATTAAATTTTAAACCCCGCCAAGCCCCAACAAAAAATGGCTTGGCAGCATAAAAGACAACTGGTGTGGTCACGATTAAGCTAACCCAGCGCATGAAATCCCGATACTCGACATCCATGCTTTGCAAAGCTCCAGCATAGAGCGCTATAGCAAACATTCCCACCTGCATCATCCCGATACCAGCAACCCCTAACCGTCGTAACGCAAGATGGTTTTCACGCAGCTGCATATCTCGCACATGATCTGCACTATATGGCTCAGGAGAATAGCCTAAACTAGCAAGCGCTCGGCATATATCACTTAAAGCTAACTTATCTTGCCGCCAAGTAACCCTTGCACTGTGCTCAGACAAGCTTAAAACCACTTGCTCAACACCATCTAACTTTAATAAGAAATGCTCTATTAACCAGATACAGGCAGCGCAGTGAATACCGCCAAGCAGCAACTGAATCGTACTTACGTCAACACCATTTATTTTTTTATTCTGGGTGAAACGCTGTAAAAACTCCTGCTCATCAAATGCGGAAAAATCATCATCACTTAACACAAAATCGGGTATCTGAGCTGAATCAGACGCTGACCTATATTGATAAAATGAGGACAAACCACTAGCTTTGATAGTTTCAGCAACCGCCCTGCACCCAGGGCAACAAAAATATTGCAACTCACCATCAAACTCAGCGCAAAACTGCTCACCAGTCATCACCGGCAAACCACAATGAAAACAGTCTAGCTGGCTAGCGATAGTTTTTTGTAACACGTATCACTACTCCTCGATAACAGTGGCGCCCGCTGCTGTTAAACTCATCACATATTCGGTTTCACTATTATTGGCTGGCAACTGAGCTTCTGCATTTAAACGCCAAGCTTGTGGCTCTTTTGCCGAGAGCTCCACATACCAGCGCCCATCTATAGCCTGTGTCAACTGCCCTAAATAATCATCATTCGGCGACAACTTTAGTGTCATTAAAAAATCTTTATCCTGGCTAGTTGGATGTATCCACTTCAGTATGAGCTGTGCCGGCGCTTGAGCAAAATTACCCCCCAATGCCACACGAACTTCACCCACCAATAGATCAAGCTTTAATGTTGCCACAGCACCCAATTGCTCAGCCATCGTATCTTCGGCCAGAATGCGATTAATCCCCATGCCCTGCTGGTAATAATCATCTGCCACGATACTGTCTTGATGCCGAAATGCAATCACTACCGTTATGATGCCTGCCACCACCACGGATGCTGGTAACAAAAAAATAAACCAAGGCCAAAACTGTTTGTACCAAGGGACTACAGGATCTGACTTTTGCATTTCAAATGCCTCAATGCTGAGCACCAGTAAATAAGTTGTCCGCGCTAAATTCTAGGACCAATAAACCGACTCTCTGCAGTATCTTTAAACTGCTTACTATCGACAGACTCTAGTACAAACTCGATGGTGTTGTTGGTGTCATTTAAATTAACAGGATCAATACTTAAACGAATAGGTAGCTCCATCACCTCACCGGGGGCCACCATCAGCTCGTCATTACCGACAAACTTAACCCCATCAAGACCATTAACAGTGATCCTATATCGCCTCGAAATTTGATCCATATTGATAACTTTTAGGGTATAACTATTTTCAATCATACCTTCAGTACTTTCAGTATACAGCCGGTCCCTATCACGAATAACGTCAAGCTTCAGGGGCTCACGAGTTATAACAACCGTGATAAACAACGCTACCATCACCAGCACCGCTATACCGTAGCCTATGAGACGGGGCCGTAAGAAATTAGTTGGCTTACCCTGTAATAAATTTTCTGTGGTGTATCGAATAAGCCCCTTTTCATAACCCATTTGGTCCATAACTGAATTACAAGCATCGATACAAAGCGCGCAATTTATACACTGGTATTGCAATCCATCGCGAATATCTATGCCCACAGGACATACTTGTACGCAAATCTGGCAGTCAATACAGTCGCCTAAGCCCAACGCAGCAGGATCACTACCCTTTTTACGAGGGCCTCGAACTTCGCCGCGCCGCTCATCGTAAGATACTATCAAGGTATCCTGATCAAACATAACCGACTGAAACCGCGCATAAGGGCACATATACATACATACCTGCTCCCGCAACCAGCCCGCATTGATATATGTTGCCCAAGTAAAAAAGTTTATCCAGGCAATCTCCCACCATCCCAATCCCCAGTGGAGAGCAAAGCCTGCTGCAGATTGATCAATATTGAACGTGAATAGATTGACCACCAATTCACGTATCGGCGAAAAGTAACCAACAAAAGTTAACCCAGTAATAAACGCAAAACCAATCCATATCCCATGCTTAGCTGTTTTGCGCAGCAGCTTCTGGGCACTCCAGGGCGCTTTATCCAATTTTATTCGCTGGTTTCGACTCCCTTCGCAGAACTGTTCCGCCCACATATAAACCGCAGTCCACACTGTCTGCGGACAGGTATAACCACACCAAACCCGTCCTACCCAAGCAGTTACGGCAAACAAAGAAAAGGCCGCAATAATCAACAACCACGCTAACAGCGGGAAATCTTGCGGCCAAAAGGTAAAGAAAAAAATATGAAACTGCCGACTAGGCAAATCAAATAAAATGGCCTGACTACCATTCCAGTTTAACCAAGGTAAAAAGAAATACCCAAGCAGTAAAGGCCAACCTGTGTACATACGAATACGCTGATAAAATCCCTCTATTTTTCGCGCATAAATTTTTTCACGTCGCTGGTAAAGATCCACCTCATCAACACCCGCCGGATGAAACTGCTCAACCGGCGACTCGGTATCCATAAGCTTTACAGGGATGTGATTACTGTCATTTTCAGTGGTGCTAGATTGTTTGTTGGACACAGGGCTAACCTAATCAAATGAGTAGAAATAATTGACGGCTATAGTCAAGAAACTGAAATTCACCCCATCCTGAAGATACTAATTAGTCGTTTCTTTAAGGGACAAACTATAGACATAAGCTGTCAGCAAATGGATTTTATCTTCACTCAATAGATCCTTATGAGTCGGCATCACGCCACTGCGGCCAGACCGGATTGAACGCTGAACCAAACCCGGCGAACCACCATAAAGCCAAATATTATTACTCAAATCTGGAGCACCAAAAGCGACATTACCCTTACCATCATTGCCATGACAACTGCTGCACATCATCTCGAACTGAGCTTTACCTTGCTGAGCTGAGCTAACATCAACATCGCGACCACTTAAGCTGAGTACGTAGTTGCTGACATGAATAACACCCTTTTCACCTAACACCGCTCCCCATGCCGGCATAGCACCAGTCCGCCCAGCAGTTATTGAGGTTTTAATTTGCTCAGGACTGCTGCCATAAAGCCACTCGCTATCGGTTAAATTAGGGAAGCCATAGCTACCCCTCGCATCACTGCCATGACATTGAGCACAATTATTAGCAAACAAACGCTGCCCCATTTTCAACGCCTTAGGATGTTCGATCACCTCTTGCACTGACATATTATGGTACGCCGCAAAGATAGCGCCGTATTTAGCCTCCGCTTTATCTACTTCTTTTTGCAGCTGCCCTACCTGAGTCCAATTTAATACACCTTTAAAATTTCCCATTCCTGGGTAGGCAATTAAATACCCTATCGAAAACACAATACTCAACACAAATAAGTAAAACCACCAAGCTGGCAATGGATTATCGTACTCTTCGATTCCATCATAAACATGCCCAGTAGTGGTATCCTCACCGGTATTTTTACTCTTACGATTGGCTAACAATACCCATGTCACACCGATCAGCGTTACTGTTGTTAAGACAACAACCCACCAATTCCAGAAGCTACTCATTTAATGCCTCTCACTCGTTAAATATCTACAACTCATTATTAATTACACTTAAACAGCAAAGCACCTTATTTATCCTGAGCTTCATCGTCTGCATTCTGGATATCATCATCTGCAAAAGGTAAATTAGCCGCCTCATCAAAATCTTTTTTGCGATTCTTACTGTAAGCCCAAAAACAGATACCAAGAAAAGCAACCATCGCGAATATTGTTGCCAAGCCTCTCAGAGTATTTATGTCCATGGAGCCATCACCTTGAAATTTTGCTAAAAAGATTATCGCTTGCGCTGTAACAGCGTGCCCAGCTGCTGCAAGTAAGCAACCAAGGCATCAATTTCTGCATTTCCCGCCGTAGCCTGCTGCGCACCTGCAATATCCTCATCGGTATAAGGCACCCCCAAAGCACGCAGTGTTTGCATCTTTTTAGCCGTATGCTCACCGGTCAGTTTGTTTTCAAACAACCAGGGGAAAGCAGGCATATTAGATTCAGGAACAACACTACGTGGATCCATTAGATGAGCTCGATGCCAATCATCACTATAGCGCTTACCCACTCGAGCCAGATCTGGACCAGTTCGTTTTGACCCCCACAAGAATGGGTGATCATAGACAAATTCACCCGCTACTGAGTAGTGGCCGTAACGCTCTGTCTCAGCCCGTAGCGCCCGAATCATTTGCGAATGACACCCAACACATCCTTCTCGAATATAAATATCTCGCCCTTCTAACTGCATAGCAGTCAATGGTTTCAAACCATCGATGGGCTCGGTAGTTTCCTTCGCGAAAAATAATGGCACAATTTCTACTAAGCCACCAAAACTAATAGCCAGCAGCGTCAGCAACATCAACGTGCCGATATTTTTTTCAACAATATCATGGTTCATAAAAGTCTCCTCAACCTAACGTTTGAGCCAATTAGGCGGGTTGCGCACCAACACTGATTAGATTATTTTCGCCCTTCTCAGTCTTACTCGCCTGAGCAGTTCGCCACATGTTATAAGCCATCACTAACATCCCAGTGAAAAACATTATTCCCCCAGCAAGACGAACCATATACCCAGGGTAACTAGCTTGTACTGACTCAGCAAAACTGTAAGTTAAAGTCCCATCGATGTTATAAGCACGCCACATTAAGCCCTGCAAAATACCGTTAACCCACATTGAGCTGATATATAACACGGTGCCAATCGTAGATAGCCAGAAGTGCGTGTTAATTAAAGCAATGCTGTACATCTGCTTTTTACCGAACATGATCGGCAACAAATGGTAGATGGCACCAATTGATACCATTGCCACCCAGCCCAAAGCACCAGAGTGCACATGGCCTATAGTCCAGTCGGTATAATGCGATAACGAATTAACCGTTTTTATCGCCATCATTGGCCCCTCAAAGGTAGACATACCATAGAAGGACAGTGATACCACAAGAAATCGAAGAATGGGGTCAGTTCGCAATTTATGCCAAGCGCCACTCAAGGTCATCATGCCGTTGATCATTCCGCCCCAACTCGGCGCCAGCAGAATTAATGACATCACCATACCCAAACTTTGCACCCAATCTGGTAGCGCGGTGTAATGTAAATGGTGCGGCCCAGCCCAAATATAAACAGCGATCAGCGCCCAAAAGTGCACAATGGATAGCCGGTAAGAATACACCGGACGCCCTGCTTGCTTTGGCACAAAATAATACATAATGCCCAAAAAACCCGCCGTCAGAAAAAACCCTACCGCATTATGTCCATACCACCACTGCACCATCGCATCGGTAGTGCCGGCATAAGCCGAATAAGATTTAGTCAGACTCACAGGCAGTGCAGCACTGTTAACTATATGTAGTACTGCAATCGTGATAATAAACGCGGAAAAAAACCAGTTCGCCACATAGATATGGCTGGTTTTACGCTTCATGATAGTGCCAAAATAAACCACGCCATAAAGTATCCAGATAATGGCTATCAAAATATCAATAGGCCACTCCATCTCTGCATATTCTTTGGTGGAGGTATAACCTAGCGGCAGGGTAATAATGGTGAGCACTATGACCAATTGCCAGCCCCAAAAAATCACCGCTGCCAATTTGTCTGAGATTAAACGTGCCTGACAAGTACGCTGCACGACATAGAATGAGGTAGCAAATAATGCCGAGCCACCAAAGGCAAAAATAACGGCGTTGGTGTGCAAAGGGCGTAAGCGCCCAAAAGACAACCAGGCAGTATCAAAGTTTAATTGCGGCCAAACTAGCTGGGAAGCGATCAACACGCCTACCGCCATGCCAACAATACCCCATATCACAGTCATAACAGCGAACTGTCGAACCACACGATAATTATAAACAGGATGTTCAAAGGGCTGATTCATAGCAAAACCCGTTGTGAGAATTAAAAGTTATTAAAGAAGAATTTAAAGCACAAGTGATAGTATAACAATGATCCACATCAATTGTTGAACAGGCCAATAATATTTTGAAGTCAAATGGAGAAATAAACAGCCGTAAAGCTAAGCTTAATCGTTATCTGTCACATGGGCCACTGCTTTAAGCGCCTCAATATCCAACAATGTTACCTCTTTACCTTCAACAGCGACTAAACCCTGCTTATTGAAGCGGCTCATCACTCGACTGACTGTTTCTACCGTCAGCCCAAGAAAATTTCCCATATCTGTTCGAGACATTGGTAGACGAAAATGCGTTTTGGACAATTTGCGCCGAGCATTACGTGCAGAAATACTAATCAGCAACGAAGCAACACGCTCCTCAGCACTGTTTTTACTTAGCAGCGTCATCAATTGTTGATCAGTGGCTATTTCCTGGCTCATTAGCTGGAAAAAATGCCGCTGCATACTGGGAATCTCTGTGCTTAATTCTTCAAAACGATGAAAAGGTATTTCACAAACAGCAGATGTCTCCAGCGCCTTGGCTGAGCTTGCGTATCTCGCCTTGCTGATGCCATCCATACCAATAATTTCGCCGGGGAAATAAAAGCCAGTTACCTGCTCCTGGCCATCATTGGTTACTCGATAAGCTTTAATTGCACCCGACCGAACAGCAAACACCGAACCAAAAGGGTCTTTATCACGGTATAAATGCTCCCCTTTCTGAAGGGGGCGACCGCGCTGCACAATTTCATCAAGTTTCACAACCTCATCATTTTCCAAGGCCAGCGGTAGACATATCGCACCTAAGCGACAATTACCACACTTCACCTCAATATTATGTGGGCACGACTTTTGCTCCACGATGTGAGTTTGATTATCTGTAGTTAGCATGGCGCCAATTGCCCTCATTTAAAACTCCGTATCGTATCGTCATTCAGACAACGGCATCCAGAAAGGTCTGGTCTACAACATAAAAACAGAAAAAGACCCATACAAGAACACATCTCGCCATCGAATACAGGAGCAATATAGCGTATTACTCAGAACAGTTATAGCCACAATCGTCGATTACGCCCCCTCTGCAACTACCCCTGTTTCAACAAGATCTAAATGAGCATGGCCAAATAAGCCACAAAGAGCTGCAAGGCCTAAGCGCACAGGCTTGGCGACCCTCAACACCCGCCCTTGCCAAAAGATCAAACCCTCCTGCTCCAGTGCTGACAACGCCGCCATTTCCCGACTAAAATAGTCGGAAAAGACAACTGAAAATGCTCTTTCGACCTCCCCAATATCGCACCAGTGATTACAAACAAGCTGGGAAACCACGTAATGCCGTAGTTTTTCGTCCGCCGATAGCTTTACACCTCTCGCTATGGGTAATTCATTATTATCCAAGCGCTGAAAATAACTTTTAATATCACCTTCATTTTGAGTATAGAAAAACTGTAATGCGCTGTAGGATGAGACCCCCAAACCAGCAACGCCCATCGTTTTACAGGCGGTGTAGCCATGACCATTATATTGTAAAAACCCTCGTTGCTGCGCCCAAACCAGCGAATCAGTCGGTTTTACATAGCACTCCATACCAATCGATTGATAACCTGCAGCCAACAACTTTTCATCAGCCACCGCAAAGAGTAATTGTTTCTCTTCCTCAGAGGGCGCACAACTTTGATGGAAGTTTTGATTTTCGGCTGCGCAGTACGAATAAAAACTGAGCGCATCACGTAAAAATATGCGATCTGGCGACAAACTTATAAGCTGGTCCAAGGTCGTCGCCAAAGCGCTCATCGTTTGACCCGCCAAACCATAAACCAGATTATAATTGAGCGAAGAGAATTGATGTAACCTTGCCGCTTCAGTCAGTTCTTTAACGCTATCAAATGAGTGCGAGCGGTTAATACTTTTACCCAAAGGTAGAGAAAAGTCAGATACGGTAAAATTCAAATGATTAAACCCAAGCCCTTTATACAAAGCCAAGCTATTACGAGTCGCTGCTTGAGTGTTAATTTCGATACTATATTCTCGCCGCTTATCATCTACCAGATGATAACGACTTGCCAGATAATGCATTAACTCGGTAATCTCCGCACCCTCCAGGCATGATGGTGCGCCAGCAAAATGCAACTGCAAAACAGCGTGGTGGGGCCCCAACCACTGCGAGTGCAAATCTATTTCGATCATTAGATGATCTAAATACTCCCGAAGACTCGGTAAATTAGCTGCTACGATCTTATCGTGGTAACAGCACCGGCACCCCTGTGCACAAAACGGCATAGCTAAAGCCAGCGACAAGGGCGCTATACTCTCCTTCAAAGAACTGCGAAGTTTTTGCTGAAACTCTAGCTGATTAAAAGTCTCACTAAATCGCGATATTTCTGGGTAGGCAAACTGGCATTGTTTGCTTATCGGATAAGATGACATGGCAATTAACTCATTGCGAGATTAACAGTTCATATCTGAACATCTGCGGCCTAACAAGTAACCACAGAACTATTCGCGATCAACTGATAGCGGCTGGTATATTCCTGTAATTTAGAATCATCCAGTGGCTGCTGCTTTTTAAAACGGAGCGTTACTTCTTCCCAGTCCTTTGGCCCAAAGTTCGAAGCTAGTAATGGAAACAACAATTTCTGCTCCTGCTCCATATGATGCAACTGTCGTGTCACATAATGGCTACAGGCTTTAAGGAAACGCATTTTCTGGTAACCAACCACGGCTGTTTTCGTCAACCCATTCACCATGAGATGTAAGTTATCGGTCAACAACTCAAGCGTTTCGTGCTCCGCCATCAAATCCGCCAAAACTGACGCCTCAACGGCATCTTTTTCCAGTAACACCTGATAGATGACATCTTCGATTGGGTGGTGCCATATCTCTGGGTATACCTGAACATAATCGAGGATATCCAAAATAGTTTCTAAACAGGCCTCTGTCCTATTCAAGCCCATGAAGGCTTTAGCCTCACGCTCTAAGTGATAAAGAATTCGCACTAACTGCTTGTGGTCAGCCTGCAACTGCTCAACAATCAAATTCATTTTGCTCTCGCTCCCTATACCATTTAACAGCCTTGCGACGGATTATAAGGAGTAGATGCCAATACCATGGTTGATACAAATCAATAAACCAGCAATCATTGCAGCTCACCATAGCTTGCATTAGAGTGGAGGTTTGCCACTCTCTATATAACCTCATCCACCAATACTCGGTGGAAAACGGAGATTAAAATGGAAAACAACATCGTTGACCCGCCAGCAGACGCTCATTCACCTGATAATATGGAGCAAGTAAAAACTATCAGCCAAGATGCAAAGAATATTGCCGTGATCATCTGGATTGGCACTATCTTTTTTGGTTTTATTCCGGGCCTGGTCTTTTATCTGATTTACAAAGATGATGACTACATTCAAGATCAATCGAAAGAAGCACTAAACTGGTCTATTACTGCGATTATTGCTTACGCTATCGCCCTGCTACTAACCTTTGTGGTTATTGGTGTGTTACTTCTCCCACTGGTCGGCCTGTGCCACTTGATATTTTGTATTATGGGAGCTATTGCCACGTCGAATGGTAAAGCCTTTCGCACACCTTTTGCCCTGCGTCTCTTACAGTGATCACCAGCTAAACGCTCTTATCACGCAGTAGCACTGCTGGCATTCGCAAAGTCGGATATAACACATTTTGCGATCTATAATCCCAGGCAAAAAAATGGCCGCGCTATGCGCGCGGCCATTCATTTAAAACTCATCAAACACAGATACTGATTAACTTACCCGTTTTTGACTATCACCACCCCTATTGGGTCTACCGGACCGATTAGCGTTAGCCCGGCTTGGCGTAGCCGCTCTATTACCATTAACCTCTCTTGCCTGACCACCCTCACGACTGCGATGCCCGGCCTTATGCCCTTGTGCATTTTCTCCTGAGCGCTGACCATCCCGATGACCTACTTTAGGTTTTTTAGCTTGACTCGGTCGTGGCCCGCGGGTGTTGAGGCGCGATGCTTGCAGCTCATTTATCGGCGCAAAACCCTCTACCACTCTACGCTCCAGCAGCTCGCCAATTAGCCGCTCTATATCCGCCAGCTGTTTATACTCATCAGCACTGACCAACGAGACGGCCGCGCCAGTGGTACCTGCACGCCCAGTACGACCGATGCGATGCACGTAATCCTCAGGCACATTGGGCAAATCAAAATTCACCACCTGTGGCAATTGGTCAATATCAATACCGCGCGCGGCGATATCAGTAGCCACCAACGCTTGAACTGTACCCCGCTTGAAATCCGCCAGTGCTTTCGTCCTTGCTCCCTGGCTTTTATTACCATGAATAGCCGCCGCTTTAATGCCTGCAGCCTCTAAGAGCTTGGTCAATTTGTTGGCGCCGTGCTTAGTGCGAGAGAACACTAACACCTGGTGCCACTGCTGCTCCTTAATCAGATGAATCAGCAAAGAAGCTTTTTTACTTTTATCGACCGGGCAAATCCAGTGCTCAATGGTTTCAACTGTGGTATTAGCCGGGCTTACTGATATCTCTACCGGGTTATTGACCAAGCCTTTCGCCAAACTCCGTATCTCATTAGAAAATGTTGCTGAAAACATCAGGTTTTGCCGCTGCTTGGGGAGCAAAGCCAGTATTTTTCGAATATCGTGGATAAAACCCATATCCAGCATGCGGTCAGCCTCATCGAGCACTAACACCTCAAGCTGATCAAATTTAACCGCCCGCTGGTTGTACAGATCGAGCAAACGGCCAGGAGTCGCTACCAAAATATCGACACCTTGGCGCAACCTCATCATTTGCGGGTTAATTTTGACCCCACCAAAAACAACGGTTGAACGCAATGGCAAATTTTTACCATATAGCGAAACGCTCTCCGCCACTTGCGCGGCTAACTCTCGAGTAGGAGTCAAAACCAAGGCTCTGGCTTGATTAGCGCCAGCCAGTTTTCCTTGTGCTAATTTTTCTAGCAACGGCAAGGTAAAACCAGCGGTCTTACCGGTACCAGTTTGGGCTGCAGCCATAACATCTTTGCCTTCAAGCACAGCGGGGATAGCCTGAGCCTGAATCGGTGAGGGGGTATCGTAACCCTGCTCGGCGACAGCTTTAAGAATAGGGGCTGATAAGCCCAGTGAGGCAAAACTCATAGATTAATCTCTTTAAAACACTTTTAGATTGGATGATCCAATGGAGGATTGAACCTCTGGCGGGATTGTCCGATAACTGGACTGGGCAAAATCAATGGTCTTGAGCCAAGCCCTAGGCGGGCGTGCAGCTTACAGCAAGCGGCGTCTAACTACCAGCCAATACCGACTCGTAGCAACACTGCAAAACCGACGATGAGTCGATAGCACCAGACTAAAGCTGCTGCAAACAAACCGCGATAGCTAAACTCACGCCCATAACTCTAACGGTGCGCGGTTGACCAATGTACGCAAAATATCCGAGCGAGAAACAATCCCTACCAATTGTTCACTGCTATCAATAATAGGAACCGCACCAATCTCCCGGCTACACATGACTTCGGCAATAGCTCTTACTTCCGCCTCATCGCCCGCACTGATAACCTGTCTCGACATCAGCCGTTCAATTGGCGTGTCACCCACCTGACGACTACTGTTAGCGGCAAAACGCAATATGTCCCGATCAGAAACAATACCCTGAATGTGCTGCTGATCGTCAAGCACTGGCAAGTGATGAAACCCCTGCTTCGCAAACAGCGACCAGATCTCGGTTAGGGTTTGACCCATTGTTGCGGTCACTACAGGACTACTCATAAGTTGATGCGCATAAATAATTTTGCTGCGCTCATGCGTCGAACCCGCTTCGCCTTGCTCATACTGATGAGCCTTCTGCTGGCTATCATAAAGCACGTTATAATCATCGACTTTAGGGCCTACCTTTCTACTGGCACTCAATGCAGATACTGCCGCAATATTTTTCTGCTTCAGTAAACTGTCAATCGGAGTTTGAATTCTGGCACCTTGCTCGATGATATAAAACATACGTCACCTATTTAAAATAGTCTCGATATCACCCATAAAAGTCAGGGCAAGCACTCATAACACCAGACACCGCCTTCAATAGACAAACGATGACGCGGTCCAGCCTGCTCATAATCCCCCCCCTGGTAAGCGATATCATTGGGGTATAGCATAATCCGCCCAGACTCAGTAACAACCGCCTTGGGATGAATCTGCTGCACAGGACGATTGCGGTACATGGCCAATGCATCTGCCACCGTAGAGCAACCCAGCAACTCTGTTAGAGTAACAAAAGCTGGCGGCATAAAGCTTAGCAAACCAGCGCGATGGTCGGCCAACGCCTGCGTCGGTGTACACCAACGATGCGCAACAATCTCACTACCATCCACACTAACGGTTCGGTCATGATCACCAAACTCACAAATAAAAAACCAGGTGGAAAAACGTTTACTAAATCCTTCCGGCGTAGTCCAATGCGAAAAATAGTGCATATCTTGTTCAGCAATAGGCAAATTGGTTTCTTCTAATGCCTCTCTCACCGCTCCGCGTCTAGCGGCCACCTCCACGCTCTCAAACTGGTCACCATAATCGACAGCATCAATTTTTCCGCCTGGAAATACCCACGTATCAGCGCCAAAGCTCAAAGCCTTAGAGCGTTTTAATAATAACGTTTCTAAACCTTCAGCGGCATCCCGGATCAAAACAACTGTAGCTGCTGGAAACACCTTCGACATGCTGCACTCTACCTTCAATTTTGTACTTGCGTTTATAGCCACACACTGACTCAATGATTGAAACCATAGTATAGTAGTTAGCAAGCGGGGGCCCAATGATTTTCACTTGCCCACCAGGGAGCACATAAACCATTCAACAGATTAGCGGCAGGCGGCACTTGTACAGATGTAAATCTAGTAAAACTGCCCACTACCCTGTAAATATCTGCTATTTTAATGATTTTTAGATTAAAGCTCTCGATATTCCTCTCACCAACAAGAAAATGGGCTACATTTATACCGCTACCCCATTGAAACCAAGCATAAGCTAAAAACCGGATTTGCTCTTAATGGAATTACTGCAGTACTGTCAGGGCCACGCTCATACATTTTATCGTGACTTATTATTAGCGGCCGAAAAAACTCTGGCCAACGTTTTATTTGAACATGCATCTGCGGCAGTCAATAATGAAGAGCAGCGACACTTCTATGAAGCTATGCAACAGCTTAAAAATCGCAGCAATATCATGCATAGCGTTTTTGCTGATGAGCTCAACAAAGCCCTTGACTATTATAAAAAAAATGAACCTGAAGCCCCACCGATAAACGAGAAAATCGATCCCAAAACGCTCACTTTAGTTCCTCCTGACGATCTGGAAAATGAGCTAGCCATCTCGGTGATTGTGTCAAAAGCCAATAGCCGAAACTCAGAATCACTTTGGAAGTTAAACCGCCGCTTGGCAGTGTTACGAGGTGGTAATGCGGTAAACGATGAAACCAACCCCTTTGCTCCAGCCATGGTCTGCGCGGCCTTGCATCAGGCAACACTCCAGTTAGGTGTGAGCGGCAAACCCCAAATACTGATTTATAAACAACTGGGTAAAGTGTTTGTCATCAGTTTTGCCAAGGAGCTGGACGCCTTGAATGCGCTTCTAGCCGAAAAGGGAATCCTACCCAACCTGCGATTTAGTATCAGCACAAAACCAGCACCATCTAAGCAGCTGGAAAACGCCCGAGACGGCAGCCCTCCTCAAACCGAAGCCCAGACCGATCCTGGCGGCCTAGTGCTTGACTCAGCCAGTAGCATCGCCCATCAGCAGAAACTGTACAGTGCTATCCGCAACCTGCAACTAGCCCAAAGTACGCGCACCGAAACCGCCAGCGGCGTAAGTTTTCGAGGGATATCAACTGACGGCACCGGCACCGATTCGTTCTCTGCGATGGATTATGCGCTAGCACTGACGGCGATCCAACAATCCAGAGCTATCCTATCCGCCGCCAACATGAACCGGCCGTTGGATATAGCAAAAATTGAAGAGCGACTATTTAGCCATTTAGCCAAGCACAGCAATGAGCTAGCTCGTCATAAAATGACTACCGATGACGCCAATACCGTCGATCTAGTCGGGATGATTTTCCGCTATATGCTGGACGACCCAGACTTACATGATACGGTTAAATCCCTGCTCAGCCACCTACATACGCCCTACTTAAAACTGGCCTTGATCGATAACACCTTCCTCGATGATTACCAGCATAGCGCTCGCCTATTACTGAACAATATGGCCGATCTAGGCAGTAAATGGGTCAAAAACAGTAATGATCGCAATGTACTACCCAAAATAAAATCCACTGTTGAACATATTCTGCAAAGCTTTGTTGAAGATACCAGCCTGTTTGACGAGTTATTAGACGATATATCTCGTTTTAAAGAGCATATTGAAAAACGCTCTCGAATGGTGGAAAAACGCAACACAGAATCCCTACTCGGCCAGGAAAAACTTGAGCTATCCAGGCAGCAAGCAACTAACGCTGTTAATCAGCGACTAGAGCAAGCGCATATTAACGACAAAGTTGCCGATTTGCTGCGCAAGCCTTGGGCTGATTTTCTCGCCTTTAATTTGCTGCGTCACGGCGAAGAAAGCCTTACCTGGCAATCAGCCCTAAAGGTGGTAGACGGTGTTGTTTGGAGCGTCCGCCCCACTACCGTCGCCAATAACAGAGACAACTTTCAACGCCATCAAACTGATTTGGAATTATCTGTGTCAGAGGGGCTGAGCACTATAGGCTACGCTCAAGATGCAGCCAAAGACCTATTAACCTCACTCAAGGCAGCGCAAGAACTTGCTTATCACAACCTGGGGATGAAAGTTCACGAAAGCCAAAATAATGTAGAGCTATCTGCCACCTCCATAAGGCAGCAAAAAACGCTTAAACCCCAACCAATAACACTGAGCCCTGAAGAGGCCAAAATCGCTAATATACTTAAAGATATCGCCTTTGGTACATGGTTTGAATTTGATCAAGACCAAGCCTCTGTTGCACTAAAACTAGCCTGGTTTAGCCGTATAACTTCGCACTATATGTTTGTGGATCAAGCTGGTGTTAAGCAAACCGTCGAAACACAAATCAACCTTATAAAAGGCATCTGTGCAGGCCGCATACGGATAGCCAAACTCAGCAAAAAAACCTTTATGGAACGTGCTCTGGAGGCAGTGCTGGAGCGATTAAAGCTAGCTCGTTAATCACCCAAGGTAACCCAAGCCCCCCTGACGCTAAAACGGGGGCAACTTGCGAATATCAGCCACTGCTTTTTCTAAATCGGCGTAGACCTCGCTAATATTCACCTTAATTCCCACCTCAGCTTTACGCGAAACCTGAGTAACCGGAAAGATAAACTCTTTTTCAAAACCCGGCACCTGTAAAGCCCGAGAGCGACCATATTTATCAATATAGACGACCCAGCTCAAACCCTGCTCTTCCTTAAGCAGCTCACCCAGCACCACGCCCATGGCTTGTAAATTCGGCACCTGATCGCTAGTGACTACCTGCTCATCTAACAAACGCTGCATCACAGCAATATCATTAGCCCTATTCCCGTTAAGCTGACGGCCAAAATTGCGACGCGACAAATCGTCGATACGCTCGCGCAGGTCACTCATAAACTTGAGATCGGTGACGGATATTTTCTCGGTACGCCACTCATCTGCCTGCAAAGAAGCAGGCAACAGGCATATCAAGACCAAACAAAACAATCTAGGAAGGTAACTCATCGAACTGTTCATCAGCTGACTCCTTAAGCAGTTTAGATTTAACCCGTTATCAATACCTAGTAAACAACACTCAGTAAAGCAATGTTGGACAATATAAGGGGAGTGTAATTCATCAATCAACGCAAACAAGCCCTTATATCAACTTTAATGAATAAATAGTTCCACAAATCTCTCATTCTGCTTGAGCTTAAAGAGGTCGGTCAGTACCATTAGCCCCCCTACATTTTAGCGGAGACGAGTAATGATTACGGGTAGTATGGTTGCTCTAGTAACCCCCATGACCATCAATGGTGATATTGATTGGCCAGCACTAAAAACCTTGGTCGATTTTCACCTCCAAGAAGGTACTCGTGCGATTGTCGCAGTGGGCACATCCGGCGAATCAGCGACTCTCAGTATGTCTGAGCACTGTATGGTCATCAAACACGTTGTCGACCAGGTTAACGGTCGAATCCCCGTCATTGCCGGCACCGGTGCCAACAGCACTGCAGAGGCGATAGAACTTACCGCGTCCGCCAAAGTCGCCGGGGCTGACGCCTGCCTATTAGTCACCCCCTACTACAACAAACCGACGCAAGAAGGCTTGTACCAATTTCACAAGTATATTGCCGAGCGGGTAGCCATCCCTCAAATTCTTTATAATGTACCAGGCCGTACCGCCTGTGATATGGCAAACGACACCGTAGTGCGCTTATCCTGCATCGACAATATCATCGGCATCAAAGACGCGACCGGTGATTTAAGCCGCTGTAAAGATCTCATTGAGCGCTGCGGCAATGATTTTGCTGTATATTCTGGTGACGACATCACATCAATGGGACTAATGCTACTAGGGGGCAAAGGCAATATATCGGTAACCGCTAATGTTGCTCCACGTTTAATGGCACAGTTATGCGAAGCAGCAATAGCGGGTGATAGCGTCTTGGCAAACAAAATCAATGATCAACTCATGCCCTTGCATCAAAACCTGTTTTTAGAGTCCAACCCTATTCCCGTTAAGTGGGCACTGCACGAGATGGGCATGATTACCGAAGGCATTCGCCTGCCGTTGACAGTGTTTTCAGCAGAGCACCGACCAGCGCTCAAACAAGCTATGCAACAATCAGGAATTATTGAATGAAGTTATTGTTAAAGTTGGTGATCGTCGCCGTTGTGCTGCTTAGCCTTAGTGCATGCAGCTGGCTGCTTGGTGATGATGGTACTTTTCGTGACCGTGGTAACGATTACCGCAAAGCCACCATCGAAGCTCCGCTAGAGCTACCTTCAGGTATGGATAGCGACTCTATGGATGATAGTTATGCTATCCCAACGATTAGCGACCGCACCAGCCTTGGCGATAAATTTGAGATTCCTAAACCGGAGCCTCTGGCAGAAGATATCGACCAAGATAGCGTGCGCATCAACTCCCTCGGCAATCAAACCTGGATTTTAACCGATGGCGCACCGGGCCAAATCTGGCCAAGACTTAGAGGGTTTCTCAGCTTAAATCAATTAGGCGTACAACGCGCTGATGCGGCTGCAGGAATCATTGAAACGACCTGGCTGCAACCTGCCGGTGAAGAAACTTTCCGCGAACGCTACCGTTTGCGTATAGAGCAAGGGGTGCAACGCGGTACCAGTGAAGTCTATGTTTTACAATCCGATACTCGCTCGGGCAGCGAAGACTGGCCTAGTGTATCGAACAATCCTGAACGCGAGCAAATCATGACCAAGGAGCTTGCGCAATACTTGGCTGACCGCTCAGCAGCCGTTGCTGTTTCTATGTTAGCCCAGCAAACTATTGATTCATCGGGGAAAATAACCCTTGAAGAAAGCAGCAATGCCGAAACCTTCATTAAATTAACTCTACCATTTTCCCGTGCCTGGGCCTCAGTAGGCTTAGCGCTAGAGAAATCCAAGTTCAAGGTAGATGACTTAGACCGTAGCGAGCAAGTTTACCGAGTACATTATCTTGATACTGTCGAAGCGGAGAAAAATAGCGGCTTCTTTTCTTGGTTGTTTAGCTGGGCAGATAGCGATAAAGACGCTGACGAACAAGGTATTGCCTACTATGTCCGGGTCAAAGAGATTGACGACAAGTCCGCCGCCATAACCATTGAGCGGCAGAGCGGCAAAACCATGGACAAAGTCGAGACCGAGCGCCTGCTAAAACTCCTGAAACGTCACATTACTTAGACACTATTAATGACACTGCAGTTTGCATCACTAGGTAGCGGCAGCCGCGGCAACGCTACCCTAATTAAATCCAGGCAAGCGTTGTTACTCATCGACTGCGGCTTTACCATCAAAGAAACTGAGCGCCGACTAGACATACTCGGACACAGTCCCAACGATATTAGCGCTATTCTAGTCACTCACGAGCACAGCGATCACATCAAGGGGGTTGGCCCCTTTGCTCGTAAACACCAACTCCCCATCTATGCCACACACGGCACAGCCCAATACCACGGCTTTACTAAATTACCATCACTAACCGCCATTAATATTCAACAACCATTCAACTTGGCCGACATAGAAATAACGCCGGTAGCCGTGCCCCATGACGCCCGCGAACCATGTCAATTTGTATTTCGCAGCGCGAAAAAAACGGTTGGCTTACTCACCGACCTTGGCAGTATCACCCCTCACGTCACTGAGCAGTACCGGGACTGTGATGCACTTATGCTAGAATGCAATCACTGCCTGCAAATGCTCTCAATGGGCCCATACCCACCTTCATTAAAAGCACGCGTCAGCGGGCAATGGGGACACTTGAATAACCAACAGGCGGCTAATTTTTTAGCTGAGATAAACACCGAACGTTTACAGCACCTCGTTATTTCGCATATCAGTGAAAAAAACAATACCGAAACTCTCGCCAGACAAGCCATCGCTGCCGTATACGGAGAAAGACCCTCGCTAATTCTGGCAGAGCAAAATAACGTATTAAACTGGATGACCGTGCAATAAAAAAGACGAAGCCTGAGGGCGTTCGCCTTTTTATCACGCAAAGCTATAGACTAATCAATCAAGCCATATTGATTTGATAATATATCGATAATTTCCGCTTTAGGGTTGTCTGACAATACAATTTTCTCACCGGTAATTTTTTCTGCGATACTAATATAAGTCGCTGAAACCTGCATCATCACTGACTCAGGCAGCGCATTATTACGCGCCAAAGCATAGCGCTCTTCCATCCGGTTTTTATCCAACAAAATATCCGGCTCTGGAAAATGGCTCAATAATAACTGCCGAAAACCCTCTTTAGAATTCTCTACAATCTCACCCTTTCTATACGCAGCACCATCCCATATCCTTGAAGAATCAGGCGTCCCCACTTCGTCCATGTAGATAAGTTTTTCTTTGCCTTGTTTATCTGTAACGTAACCAAACTCAAATTTAGTGTCGACAAAAATCTGGTCAAGCTTTGTCAGTGCATCACTGATCACAGCAAAGCCCTCTGATAACAATTGCTCGTAATAGGCAACATCATCAATCGACTTAAAGTTAAACGCAGCGATATTATTTACAATATCATCGCGCGTGATATTAACGTCATCAACTTCCGGCACACCGGGAATATCTTTCAATATACCTTTGGTGGACGGCGTTATTAGCAGCTCAGGCAGCCGCTGATCTTTGTTCAGACCGTCAGCTATATGAATACCACAAAACTCACGCTCACCCTTATTATAGGCGCGCCACATAGAGCCTGTTATATATTGACGTGCAATTGCCTCAATCATCACCGGTCTGGCTTTTTGTACAATCCATACCAAAGGATGTGGGATATCAAGGATATGACTATCAGCCAAACCTTGCTCACGAAATAATTTAAACCAGTGATTGGAAATGGCATTCAAAGCCGCACCCTTGCCAGGAACACCCTGCATACCGCCTTCACCGTGCCAGATGCACTCAAACGCAGAGATACGGTCGCTGATCACCATAATAGCGAGGTCAGCATCAGCGGCCACGTCGTAGCCCTTTTCTTTAATTAAACGGCTACTATCAGCCTTAGTTAACCAATAAACGGAGCGTACTTTACCACTATGAATAGCCTGCTCAGTACGAATGGGAAGATCATTATTAACTGCTAATACCTTATCGGCAAGACTCATGGCTAATGTCCTGTTTCTAATTTATAGAAAACGTAATTTATAAAGTGCAACGTTAAAAAGCGTTTCAAAAACCCATGCTAGATGATGAGTTCATAAGGAATGATACTGCGAATAAAAGGAGATTTTACCAGAAATGACGTAGTACGCCAGCATTCCTTAGTAGCCGAGCGCTGATTATTAATTCAGCACTAGCTAAGCCGCGGGTAAGATCAACACTACTCCGTAGTTGTTGCAAACATGGCCAGCTGAATCGCCTCAACGATGGCTTTATTCGCGGCGGGAAATTGGTAGTCAGATAATTGCCCAGCAGTTACCCAGCGAACTGCCTGTCCCTCTTTGCCCTGCGCCTCACCCTCAAAACCATCCACCCAGTAAACATCGAGCAGCACGACCTTGTCGCTATAGTCATGCTTGATTTCAACCAGCGGTCTTAAGCCTGTTAACTGGATCCCAAGCTCCTCAAACAACTCGCGCTTCAGCGCCTGTTCGACGGTTTCAGCGTTTTCCAACTTCCCCCCAGGAAACTCCCACAACCCTCCCTGATGAACATCATCAGGGCGCAAAGCGATTAAAATACGCTGCTGAGCATCAGTAATGACACCCACGGCAACGTGAATTAACTGATTAGGGGAAGCTACCACGGTATCAGCTGCGATAATCGGCATTGATACGAACATACTCATCAGAAAGATCCGTAGTCCACACCGTTGCACAAGCATCGCCGCGATCAAGGTTTATCCCGATAGTGATTTCTTCTGCAGCCATCGCTGCAACGCCCTGCTCTTCAGTATAAGTCGCAGCACGGCAGCCATTTTCAGCAATTAATACATCATTGATATGAATACTGACTCGATTAACATCTAGCCGCTCCAAGCCTGCTCTGCCAATAGCGGCCAGCAAACGCCCCCAGTTCGGGTCGCTGGCAAATAACGCCGTCTTCACTAAAGGCGACTCTGCCACAGTGTAAGCCACTTTGAGGCACTCATCCTCTGCTACACCACCATTAACCACTACACTGACAAATTTATTCGCACCCTCGCCATCACGTACTAAACCCTGCGCCAACTCAATAAAAACAGTACAAATAGCATCGAGTAAAAGTACATACAGCGGATCATCGGTGGCAGTGACTTTGGCTAAAGTTGTTTTAGCGGTAGCCACTAACATACAGGCATCGTTAGTCGAGGTATCGCCATCAATGGTGATTCGATTAAAGGATTGGTTAACTGCCGTTTGAATCATATTCTCAAGCAGAGACTGATCAATAGCTGCATCGGTCGCAACATAGCCCAGCATAGTGGCCATATTAGGCTTAATCATCCCAGCCCCTTTGGCGATCCCTGTCACGCTAATGGTTTCGCCCTGATATTCAAACTGTAGCGACGCTCCTTTCGGGCGCGTATCTGTAGTCATAATACCTGTTGCTGCAATTGCCCAGTTATCATCGCTCAATGCGCCAATCGCTGTGGGTAAAGCTGCGTAAATTTTTTCTACCGGCAATGGCTCGCCAATAACCCCAGTAGAAAACGGTATGATCGCTTCCGGTGTTATTTTCTGCAGTGTCGCTAAAGCCTTACAACTGGTGATACAGTTTGCCAAACCTGACTCGCCAGTACCAGCATTGGCATTACCGGTGTTAACCATAAAATAGCGCGGTGGATGCTGACCAAGATGCCGTTTGGCTATTTGAACGGGCGCTGCACAGAACGCGTTCTTAGTAAACACCCCTGCTACCGAAGCCCCTTCGCATATTTCCATCACAACCAAATCGACACGACCAACTTTTTTAATCCCTGCCGAAGCGGTGCCCAAACGAAAACCATTGATCGGATTTAACGTCGGAAGCTTGCCTTCACCTACTGCCATTTTACATCTCTTCTGTATGTTTTAGTGAGTAACAAGGTATACCTTTGTATCTGCCTTGGAGCCGACACTGACCACCTTATCTATTCAAGATAGCTTACCGTGGCATTGTTTAAACTTTTTCCCCGAACCGCAAGGACAATCTTCATTGCGCCCCACTTTTCTGCCTTCACGCACAAAGGGCTCTGCTGACTGCTCAGAAACTTCCGCTGAATCATCAGCCTCATCCATCACCGAAGCATCAGCATGTTTAAACTCCATTGGCTTGTTGGCTTGCGCCTCACGACGCTGCTGTTCTAATAGCTCAAGCTCGTCTTCACGCTGAACCCGCACATTTGACAAAAACCGCACCACATCATGTTTCAAACTATCCAGCATGGACTGAAACAAATTGAACGCTTCACGCTTATATTCCTGTTTCGGATTTTTCTGAGCATAGGCACGTAAATGAATACCCTGACGCAGGTGGTCCATGGTAGCAAGGTGTTCTTTCCAGAGGTTATCCAATACTTGTAGCATAATATGCTTTTCAAGTTTACGAATATCAGGGCCAACTTCTTCGGCCTTGGCTTCATAGACTGCCGTTAACTCGGCAATAATTTTTGCCTTCAGCAACTCTTCGTGTAAATTTTCATCCTGATCCAGCCATTCTTGGATTGGCAGATCAGCAGCAAACTCTGACGCTAAACGAGATTCTAAACCGGCGATATCCCACTGCTCCTCCAAACTCTGCGGTGGAATATGCTCATTAATCACCGAGCTAATAACATCTACACGGATATCATCTATCGTGTCTTTAATATCCTCGGATTCAAGCAAATCACGTCGCTGCTGATAAACAACCTGGCGCTGATCGTTGGCAACATCATCGTATTCCAATAACTGTTTGCGAATATCGAAGTTGCGACCTTCAACTTTGCGCTGCGCCTTCTCAATCGAGTTGGAGACCATCTTGTGCTCAATCGCCTCACCCTTCTCCATACCCAAGGCTTTCATAAAGTTGCGAATGCGCTCAGAAGCAAAAATACGCATTAAGTTATCTTCCATGGACAGATAAAAACGCGTCATACCCTCATCACCCTGGCGGCCAGCACGGCCACGCAGCTGATTATCTATACGGCGAGATTCATGTCGCTCTGTACCAATAATATGCAAGCCGCCTGATGCCAACACTGCATCATGGCGTTGCTTCCACGCTTCACGCAGCGCTTTGATTTGAGCTTCATCCGGGTTATCCAGCGCGGCAATTTCAACATCGACATTACCACCCAAAACAATGTCTGTGCCTCGGCCAGCCATATTAGTAGCAATCGTCACCACACCTGGCCGGCCTGCTTGCGCTACAATTTCCGCCTCATTGGCATGAAACTTGGCGTTGAGCACTTTATGCTCAATCTTGGCTTTTTTAAAGCGCTTGGATAGTTCCTCTGAAGTTTCAATTGAAGCTGTCCCTACCAAAACTGGGGCGCCTTTAGCCGTGATGTGATTTACATCAACAACAATGGCATCGTATTTTTCATCCTTAGTTAAGTACACCAAGTCATTTAAATCTTTTCTACGCAACGGTACGTTGGTGGGCATAACCACCACATCCAAACCGTAGATTTGACGAAACTCAAAAGCCTCAGTATCAGCAGTACCAGTCATACCTGATAATTTATTAAATAGACGGAAATAATTTTGGAAGGTGGTAGAAGCAAGAGTCTGACTCTCGGCCTGAATAGTCACACCCTCTTTAGCCTCAATCGCCTGGTGCAAACCCTCCGATAAACGGCGACCGGGCATAGTGCGACCGGTATGCTCATCAATCAATACGACTTGGTTATCCTGAATAATGTACTCCACATCTTTATGGAATAGCTTGTGCGCGCGCAAACCCGAATAGAAATGCTGCAGCATCGACAAATTAGACGCCGAATATAAGCTTTCACCTTCATTCAACATGCCTGCCTCGGCCAACAGCTCCTCTACATACAGATGCCCCTGTTCGGTCAATTCAATTTGTCTGGCTTTTTCATCAATAGTAAAATGACCTTCATTATCCTCTGTTTGTAGCTGTAATTTCGAAACCATCGCATTGATACGGCGATACATTTCAGAGCTGTCTTCTGCTGGCCCAGAAATAATCAGTGGCGTCCTAGCCTCATCAATTAAAATAGAATCGACCTCATCCACAATGGCAAAATTTAGTTCGCGCTGGAACCGCTCTTCAAGCGTGAACGCCATATTATCGCGCAGATAATCAAAACCAAATTCGTTATTAGTGCCGTAGGTAACATCACACGCATAAGCGTGGCGCTTAGTCGCGGAGTCTTGCCCAGAAAGCACAACACCCACACTAAGCCCCAAAAACTCATAAACAGGCCTCATCCAGTTAGCATCACGTTGCGCTAAATAATCATTCACCGTTACAACAAAAGCACCCTTACCACTCAATGCATTCAAATACACCGGCAGAGTTGCCACTAAAGTTTTACCTTCACCAGTGCGCATCTCAGCAATCCGCCCCTGATGCAGGGTGATACCACCCATCATCTGCACATCAAAGTGACGTAAACCCAGGGTTCTTTTGCCGGCCTCCCTAACCACAGCAAAGGCTTCTGGCAAGAGCTGATCAAGACTCTCGCCCTGCCCTAGACGAGATTTGAATTCGCTCGTTTTAGCGCGTAAGTCTTCATCGCTCAGAGCAGCAATAGCGTCTTCAAAATCATTGATAGTCTGGACAATTTTGCCCATACGTTTAATTTCACGGTCATTTTTACTACCGAAAATTTTCTTAGCGATATTTCCCAACATAATTAGTAACTACTGTCTTGGATGTTATTGTTGAACAAAGATGATTGGTGGGTGACTACAAATCACCGAGAACAAGGCTTAGAACTAGGGGGGTTCACCGACTGGCGCGATGAATATAACTGGCAGGGTCAACAGGTCGACCATGCTTGTAAACCTCAAAATGAACATGCGGACCAGTGGAGCGACCACTAGTACCCATCAAAGAAATAACCTGACCTTTTTTAACGATATCGCCAACCACCACCTTGTTTTCAAGATTATGGGCATAACGGGTCATATACCCGCCGCCGTGATTGATTTCAACCATCTGGCCATAACCGTAGCGTTCACCTGCCCAAGTCACAACCCCAGAAGCCACGGCGATGATATCGGAGCCCAACTTTCCGGCAAAATCGACCCCTTTATGCATAGCTAAACGGCCATTAAAAGGGTCGGTACGAGTGCCGAAACGAGAAGACATCCAGCCTTTTTTAATCGGCCTACCGGTCAGAAAAACTTCATCTTCAATCTTTCGATTAGCCAATAATGTTTCCAGTACACCTAACTGCTGCTCGCGATTATCAACGCGCTCAACCAGCTCATCGATAGCACCAACAAAACTAGGGTTAGTGTAAACACTCTCAGCCTCGGTTGCTTCAGGACCACCAAGTGCCGGTAACTGACTAAAGTCGAATTCGCCTTGATCAAGCTTGGCCACCGTAGTCATTCGCTCACCCAAAGCATCTAAGCGCACTAAACGCGCCTGTAGCTCAGCTAAACGCAGAGTCAATGCCTGCATGTGCTGATCAGTATGCTCTTTAGCTTCGGTAACTCGCTGCTGCTGCTTGAATGCCTGTTGTTTTATCGCTGAAAGAGCTTGAGAATCAAGTATTTCACCTTCGCTATTATTAACTGAATAGCCAATAATAGCGCCGACCCCGAGAGGGGCTCCCAGCAGGCACAAAGATAATAATGTACGGGTCCACACGCCCAGAGATAACGATCTCGATTGGCCGTGCTTACCACTAATGATGATGACTTTCATAAAAGGTTTCAGCTGATCTTAGATAGATAACTAATTCTGATTTATACAACTGTCAAATATGGCATATAAATCAAGCTATTACCAATAATAAGCCACATCACTTGGTGAGGCAGTTCATTTTTTGAACAAAAAAACCACCTCTACATGACTGCTTTACGCTAAAGCAACCGGTGACATATAGGAAATTGGCGCTTTCGCCTTATCTTCAAAGGTAACGACCTCCCAAGCCTCAGTATCGGCAATCAGCGCACGCAGAGAAGCATTGTTCAGCGCATGGCCTGATTTATGTGCCTTAAATTCGCCAATTAAACTATTACCCAATAAATAAAGATCGCCGATAGCATCTAATACTTTATGTTTAACAAATTCATCTTCATAGCGCAGGCCATCTTCGTTAAGGATCCTGTATTCGTCGACGACTATCGCATTATGCACACTACCACCCTGAGCCAAGCCCTGAGATCGCAGATACTCAAACTCATGCATAAAACCAAAGGTTCTCGCGCGACTAACCTCTTTAACAAATGACGTACTGGAGAAGTCCAAAGCCGCTTCACCGGTGCGATCACGAAATACTGGGTGATCAAAATCAATGGTAAAGGAAACCTTAAAACCATCAAAGGGTAGAAAGCTTGCGACTTTATCACCGCTAGTCACAGTGACCGGGCGCTTGATACGAATAAACTGCTTGGCCTTATCCTGCTCGGCAATACCCGCCGACTGGATCAAAAACACAAAGGGACCAGCACTTCCGTCCATGATGGGTACTTCGGCAGCGCTAAGCTCAACAAAAGCATTATCGATGCCCAATCCCGCCATTGCTGACAGCAGATGCTCCACTGTAGAAACCCGCACATCCCCCTTCATTAAGGTTGTAGACAGCGTGGTATCACCCACATTTTCTGCCCGCGCAGGAATTTCAACCATCGGATCAAGGTCAGTACGACGGAAAACAATCCCGTTATCCACTGGCGCCGGCAACAAAGTCAGATAGACTTTTTCACCTGAATGAAGCCCCACTCCAGTGGCACGGATCGCGTTGCGTAGTGTACGTTGTTTAATCATTGCTATTCTTCATAGTTGTCTTGTTCAATTAACACCCTGTAAATTGTAAGCCGAGCGTTAATGGCTAGCCCTGCTCGTGCCTTCCCCGTATAACGTTAACGGCCAAGCTATCACCACAAAAAGCATAGCAGCAACGTATAACTGCTCTTGCGGCATATCTCATTTAGAGTAAGTACAAAAGGGTCCTAGATCTGAAGTGCGAATACTAACAGAGAACCCTTATATCACCAAACCTCTAAATCCATTACGCAGAGTCAAAAAATCCAATAAAACTCCCATAAAGCGCGCATAAAATATCGCTTTAATCTGCCTGACGACGTAAAAATGCTGGAATATCTAAATATTCCATATCTTTATCACCAGCGGTTGCCAAGGTTGCCGCTGTCGAACGACTCGCCGCAGACTGCGCGTTATTACGCATTACTGTAGGTCGATCAAGGTTTCTGTAGTCTGGGTTATTAACGTCTGCCACTTTATTTTCAACAACTTTCAGCGGAACCTCGATGACTTCCCCACCCAAACCAGTGGCTACAACAGTAACCCGCAGCTCATCGGCCATGTCAGGATCAATAACGGTACCCACAACAACTGTGGCGTTATCAGAAGCAAACTCTTCGACGGTGTCACCCACTTCAGCAAACTCACCCAGGGTTAGATCCAGACCAGCGGTAATATTAACCAAAATACCGCGAGCACCCTGCAAGTTGATATCATCCAACAGTGGACTACGGATGGCAGCTTCTGCCGCTTCACGAGCACGGTTCTCACCGCGAGCACGACCAGTACCCATCATCGCCATACCCATTTCAGACATCACTGTACGCACATCTGCAAAATCGACGTTGATCATGCCTGGACGGATAATCAAATCGGCTATTCCCTGCACCGCACCTAATAAAACATCATTGGCAGTTTTGAACGCTTCTAATAAAGACGCGCCTTTACCTAAAACGTTCAATAATTTCTCGTTAGGGATAGTAATCAACGAGTCAACATGCAGCTGTAGCTCTTTAATGCCGTCCTCGGCAATCAACATCCGCTTTTTTCCTTCAAAGGGAAATGGCTTGGTAACTACTGCAACCGTCAAAATTCCCATTTCTTTAGCCACTTCCGCCACAACAGGTGCCGCACCCGTTCCAGTGCCGCCACCCATGCCTGCGGTAATAAATACCATATCAGCACCTTGTAAAGCCTCGGCGATACGGTCACGATCTTCCATCGCTGATTGGCGACCTACTTCAGGATTAGCACCAGCACCTAAACCTTTAGTAATTGTGTTGCCAAGTTGCAGCACTGTAATTGAATGAATATCGGTCAAAGCCTGCGCATCCGTATTGGCACAAATAAAATCTACGCCATCTACATTGCTGGCGATCATGTGCTTAACCGCATTACCGCCGCCGCCGCCAACACCGACAACTTTGATTACTGCATTTTTTGGCACGTTATCAACTAGCTCAAACATAGGTCTCTCCCTTTGGGTTTCATTGCTTTTGTCAATATTATTGACGCCAGCGGTTTCACATTTAAAATTAAAAATCGATTAAAAATTATTTTGGATCCATTCTTTTGCACGTCTAAAAGCACTCGTCGGCTGCTGCGACTTGGAGCCTTTAACAACCGCACCACGGTGTTGTTTTAAACCATATAACAACAGCCCTACACCAGTGGAGTAAATCGGATTACGAACTATGTCCGTCAACCCGGCAATATTTTGTGGCGTACCTATACGAACTGGCGTATGAAAAATCTCTTCCGCCAGCTCTACCACGCCTTCCATCTTTGCAGTACCACCTGTTAATACAATACCCGCAGCAATCATGTCTTCATAACCGCTACGACGTAACTCTGCCTGCACCAAAGTAAACAGCTCGTCGTACCTTGGCTCGACCACCTCAGCCAAAGCCTGTCGAGATAAATCTCGTGGTGGCCTATCACCCACGCTGGGTACTTTTATAGTTTCATCAGCACCGGCTAACTGGGTTAAGGCACAGGCATATTTTATTTTGATTTCTTCTGCATGCTGGGTCGGTGTTCTCAGCGCCATAGCAATATCGTTTGTCACCTGATCCCCAGCAATAGGGATAACCCCCGTATGACGAATTGCCCCTTCGGTAAAGATAGCAATATCGGTAGTACCACCACCAATATCCACAATACAAACACCCAACTCACGCTCATCGTCAGTAAGCACTGCATAACTGGATGCCAGCTGCTCTAGGATAATATCTTCCACTTCCAGCCCGCAGCGCCGAATACATTTCTCAATATTTTGCGCTGCGTTTACCGCACAAGTCACCAGGTGTACCTTTGCCTCCAGTCGCACACCAGACATTCCCAAAGGCTCTTTAATACCCTCTTGAGTATCGATGACATATTCTTGCGGCAATATATGCAGCACTTTTTGGTCCGCGGGTATCGCAACCGCTTGTGCGGCATCTATCACCCGTTCTAAATCTAACGCGTAAACCTCCCGATCTCGTATCGCCACGATACCGTGAGAGTTCAAACTACGAATATGGCTGCCTGCAATTCCCGCATACACCGAATGAATCTGGCAACCAGCCATTAGCTCGGCCTCTTCAATCGCACGTTGGATCGATTGCACAGTGGATTCAATATTCACCACCACGCCTTTCTTCAATCCCCGTGATGGATGCGAACCAATGCCGACGATTTCCAAGCCGCCTTCCGGAGTAATTGCGCCTACGATAGCCACAACTTTCGAGGTACCAATATCAAGACCGACAATCATTTTATTGTCTGCTGCGCTGCCCATCTGTGAACATCCCCCGTTTAACTTGCTTTGTTAATTGCATTTAAATATGCCTCTATGCCGCAATTTATTAAGACTTCTGCTGCCGCCACGCTACCGAAAAGCCATTGCCGTAACGCATATCTATAGTTTTGATGCTGGCAAAATCTGCCGCCAACCCCAAGTCATAAACCGAGATCAACCGCGTTAGTTTTTCTGCTACTTCGGTATGACCTAAAACCACTTCTACTTCATTGCTCAGCAACAACGACCAGTTACCACGACCATCCAAGCCGAGCTGTTTTAAGGCCATACCTCTTGGCGCTAACATTGCAGAAAACTCTCTGAAATGTGTCATAACCTGTACCGCATTGCGTTTAGGTCCATACAATTGTGGCAACCCATCAATCTCTGCAAAACCAGTCTCCGGCTTAAATAATTCACCTCTATTATTGAGATAACTATTCATACCCCATTGGGCAATTGGCGTTTGCTCTACTACCGTAATAATAATCTCATCAGGCCAATTACGTTCTATTGATACATCAAAAATCCATGGCTGCTGAATCAGTTTTTCTCGTACCGCTGCCAAGTTAAGCATGACAAAACCGGCATCGAGAAAAGCTTCGACATCTCGTTCTACAACTTGTTTTCCTACCCGCTTAAAATCGCCCTTTACAACTACGCGGCTCACTGGCTGTGACAAAACCTGACTCGTCACCTGATAAATCCCTGTACACACCATGATCAACAACAACACCAAACAAACGGGGATCAAACCACCCCAATTAACGCTGCGCGAGGGCTTAGGTTGCTGCCGACTAGCCCCTCGCGTTTGATTAATTTTTTTGCTTGCTTTAAATAATGCCATTAGCTTATTCGCTATCACTCGTTTTAGTTAACAGCCTGCCGCAGCAGTATTAAGACTCAACCGTAAAATCTCCACGACCAACTGATCAAAGCTCACACCTGCAGCTTTCGCCGCCATCGGCACTAAACTGTGGCTGGTCATGCCCGGCACTGTATTTACTTCCAACAAGTAGAGCTTGCCTTGCTCATCCTGCATAAAATCAACTCGCCCCCAACCACTACAACCCAAGCTATGAAAAGCTGCCAAGGCGAGGGTTTTTAATTCTTGTTCTTTTTCCTCATCCAAGCCACAGGGGCATATATAACGCGTGTCATCAGCAATATATTTAGCATCAAAATCATAAAAACCATGATCTGTTTCCAACCGAATAACTGGTAAAGCCTCGGCACCTAATATAGCGACTGTAAATTCGGCACCTTGTATCCACTGCTCCACCATCACAGCACATTGATATTGACTGGCGAGTTCATAAGCCTGTTGTAACTGTGCGGCACTGGTAGCTATAGACATACCAATACTTGAACCTTCCCGTGCAGGCTTGACAATAACCTTGCCCCACCGCTGAATAATTCCAGCCCAGTCGCTATCAACACTAAGCTCTGCAAACTGCGGCGATGGCAGTTTCATTCCCTGCCAAATATATTTGCAGCGCACTTTATCCATGGCCAGGGCTGATGCCATTACTCCACTGCCAGTATAAGAAACACCAAGCTGCTTCAAGGTTCCCTGCATCGTCCCATCCTCACCGTCACCGCCGTGCAAGGCGATAAAGCAGTGCTGATAATTATTTCGCAATTGATCCAACCAACCTCTATCTGCTGTATCAATAGCTACCGCATCGATATTCTGGGCCTGCAATGCTTTAACCACGGCCCCACCACTTTGCAGTGAAATCTCTCTCTCCGCCGAACAGCCACCTAGCAGCACCGCCACTGGCGTATTTAACTGCCCCAGCCATTGCCGGTTTGTATTCACCACAGTACTCATCAACCTTTTACCTTGCTTGCTATCAATATTGCTTTTATTACTGCCTTAGCGCTCATGCTAATTTTCCCGCTGCCAAAGTGGCGGCAATACCACCAACATTACCGGCACCTTGAGTCAACACAACATCACCTGGCCGCATTACATCTTTTAATACATCCGCTATGGTTGCTATATCTTCAACAAAAATCGGATCCACTTGGCCGCGGTTTCGGATACTACGACTTAAGCTACGACCATCCGCCCCCGTAATTGGCTCCTCTCCTGCCGAATAAACCTCCAGCAATAACAGGCTATCGACTGTAGATAGAACACGGACAAAATCCTCATAGAGATCTTTAGTCCTGCTGTAACGATGAGGCTGATAAACCATCAATAAGCGGCGCTCTGGCCAAGCTTGCCTGGCTGCAGAAATAGTTGCAGCAACCTCTGTAGGATGATGGCCATAATCATCCACAAGTAATACGCTACCGCCTTCAATCTCATAATCTCCATGCACTTGAAAACGGCGACCAACGCCTTCAAATTTTTTCAAGCCACGCTGAATAGCAGCGTCATCAATACCCTCATCACTTGCCACCGCAATCGCGGCTGTTGCATTCAGTACATTGTGATCGCCCGGCATATTGATGGTAACGTCAATCGGCGCCATGCCACTGGGACGCACCACCGTAAAGGATGTACTCAGACTGGCTTTGTTTATATTTTTAATAGAAAAATCAGCGTCTTCACTAAAGCCGTAAGTCAAAATAGCACGGCCTATAGCCGGTATTAGTTCACGAATTACATCGTCATCGATACACATCACCGCCATACCATAAAATGGCAGGTTGTGTAAAAACTCAACGAAGGTTTTCTTTAATCGTCCAAAGTCACCACCATAAGTCGCCATATGATCGGCTTCTATATTAGTAACCACTGAAACCATTGGCTGCAGATGTAAAAAAGAAGCATCACTTTCATCCGCTTCAGCTACCAAAAAACGGCTCTCACCTAATCGCGCATTTGTACCCGCACTATTTAACAAACCTCCAATCACAAAAGTTGGGTCTAAACCAGCCTCGGCAAAAACAGAGGCAATTAAACTAGTCGTCGTGGTTTTACCATGGGTGCCTGCTACCGCAATACCGTGACGATAACGCATCAACTCAGCTAACATTTCAGCTCTTGGAACAATGGGGATACGGAATGCCTGCGCAGCAGTAATTTCGGGATTATCACTTTTTACCGCAGTTGAGCTAACAACCACATCAACCCCGGTAATATGACTTTCAGCATGACCGATAAACACCGTGGCACCCATATCTTTCAGCCGTAGCGTAACTTTAGATGCTTGCATATCGGAGCCAGAGATGGCGTAACCCATATTTAATAACACTTCTGCAATGCCGCACATACCCGCACCACCGATACCAACAAAGTGTATTTTTTTAATTCTGCGCATTTCAGGCACAATAAATGCCGAAACCGGCTCCAGATTACGACTCACCACAAGCCACCTCCATGCATGTTGCGGCAACTTGTTCGGCCGCATCAACTTTAGCAAGGGCTCTTGCCGCGATCGACATTGTTAATAAATACTGACGATCGCTCGCCAATTCACTCAGCTGTGCAGAGAGCGCCGCCGGTGTTAATAATTGCTGAGGCAGCATAAGGCCAGCATTGTTTTCAACCAGCCAACGTGCATTCTCGGTTTGATGATCATCGATAGCATGAGGTAGCGGTACCAACACCGAAGCCACCCCGGCAGCAGTCAATTCTGCCACGGTCAAAGCGCCTGCTCGGCATAACACCACATCGGCCCATTCATAGGCTGCAGCCATGTCGTCAATAAACGCATCAACTCGGGCCTTAAGCCCCAGTTGCTGATAGGTTTCATTCACGATTTCATCATGTGCTTTACCAGTTTGATGCCAAATCTCTGGACGCTGCTCTGCACTCATAGCACAGACGCCATAGGGTACAACGTCATTAATCGGTTTGGATCCAAGACTGCCACCCAGCACCAATAAATGCAGAGCACCTGAACGATGACCGAGGCGTTGCTCTGGACTCGCTAGCTGCGCAATCGCAGCTCTAACCGGATTGCCAATATAACGGGATTTCCTATTACCTAATTCAATCGGATAACCTAATAATATTTTATCGGCCAACTTCGCCAATAAGCGATTGGTTGTGCCAGCTACTGCATTTTGCTCATGGATCACCAATGGCCGACGGCTTAACCAAGCCGCCAAACCACCAGGGCCAGAAACAAACCCTCCCATGCCTAAAATACAAACAGGCTTTAGCGTAGCGATTAACTTTATCGATGCGTATACCGCGCCGAATAATTGGAACAGGGAGCTGACAATAGTCACCACATTCTTTCCACGTAAACCCGACACCTTAATCATGTGCAGAGGTATATTCGCCGCAGGCACTAAATGAGACTCGATGCCTTGACGAGTTCCCAGCCACTCCACATTAATACCTTGAGCACGCAAACACTCGGCAGCTGCTAAAGCAGGAAATACATGGCCACCTGTACCACCAGCCATAATTAATACCGTGCGGGATGAAGAATCCGTCATTGACCCCGCCCCCCGCTCATAGCACCCAACTCTTCGAGAGCTGATGTTTCGCGCTTAGCTGTCTTTTTCTTCGCAGTTTTTGCTGGGCTATTTTTTGTACCGTGTAGCAACTCGTAGGACTCAGCATTGATCCGCAACACCACCGCTAATAATGCACAGCAGACAATTAAACTACTGCCGCCATAACTCAGGAAAGGTAAAGTCAGCCCCTTAGTGGGTAATAAGCCTGTATTAACACCGATATTGATAAATACCTGCCCACTCAGCATCAAGGCGATACCATAAGCAATATAAGCACCAAATAACTGACCAAGTTTTTCGGCAGTGCGACCTGCTTGTAAAATACGAACCACTAACAGTGCAAACAAACCAATCAACACCATCGCACCCACAAAACCAAATTCCTCAGCATAAATAGCAAACACGAAATCAGTATGAGACTCAGGTAAATAAAACAATTTCTGAATGCTATTACCCAAACCGACACCAAACCATTCACCACGGCCAAAGGCGATCAGCGACTGCGTAAGTTGGTAACCTGAATTAAACTGGTCGGCCCAAGGATCAGTAAAGGCCGTTAAACGCTGCATGCGATAAGGCTCACTAACCACCAAAATAACCAGTGCCGCCAGTGCCGCCAAAATCACCAAACAAAACTGCCACAGGCGAACCCCTGCCAAAAATATCATCCCAAAGGCCGTACCAAGGGTTACCACTGTGGCACCAAAATCTGGCTCCAGCATTAATAGCAATGTTACTAAAAACAACACTGCCATGGGCTTAACAAACCCCCTCCACTGCTCTCTTACTTCGCCTTGACGCCGCACCAGGTATCCCGCTAAATAAATAATCACACACACTTTTGCTAATTCTGAAGATTGTAGCGTTAGCGGTCCTAGAGATAACCAACGACGACTACCATTAACCTCGCGCCCGACTCCTGGTATCAATACAAGCAATAACAAACCTAAACCGACCAACAACCAAAACCAATCCGTGCGCTGCCAAAAGCTCATGGGGATGCGGTACACCACCAAACACCCAACCAGAGCCAGGCTTAAGTGAAATAGATAACGCAGCACATGAAAAAAGGGGCTACCGTACTTTTCTGCTGCGAACTCGATAGAAGCCGAACTCATCGCGATAAAACCAATGACAATCAAAGCCAAGCCACAGCCGACCAATACTTGATCAAAGTGACGAAGCGGCATCGACATTAGAGCGGCTGGTTTCTTCCTCGTTACCGCACCCATTAGGCAACCCCTCTATTGATTAGAGCGGTTGCCGCCTGGCAGAAACTTTCACCACGGTGCTGATAATTCTCAAACATATCAAAACTGGCACAGGCAGGGGATAACAGTACTACATCACCCGTTACACTCTGTGCCGCCGCCATCTCAACCGCCTGCTGCATTGTATTCGCGCGCACGGTGACCACATCAGAGCCACATAATTGTGCTAATTGTTGTGCTGACTCACCAATCAATACCACCGATCTCACATGCTTACGCAACACGTCCAACAGAGGAGAAAAATCTGCTCCCTTGGCAACACCACCAGCAATCAAAACTATCTTATTGGCACCATCAACCAAACCGTGAATAGCAGCAATAGCCGCACCAACATTGGTACCTTTGGAGTCGTTATAAAATCTCACCCCATTTAACTCACCGACAAACTGGCAGCGATGTGATAAACCACTAAACGCTTGCAGCGCTTCAAGCATCGGCGCCATTTCCAAACCGGCTGAATGCCCTAAGGCTAGTGCTGCCAGTGCATTTTCAATATTGTGTCGACCAACGATTTTTAGCTGGCTGACCGGTAGTAGTACGTCAAAACGGTAAGCAAGATACTCAACCCCCGCTTCAACCAACAAACCAAAATCATTGAAGCCGGGCCGATCTAAACCGAAAGTGACAACGCTAACACCTTCCGCTAACAGAGGACGCGTCAATGGGTCAGCGCGGTTGACGACAACCTTATTACAGCCACGGAAAATTCTGTGCTTGGCTTGATGGTAAGCCAACAAGTTAGGATATCGATCCATGTGGTCGGCACTGATATTAAGCACTGTCACCACATCTAGATTTAAATTACCCGCCCGCTCCAATTGAAAGCTAGAGAGCTCTAATATATATAAATCGGGAGTAGTTTCTTTTAGCAAATCCAGTACCGGCGTGCCGATATTGCCGCCAACTGCAACACGCTTGCCAGCTCGTGCGGCCATTTCACCTAACAGCGTCGTCACAGTTGATTTACCATTAGCACCGGTAATACCAATAATCGGTGCTGTCACCTCGGCACAGAATAAATCGATATCCCCACACACGGGCACCCCCGCTGCCATCGCTTTGGCAATCGCCGGCTCATCAAGGGCGACACCCGGGCTGACGATCAATTGTGCAGCTCCCGCTAAAGCCTCATCAGAAATAACACCTAGGCTTAGCTGCACAGCGGGAAATTCCGCTTTAAATTCTGCCAAGCCAGGTGGGTTGTCTCTGCTATCAACCACCGAAAAAACCTGCTTTTTACTCGCCAAATAACGGGCACAGGAAAGCCCGGTCAAACCGAGCCCCACTATAACTTGCCTGTTATCTGTCGCTATTAATTGCACGCTTTCACTCTTCTCAATCGTTTAACGAAGTTTTAATGTAGCCAAACCAATCAATACCAGCATCACCGTAATAATCCAAAACCGCACGATGACGCGTGGCTCTGGCCAGCCTTTCAATTCAAAATGATGGTGAATCGGTGCCATCCGGAAAATTCTTCTGCCCGTTAACTTAAACGAAGCTACCTGTAAAATAACCGATACAGTTTCCAGTACAAAAATTCCACCCATAATAAAAAAGACGATTTCGTGCCGTACGATTACCGCAACTGTACCCAGTGCAGCGCCCAGCGCCAGCGCGCCAACATCACCCATAAAAATTTGTGCGGGGTAGGTGTTAAACCATAAAAAACCAAGCCCGGCGCCCGCTAAAGCGGTGCAAAACACCACCAACTCCCCAGCACCTTCTATGTAAGGAATAATCAAGTAATTAGCAAAAGTAACATTGCCGACCAAGTAAGCAATAAGACCCAGTGCAGCACCAACCATGACGCTAGGCATAATCGCCAAGCCATCTAAACCATCGGTTAAATTAACTGCATTGCTAGCACCGACGATGACGAAGTAACTTAAAACGATGTAAAAAATACCCATATCTAAAGCGAAGTGCTTGATGAAAGGGAAAAAGAGCTGAGTTTCGGCTGGCGTCGAAGCCTGCGTATATAAAAAAATAGACGCACCCAAGCCCGCGGCAGATTGCCAAAAATATTTCCAGCGTGCAGGTAAACCGCGGGAATTTTTCTCGATAACTTTTCTATAATCATCAACCCAACCCACCGCGCCAAAAACAGTCGTCACTATTAATACTGTCCAGATATAAGGATTTGTTAAATCAGCCCACAATAATGTGCTTAAAATAATGGCCACTAAAATCAACGCCCCGCCCATGGTTGGCGTGCCTGATTTACTTAAATGTGACTCTGGGCCGTCATTACGAATAGATTGACCTATCTGATGATAATTCAACCGCCGAATCATATAAGGGCCGAAAACCAGACAGATACTTAACGCTGTCAGGATGCCTAAAATGCCGCGAACAGTCAGATATTTAAATACCTGAAAAGCATTGATGTACTGCGATAAAAAATCTGCCAACAGCAGTAACATTACTGTTTCCCCTTATTTTTTTTGAGCAGCGCTGTAACTACACGCTCCATTCGTGTACTGCGCGAACCTTTTACCAGCACTACATCAACAGCACATAGCTGCTTTATTTCATCCAAGGCAATTTCATCTAACAGTGTCATTTGTTCTTTATACGCTCTTGCGCCCACGCCAAAACTGGCCGCCATTGGTGCCGCGTACTCACCTACTGCCAATAACTGTTCAATACCTTGTTGCCGCGCATATTGCGCCACTTCCAAATGGCTCTGTAGAGCTTGATCACCCAGCTCCCCCATCGTGCCAAGCACCAAACAACGCTGCCCCGCAAAACTGGCTAACACATCAACCGCTGCCTTAACTGCTCCGGGACTAGCGTTATAGCTATCATCAATTACTGTTAACGCGGGAAAAACATGTGGATTTAAACGCCCAACCATTGGCTGAACTTTTTCCAAACCATTTTTTATTTGTTCAATGCTAGCACCTGCAGCCGTTGCCGCCGCAGCTGCAGCAACAGCATTGACAACATTATGTTCCCCCAGCAAGGCACTGTTCACAACAATTGCTGACTGCGGTGTATGTAGCGTAAACCTTGTTAAAGCCTGAGCATTAACAGTAATAGCACTAGCATAAAAATCAGCCGCCGAATTTAATTTACTAAAGCTATAAACCTTGGCCTTGCCTGCTTGCTTATACCATTGCAAATAAAATTGATCGTCTTGATTAATAATAGCCACGCCTTTGTTGTCGACGTTATGAGCCAAGGACTCAAAAATCTCACCTTTGGTTTTGGCTACGGTTTCCAAGTCGCCAAAGCCTTCGATATGAGCGGACATGGCGTTGGTCACCAACGCGATATCAGGCTCAGCAAAACGTCCCAAGTAAGCGATATCACCAGCGTGACTAGCACCCATTTCAATGACCGCAAACTGATGATCAGCATTAATCCGCAACAAGGATTGCGGCACACCAATTTCATTATTTAAGTTACCTTGTGTCGCTAACACCGCGCCTGCCTCGGCCAAAATAGCAGCAATCATTTCCTTGGTCGTTGTTTTACCCGCGCTACCGGTCAAGGCAATGACTGGCTTATCAAAACGGCGACGATTAGCTCGCGCAATTAAGCCCAGTGCTAATCGTGTATCTGCTACTTTTAGTTGTGGTATCGCCGCGACCATTTCTTTACTGACAACTGCAGCCACTGCGCCCGCATTGTGAGCCTGCAACAAAAATTGATGGCCATCAAAGTGTTCACCCTGTAACGCAACAAATAGGTCGCCGGCGATAACACTACGAGTATCACTGCACACCCGCTCAAAACTGGCATCGCCGAATAACTCGCCGCCCGTGTCAATTGAAAGATCAGATAAAGTCATGGCAGCAATCATTACAGGGCAGCCCCCGCCATACGCTTAAGCAACGCTAACCGCGCCTGCTTGCTGTCACTAAAAGGAATCCGTTGTTTGCCGACTAACTGGTAGTTTTCATGGCCTTTCCCCGCAATTAATATGCTATCGCCGGGCTGTGCATTGGCGATAACAAAATCAATCGCAGCATCACGATCCTCTTCAACAAGCGTTGGACGATCAACGCCACCAAGCACTTGATTGATAATATCGGCCGCCGATTCAAAACGCGGATTATCGCTGGTAACCACCACATGATCAGCATGGCGCTGGACGACCGCCCCCATCAGTGGGCGCTTACCCTGGTCACGATCACCGCCACAGCCAAACACACACCACAACTTACCCTGGGAATGCTGCCGCATAGCTACCAGCGCCTTTTCCAGCGCATCGGGGGTATGGGCGTAATCAATAACCACCGTCACATCAGCCTCTACCTTTAATTGCTCCATGCGTCCATCAATAGGCTTAAGGTGTACAACTTCAGCAACCAGATCAGCCACCGGCAAACCCATAGCACCAAAGCAGCTGATCGCTGCCAACAGGTTACTCAGGTTAAAAGAACCTAGTAGTGGACTATCGATCGAAAACTGCCCCCACGGTGTATGTAAATCCGCCCTAACGCCTCGGCTATGGTAAACAATGTTTTCTGCCCACACCTCAGCAGCTTTATTACCAAGCGTTTTTCCGACAGAATTTCCGCTAACGCTATAACGCAGAACATTAACACCCTCAGCGATAACCTCGCTCAAGTCATTAGCAAAAACATCATCTGCGTTAATAACAGCCTGCTTTAATCCCGGCTGTTTAAACAAGCGTATTTTGCTATCGGCATAGGCTTGCATACTGCCGTGATAATCGAGGTGATCTCGACTTAAATTAGTAAACAGCGCTAAGTCAAATTGCAGCGCCGCTACTCTTTTTTGCTCTAAACCGTGTGATGAAACCTCCATCGCCACAACATCAACCTGTTGATCACGCCATTCAGCTAATAAACGCTGAATTACCACGGCATCAGGTGTGGTATTCACACTTTCGCTGAGTTTGCCATTAACACCATTACCCAACGTACCGATCACACCACAAGATTTACCCAGACAACTGAGTAATTGCATCATCAGTTGCGTGCAACTGGTTTTACCGTTTGTTCCCGTTACACCGATCAACGCTAAGCTATGTGAAGGGTGATTATAAAACTTGCCGGCAATATCGCTGACTTGGCCAGCAAGACCAACCAGAGGAATAATCGCTATACCTTTGCGTTCGATAATTTCAAGCCAGTTGTCATCCTTTTCAACTAACACCGCCGCCGCTCCCGCAGCGATAGCTTTATCAATATAGTCGCGACCATCTACAGCAAAACCAGGCAGTGCCAGAAACAAATCACCCGGCATAATAGCGCGACTATCTAATTCAAGACCGGATACTTCAATTGACGCCAAACGCTGATCGTCAATCGCGATCAATTCACCTAATAGCTTGTTATAGTTCAATTGCGTTGCCACCATCATGCGGACTTGCGCCTCCCCGCTTCAACACTTATTGCAGGAGCTGTGTTCGCGCTTATCGTGGTTGATGAGTTAGTTTTTACCAAATGACTGGCAGGTAAAGATTTATCCGGCTGCACATCCAATATACGCAAGGCATCTGAAACCACACTAGAAAACACCGGTGCTGCTGACTGGCCACCATGATATTTATCTAAGTTGGGCTCATCGATCATCACCACAGTGACAATACGCGGGTTTGACGCAGGTGCTACACCGGCAAAAATCGCTCTGTAACTACTATCCGCATAACCATTTTTACCCACTTTATGTACCGTTCCAGTTTTACCTGCAACCGTATAAGAAGCGACTTGCGCACGGGTTCCAGTCCCGCCTTTTTCTGTCACAGTCTCCAGCATATCAACCAAATGCTCCGCCATATCGTGGCTAATGACCTGTACACCATCAACAACCTTCTTCTGACGTAGCAGCGTTGCCGGCCGTAACACACCACCACTAGCAAAAACCGAATAAGCCTGAGCAAGTTGTAACGGCGTTACTGATAAACCATAACCAAAAGCAAAGTTTACTTGCTCAATAGGACGCCAGCTGGCCTTTCCAGGCAATACGCCAGCGCTTTCACCAGGGAAACCACTGCCCGTGCTAATACCTAAACCAAACCGACTGAATACTTCCCGCACTGATTGCGGCTCCAGGTCCAAAGCCATTTTACTGATGCCGACCTGGCTAGACTTGGTGAGGATACGCGTGACACTTAACTCGCCGTAATTAACCGGATCCATCAGAGTTTTTTTGCCAACACGGATATAACCTGGCGCGGTGTTAATAATCGTGTCCGGGGTATATTTGCCCGACTCCAGCGCGGCGACCACAGTAAAAGGTTTGACCGTCGAGCCAGGCTCAAACACATCGGTCATAGCACGATTGCGCAAGCTAGCAGGATTAAGCACACGACGATTATTAGGATTAAATGAAGGCTGATTGACCATCGCCAGCACTTCTCCGGTAGCGCTATCTAACATGACTACCGAACCTGACTTAGCCCCCACCCGCTGCATCGTTGCTTTCAATTCGCGATAAGCTAAATACTGCAACCGCATATCGATACTTAAGGCTAAATCTTTACCCGAATGGGCTGCTTTTCCCTGGTCAATATCGCGAAAAATATTACCGCGCAAATCTTTTAACACCCGCTTAGAACCCGATACTCCCTGCAACCAGGAGTTATATGCCAGCTCCATACCTTCCTGTCCGCGGTCATCAATATTGGTAAAGCCCACCAAGTGAGCGGCAACTTCACCAGCAGGATAAAAACGCTTGTACTCGCGCTGAACATTAACTCCCTTGATTCCCAACGCCACAATTTTGTCTGCATCCTGCGGCGATAACTGTCGACGCAGATACACAAAACTTCTGGTTTTATTACTGTTTATTTTATCCTTTAACTGCTTATAACTCATGCCGACAGCCACAGCCAACTGGCGCCACTGACCCTTGTCGTCAGACATACGCTTAGGATTAATCCAAATTGAAGCCACCGGCGTGCTAACCGCTAGCGGCTCGCCATTACGGTCGGTTATAACACCGCGATAAGCCGGAATGATTTCTGTACGAACAGTACGCGCATCCCCCTGATCTTGCAGAAAATCATAACCACGCTCAGTATCCAGCACCTGCAATGACAACACGCGCCAAATCAGCAGCAACACTAGTACTGCCAACAAAGACATCACTAATGAAAAGCGCCAGGCTGAAACTGCTTGTGTTGACACGCGGGTCATTGTTCTACCACTATTGTTGCTTCTGGTGACGGCGCCACCATGTTTAACTCGGTCTTCGCTAAAGCCTCTATGCGCGAATGTGAAGCCCAGGTGCTTTGCTCTAGCAACAACCGCCCCCACTGCTCTTCCAACCGTACTGTTTCACTGCTGTGCTGCTGCAGCTGACTAAATAATTGACGACTTTTATAAGAGCTGTAAATCACTCCTAACGCCGACGTAACCAGCAATAATAAAACCAGCAAAGTCACCATCAACAACCGACTAGTACCGCCGGCACTCATCAGAACAACAATCATCGATTTCTTTTCGCTAAGCTGTTTTTTCATCGCGACTTCATGTCATTGTTATCGTCAGCCAGTAAAACAAGAGACTCTGGACAATTTTTATTGATACCCTAACCCAGACAAACTCTAAAGACTGAGTTAACACCTTAGCTTTCAACTCAGGCAATTTTCTCCGCCACGCGCATAATGGCGCTGCGTGATCTAATATTTCCATCGATTTCTGCCGCGCTAGCCCGGACCGCTTTGCCTATTTCTTTCAATCGGCGATTTAACTGATCTACTGTAACTGGCACGCTGGCTGGCAACTCGTCGCCACGTACATGTTTCTTAATAAAACGCTTTACCATACGGTCTTCCAGCGAATGGAAACTAATCACCACCAAACGACCACCAACTGGCAACACCCCCAGCAACTGCTCCAGCAATAGCTCTAAATCGCCCAGCTCGTTATTAATAAAAATACGAATTGCCTGGAATGATTTGGTTGCAGGATTCTTCCCACGCTCCCAAGCGGGATGCGCATCGGCAATCACCTTGGCAAGACGCAGGGTGGTTTCGATAGGAGCAACAGCCCGCTCAGTGACCACTGCCTGCGCCAAACGCTTGGCATAGCGCTCTTCACCGTATTCTTTTAATACCCGAGCAATTTCGGCAGCGCTAGCCTCTGCCAACCACTGCGCCGCGCTTTGACCCGCTTGCGGATTCATCCGCATATCTAACGGACCGTCACGCATAAAACTAAAACCGCGCTCAGATTGATCAAGCTGTGGCGACGAAACCCCAAGATCCAACAAAATACCGTTTACTGTGTCCAGCGACTGCTGCTTTACAATCCGCGCCGCCTCAGCAAAGGAACCCTGTACCAGAGTAAAACGATTATCTTGCCTGGTTAGTTGCACTCCCGCGGCTATCGCCTGCGGGTCTTTATCAATACCAATCAGACGCCCCTGATCGCTAAGCCGCGCCAATATTTCACGACTATGACCGCCACGACCAAAAGTACCGTCTATATAGACGCCAGCAGTATCAGTAATCAGCGCATCGACGGCTTCTTTCAGCAGTACGGTGTCGTGGCTGAACGCAGTGGTGGTTTCAATCATCTTCATCACCTACAGCGATAACGCGAGAACTTCTGAGGGGATGACTTCGTCATCATCTTCAGTAGCATCAAGATAATTAAACCACTCGGTTTCGCTCCACAACTCCAACTTTTTACCCTGCCCAACCAGCATGAGCTTTTTATCTAGCCCGGCGTAATCACGCAAAGTCGGCGGCAACAGAATACGACCGTTAGCCTCATCAATTTCCAAACTAGTGGCATAACCCAATAACAGACGCTGCATCTTGGCCGCTTTGCGATTAATATTCGGGAGGTTTTCGATTTGTGGAAGCAATTGTTCCCACTGCTGCTCGGGATAAATGAGCAAACAACGCTCTTCGGTATGGGCGGTCACAACAATGCGACCACCACAGGCAGACAGCAGCATATCCCGGACTTTCGCCGGTATAGCAAGACGCCCTTTCGCGTCCATACTGATTGCATTGCTACCTAAATACATATTTACCCACAAGACACTGAATTAAGGAGTTAAAATACACAAAAACTCACTTTTCGACACTTTTTTCCACTTTTGCAACTATAGAGATACGCCCCATATAGATCAAGGCAAAAAAGTGGAAACATCAGCGAATTTCGGTAAAAAAACCGGCATCTTGCGGGGATATGCTGCGAAGTTAGCTTAACTAATTATACTAAAACCAAGAAAATCAATGCACTGCAAAGCAAACTTAAAGTAAAGCATTAAGTTAAAGACTACTAAGTCATAAGAAAGGAGGGGATAATTATAAAAATGCCTGAAATCAGTTGAAAAGCTCGAAAAACAACCGGCGACAACGGGTACAGATTAGCGCAAAACTAACCAAAATCAAACACTAAATCTCGCCAATATCAGCCAAATAAAAATAACGGCGGGCAGCCACTATGAACTGCCCACCAACAACAGCCGAGCTAACTCACCAACACACCACGATTGTAATCGCTAATCGCCTGCTCAATTTCCTCTGCGGTATTCATCACAAACGGGCCATACTGCTTGATCGGCTCATGCAGGGGTTGCGCCGCTAACAGCAACATACCCACGCCTTCACTTCCTGCCTGAATCGTCACACGATCTCCCCCCGTGTAAAACCCCATCTGCCGATGCAACAGCTCAGAGCTTGCACCACGATACACATACAGCATCAGGTTATACGCTTGATTCACCCTGTACTGATAACACTCGCCAGCAGCCAAACGTATATCCAACAAGGTCGGCGACGTAGTACCTACCGCGACCGGACTTTTGCCTCCCTCCAGCTCACCCGCCAGTACTTTAGCCGAGCCCCCTTCAGGCAAACTGACTAAAGGAAACTCGCTACTACGATAATCCCTATAGCGTGCCGCTTGCATTTTTTCTGCCGCAGGCAAGTTCAGCCACAACTGAAAGCCGTGCAGCAAACCATCTTGCTGCTCAGGCATTTCCGAATGAATAACCCCTCGAGCCGCCGTCATCCACTGCACATCACCGGCACTGACTACACCCTCATTACCCATATGATCCTGATGGCGCATGGCGCCCTCCAGCATATACGTTATCGTCTCAAAGCCACGATGCGGATGGGAGGGAAAGCCACCGATATAATCAGCTCCGTCCTCAGAACAAATTTCATCCAGCATTAAAAACGGGTCCATCCGGGTATGCATATCGCTACCCGCAACGCGATAGATTTTCACACCGTCACCATCGGATGACGGCCGGGCATCGACCACTCTGGTCAGCTTACGCTGTGCATTACTCATCATTCACTCCTCCAAAGACTGTTCGCTCACCGCGAAAAACACCCACTAACTGCTAGCATTAAAATCAAAACATCGTCGCCCGCTGATGAGCTAAGTCCAGATTCAAGTCTGGCCCCAGCGGTACCACACCACTGGGATTAATTGTGCTATGGCTACCATAATAATGCTGCTTAATATGTGCCATATTGACCGTCTCGGCGATGCCAGGCTGCTGATACAAATCTCGCAGGTACTGAGATAAACAAGCGTAATCGCTAATACGCTGCCGATTCGTTTTGAAGTGGCCAAAGTACACCGCATCAAAACGAATCAAGGTGGTGAACAGGCGCCAATCCGCCTCAGTGATAGCCTCACCCAATAAATAGCGCTGCTTCGCCAAACGACAGTCAATCACGTCGAGGGCATCAAACAATTCGGTATAGGCCTTTTCATAAGCCTGCTGCGATGTTGCAAAGCCAGCACGATACACGCCATTATTGATCGCTGAATAAACCATCGCATTGAGCTCATCGATTTGCCCCCGAAACTGCTCAGGATAAAAATCCAGTGTATTACCAGTGATGCCATCAAACGCTGAATTAAACATCCGAATGATTTCCGCTGACTCATTACTGACGACCACTTGCTGCTGCTTATCCCAAAGCATCGGCACCGTTACCCGCCCCGTCATCTCAGGAGAAGATTTAGTATAAAGTTGATGCAGACATTCGAACCCATACAGTCCATCGCCTTGCTCAGCAAAAACCCACCCCTTATCCAACATCAATGGCTCAACCACCGACACACCGATATGCTCAGTCAAGCCTTTCAAATGCCTAAAGATTAAAGTGCGGTGCGCCCAAGGGCAGGCCAGAGAAACATATAAATGATAGCGCCCAGACTCTGCTTTAAATCCACCCTCCCCCGACATCCCCGCAGCGCCATCAGCGGTAACCCAATGCCTAAAACCACTATCTTGACGAATAAACTCACCACCAGAAGACTCTGTGTCGTACCACTGATCAACCCACTCACCTTTCACCAGCAAACCCATTACACTTCTCCTCATTAGCTTAGCAATAACTACGAACAAAAATCCTCGATACCCTAGCGGTACCTTAACCACACCACCCAGCCGCAACAGCGGTCCCAACCAGCTGTTATCGCTACAGAAAACAGCAAAACTTTACATATCGGCTATACCGATATCAAAACAAGTCAAATTTATTGATTTGTTACATCCAAGAATATACTTGCTAAAAAATTTAAAAACCGATATTTTCTATTCAGTTAGTTCAATTTTTTTGATCATTATTTTAATACCCTATGACAAATCCATTAACCCTCGACGCATTGGAAGTCCTCGACGCCATAGATCGCAAAGGCAGCTTTGCCGCCGCCGCCCTGTCGCTGAACAAAGTTCCCTCCGCTATCTCCTATACCATGCAAAAACTGGAGCAAGATCTGGCCATCACCCTGTTTCAGCGTCAGGGAAGAAAATCAGTACTGACCAGCGCCGGGCAATACCTGCTGCAACAGGGACGACAGCTGCTCATCGCCGCTAATGAACTCGCAATGAGCACTCAACAAGTAGCCACCGGCTGGGAGCCTCAACTACGCATCGCAGTAGACCACCTACTCCCCGACGATTACCTTTTTCCGCTGATTAAACCCCTCTATCAGCGACATCCCAGCATCAATATTGATATACATCAGGAGGTACTAGCAGGCACATGGGAAGCGTTGATCAACAATCGAGTCGATTTAATTATTGGCGCGGTGGCTGCACCGTCCAGCCTTCAGGGTATTCGCAGCCTGCCATGGCAATCTATCGCCATGGTGATGGTTGCCGCCCCAGATCACCCCGCCTGCCAACAACCAAGCCCTTTAACTGATACTGCCCTACAGCAATACCGCACGATTATCGTACGGGATTCTTCGACCACCCTGCGCAGTCTTAACCGGGGAATCAGCGGCAATAAACACAGCCTCTATGTACCCAATATGGCAATGAAAATTCAAGCTCACTGCCAAGGCCTTGGTGTAGGCTCAGTACCTCGACACCTGGTTACACAACAATTGCAACAAGGTGATCTAATAGAATTGCACAGCGAGCGCTCGGTAGAGCCCGCGTCCACCCACATCGCATGGAAAACCAGCAATCGCGGCCAAGCCTTGCAGTGGCTGGTAGAGCAACTACAAAATCAACCATCATTGGCGTGATAAACCACGCAAGCACTGTTAGAATCCCTCCTCGCTTTTAGGACACCCACAAATATTATGCCGATCGACCAGTATTACACCGAAAATAACAACCAAATCACCATCACCCGCCAGCAAGCCAGCGATTTCGCTAAATTAGTTGCCGATGATTTCAATCCACTTCACAACGTGGACGCCAAACGATTTTGCGTGCCCGGTGATTTATTATTTTCAATAATGCTAAAACACTACGGCGTCACCAAAGATATGCGGTTTAATTTTTCCGGCATGGTTACTGAAGATGTCACCCTCACCCTGCCCGCAGCCGCCCCGCGGCTTAGCTTTGCAGGCAACAATGGCAAAGAGTACTTAAGTATTGAGCTACTTGGCGAACACTGTCACAACAAGCAGTTTATCGACGCTCTCACCCATAGTTACGTTACTTTTTCCGGTCACACCTTTCCTCACATCCTGATCCCCTTGATGCAAGAAAAAAATGTGATGATCAACCCAGAGCGACCTATGGTGATGTACCAGAGCATGCTGATTGATCTTGAGCGGATGGATGTCACCAGTGTAGAACTGGAGTTCGACAAGGAAAAAACCGTGCTTGAAGTCGACGGTAAACGCGGCAACCTTTGCCTGGCCTTTAACTTGCTGTCAGCAGGTGAAATAATCGGCCGCGGTGAAAAACATATGGTCGTCAGCGGACTGAGAGCTTTTGAACAAGCCGTCGTCGACCAGGTAATTACCGATTACGCCCAGAGCCGCAAAAACTATAAGCTATAACAATCTCGACAAGCTTTACCTACACCTACCCACCGCCCCCCGTTAACGCGGGGGCTAGCCGACCCCACATTACAATTAAGACCTTCTTTCCTGCCGCACCGCCGTCATCAAAACGTAACACTAAGTTCATAAACTCCTATCGCTAAACTGCAGTTGCGCCTTTCCAGTGGAGTGATATGACGCATGAAACTTTCAACCATTACCAACCTGAGCACCTCGGCCTTTGTACTGTTATTAGCCTTACTTGCCTCAACGCTTTTCTATGGCATTGCAGATATTGAAAAACCAATACAACTCAACAATCAATTTGGCGCCATCTCATACAAACTACAGGTTCAACTGGTCAATAGTGTCAACCGCTATCTACAAACCGGCGATGCCAACCTATTAACTGAAACCGAACACATACTGCAGCAGTCACAACAGCAAACTGAACAAATGGCCAGCAACTCTAAGGCCTCGCTACTTGATCTAATCAAACAATTTAACACGTATACTCAACTGGAATTACGTGCCGCCGGTAAATTGTCTGGCGACCCATTTGTTCTGCTGGCACAGAACGAACGTGAAACGGTGTATGCTATCGCAGACTTGCGCGACTATGTTATTCAAGCTCGCGCGACAGACAATCTTAACCACACGCAATACTGGCCGCTATTGACACAAATGATGGAAACAGTCGCCGCACGCAGCCAACTGCGCACTCGTTTATTACAATCCAAAAGCAACGAAGTGGCAGAACAAATCAATCTCAACATTGAGGCGATGACTGAACTAATCACCGCGATGAAACGGCTACCAACGCTGGGGGTTTTTACCGAAGTTGAAGCCAATGAATTTGATTTATCAGGACTAGGTAGCGATACCGTCACAGAAAAGAGAGAAGCCATCATCAGCGACTTAGCCTCACTTAACCGTCGCTACCTCAATGAACTAAAGCATACACAGGAGCAGCTGCAAGCGGTCAACAACTCCCGCCAACGCAATAGCGAACTTACCGAACAGATTCAAACCGCACTGCATAAAATACAGCTTGAGATCATCCAGCTACAAGAGGCAGCGCTAATGCATCTACAATTATTGATTGCCGGACTACTGGCTATCACCGCAGCAACGGTATTTTTAAACGATTTCATTCAACGCAGCGTATCTCGGAGCATCAGCAAACTCAGCCCTTATCTGCAAAGCTTCTCCGACGGGAATTTCTCAAAAAAAATAGACATCAATGTTCGCGGCAAAGAACTCAAAGAGCTCATCAGCCATAGCAACCAGGTACGGCAATATATTCTCGATCTGGTTGAAAGAATCCGATCTCAATCCGGTCAACTACAACTAGCTAACACCAATTTAAGTACAGCCAATGGCGAGATCGACCAAGCCAGTAAAGAGCAAGCAGAACAAACCGAGCACATCCGCGATGCCATTACCGAGATGACTGAATCATTTTCCATGGTGGCAGGTAGCGCCTGCAATGCCGCAGAAGCAGCCAACTTTGCCAACCAATCCGCCCAACAAACCCGCAATATGATTGAAGACACACTGAAACGTATTCAGCAACTATTCAACGACGTCAGCAATATTACCCACAGCATGGAATCCCTCGACCACAAAGCGCAGCAAATCGGCTCCGTGGTTTCCGTTATTAGTAACATCGCCTCGCAAACTAATTTACTCGCCCTCAATGCAGCTATCGAATCTGCCCGAGCTGGCGAACATGGCCGAGGGTTCGCAGTGGTTGCCGATCAGGTTAGGCAGCTTTCACAAAACACCAGCTCTTCCGCTGAAGAAATAAACCAAACTGTAGGTAGCCTGCAAGCCGAAGTATCGGCAATTGTTTCCACCATGCAGGCACAAGCAAAGTGTATGCACAACACTCGTGAAGAAATCAGCCGTGGCATCAGCGAACTGGAACAACTCAGCCACGCCATTGAACGGATTTTAAATACTAACGATCAAATCGCCTCAACCACCGAAGAGCAAACCACCGTGATCAATAATATCCATAAAAATGTTTTGATTATCAGTGAGCACAGCCAACACACGCTCAGCACCGTACATAAACATCAAGCGATAAATTCCGAGCTCGAACAAGCCAACGACGGCCTACTGCTTGAGATCAGTAAATTCCGCACCGCATAAATAAACATCCTGCCCTAACCCCGTTTGCAGGCCGCCAGCTCACTAGTCACTTTCAAGTTTAAGATAATCATTATCAGCGACAAAACGTAGCGCCATACAATCGCTATTTTTACTAACGATCATGGATGGATCAACACGCAAACCGCTGCCAGCGTAACTGCCCGCCGCGGTAAATGTGCAGACCTGCACATAATAACCATCCACTTGAGGCAGCGGGAACAACTGCTGATAAATCTGATCCTGCGCCGCAAAACCACCCTCCGTTTGCTCAAGCAGCTGATCATTTTTATCTATCAACTGAATATTAGCGCCACAGCGACCGACGATAGGTTTCACTACATAACCCGTTGCCTGTAACTCAGGGGTTAAATCAAAACTGGTATTAAGCAGTAAAGGATGATTAGGAAACAGCGTCCACAACACCGGCAAGATCGCTTTATTACTGGGAATTAATGTCCAAAGCGGTTCAAACACCATGACATTTTTACGCAATAAAACATCAACCAGTCGCGGAGTCTTCCCTTGCTGCCAAGCTGGCTCATAGGTTTCAACCTCCAGTTGCTGTAAAGCTTCATCAGCCTCACACTCTTGCCGTATTTGATCCAGCGCTGTTTCCCAAGCCCAGGTTTTCCACACCCAATTAACTTGCTTACCCTGTGAGTCAATAATATTACCCTGCGCATCCCATACCAGCGTTTTTAAATCGCTAATAAGCTGACTCTGCAACCCTGCCGCCTGAATAACATCCTGCATAAACAAAGCATGGTAGGTTTCTTCCGGATCATCATCTTGTAAAATATGGATAAGGCCTTTGACTTCACTTTTTCGCCACGCCCGCACCAGATCATTAAACAAAACCCTGCCGGCATCTTCGCCTAGATCAGCGCCGAAATGTTGCCCCCACTTACCTTGTATTTTACCACTCTCCATAAAACATGAGGCTGAATCGCAGTTATATTCGTATACCTTTAAACCCTGATCCGACATGGAAAAATCAAATCGACTGGTAATCAATTGATTTAAGCGGTTATCCCAAGACTGGCGTATTTTAGCGAGCAACGATCGTGGTAAATTAAATTTAGCTAACAGCTCATCATTTTCCAACACATAATCAGTGGCATGCATAAATAAACCGTGTAGCTCATCAGTAGCACGCTCTAATTCGCTCTGAGCAGTTTCGGATAAAATATAGTAACGGTATTGATCCGCGGCAACACTGGTAAGTTTATGCCCCCCCATCATATCGACGTAAGCGGCTTCATCATCATTGGCAACATTTAACCAGGCTTTGTGGGCTTGGCCTTTATCTTCAACGTGACAACTTTTTAAATTAAACAACTGCTTATCGGCTTGATCACCCGGCTCAGCAAATTCAGCTTTATCAGTTTGCATAACCCAGCCCAAAATTGTGGCATCACCATAAGAACATTCCAGCCAATAATCACCTTCTGGCGTTACCTTAGCTCGCAACTCTCGACAGTAGGATTGCCCCTCTGGCCACAACTGATGACCCACGTTTTGTTCTGCTAATCGCAATTTATCTGGGTAGACCTCTGTGACCACAGCAACATGGCCAGTGCGCTCAAACTCGCCGCCATCATCCCAGATCAGTAAACTACCCGGCTCAGGATGTTGTTTAGCGCCATTACGAAAAGCGTGTAACGGTAACAACGTATTGCTGCTGACAACTCTCACCGAGCGCAAATTAAAGATCTCGTAGGCCATCGAAACATCATCAAAAATATAACCTTTATTGAGATACATCCAGCGGCGGGCAAATTCTACACACTGCCACTTATAGCCCATGTAAATACCGTCAATATGATTGCGAAAAGAGCGTCGCCGAGGGTAGTCCTCATCACTAGCCGTAGCATAATCTGATGAGTAAGCACCAACACCACCTGGCGCATAACCTAACAAAGCACCAAAAGGCGCAGCAGCAAGACCTGATTTTTGACTCAACACCACCACCCTTTGTACAAAAATAAAACAATTCAATAATGCAGCAATATAGCGACAGCCGAGAGAAAGCGCAATGAAGCCAAACACGATACAATCAGCTATTATCAACGCTGATCAGTGTATGGAGCTTGGTATCTAGCCGCCAATGTTTATTAGTTTTAGCTATTAACTCAATTACAACATTCAATTTTACCTATTGGCTAACAAGCCTTATAGTGAACTCCACAAACGTTGCTACTGCAACAAACCAGTAATCTATTGACGATCAACCAAAAGGAAAAGACTATGACTAATCGCGTACCTGATGTCACTTTTAAAACTCGCGTTCGAGATGAAAGCATTGGCGGTGACAACCCCTTCCGCTGGCAAGATCTCACCTCTAACGAAATCTTCGCTGGCAAAAGTGTGGTGGTTTTCGCTTTACCTGGCGCCTTTACGCCAACTTGTTCTAGTACTCACTTGCCCGGCTTTGAAGCCAAGTATGATGAACTGAAAGCCAAAGGCATTGATGAGGTTTACTGCCTAAGTGTCAATGATGCATTTTCCATGTTCCAGTGGGCAAAAAATCTGGGCATCAGCAAAGTTAAATGCTTACCTGATGGCAACGGTGAATTCAGCCGCGGTATGAACATGTTAGTGAAAAAGGAAAACCTGGGATTTGGAAGTCGTAGCTGGCGCTACTCCATGCACGTAGTTGATGGCGAGATCAAACAACTATTTGCTGAACCCGGCAAAATAGATAACTGCCCTGAAGACCCATTTACCGTTAGCGATGCAGACACCATGCTTAAATACCTCAGCAAATAGTCATTAACGGCTAGAGATTGAACGCTAAGCCGTGATACCCCGTGGTATCACGGCTTTTGTTTAACCACCCTCCTGAAAATTCGAGGTCAATGGTCACGGCATGATTACTCAGCAGTATCGATATCGTGTATTTTGCTCAGAAATAGCTCTAATGCTGCGCGGTTAGAAAAATCAAGCGTGTAAGTATTATGAAAATCTACTGACAATTTAACGTAATCATCATGCAGGTAGACTCTATAGCCATCAAAGTCTTCGCTGGCGCATAAACCATGCAGGCTATATTCGTCGTCTTTTTTCTCCCCTTTACTCACCACTTTAGCAATCACACGCAGTGCTTGTGCTACATCAAATTTCTTATCCATATTCACTCCTAGCAGTCTGTGGACTTATGTCTAACTTGCTCCAAGTAAAGTTATAGCAGTGCTCGAGCACCGATTACTCCTCATAGAGCCTTTCCAGACCCCCAGTGCAGCCATAAGTTCGACAAGCTGCTAAATGAGGTGACTCAGCTTAATAATAGTAGCATGCAACAACTGACAACGCCCCAAAGCCTGCGTCCGCCTATAACTTTGCCTGCCTTGTCAGAGTAAAAAATAGTTAACTACACAAGAATAAAGCACTAACATGCAATATTAGGCTTAATTAACAAACAATCGTTTTATAGGGCATAGGCCGTGGAAGAAAATTTGGGTAAAGAGCTGGAACAAGCTCAAGAGATCTACGCATTAATTGTTGAGTTTTTTGTAAATTACAGTTTTCAGATACTCGGCGCACTACTGATTTTCATAATCGGCCTACTGGCTGCGAGAAAAGTCGGTAATTCCATATTTAACTTATGTCAAAAGAAAGAGCTGGACATAACTCTCAGCCGCTTTATCGCATCCACCACCAAGATCATTGTTATGGTCATGGTCGCGATTATTGCCCTTGGCAAACTCGGCATCAGTGTCACTCCCTTTCTTGCCGCCATAGGCGCACTCTCATTAGGCGCCGGTCTAGCCGTGCAAGGACTGCTATCCAATTATGGCGCGGGCCTTAACATCATTTTGACACGTCCCTTTGTGGTTGGTGACACCATTAACGTTCAAGGGGTTTCTGGCCAAGTTAAAGAGGTTCAACTGGCCTTCACCTTACTCACCAATGAAGATGGGACTCAAATAACCATACCCAATCGCCACATCGTCGGCGAGATCATCCACAATTCATTTGAATACACACTGGCCGAGTTAAGTATTGGTATCGCCTATAGCGAAGACCCCGATCACGCTATTGGGTTAATTTTAAACGCCCTGGCTGATCTTGAGGGTGTGACTGATGACAAGCGCCCTCAAGTTGGAATTGAGAGCTTTGGGAGCCACGCTGTCCATATCGGCATTCGTGTCTGGCTACCAACTCAGCAGTATTTTGACCTACTCTATGCAGCCAATCGCCGAGTATATGCTGCACTAAAAGAAAATAATGTAGTGATTCCACTCCCACAACAAGAAGTAAGATTGCTTAATAACACGACCCCAGCCCCTACTTCGCAGGACCGACCGCAAAATTGAACCCGCCAGATATGGCTCGATTACGCTGGCAACCAGACATCCAAAACCGCACTGGCTTCGTAAGTATTAGTTAATCTATCCATTACTTAGCCAGCCATGCTGGCCCACTCTATTGAGAGGCATATGCAAAATAATCGAGCATTAATGTGGTTTCGCTCCGACCTGAGAGTATTCGATAACACCGCCTTACGCGCTGCATCGCAGGCTTGTGATGAACTGATCGCCTGCTTCTGTATTTGCCCAGGGCAATGGCGTGCGCACGATATGGCACCCATCCAAAGTCATTTTATTTATCAAAACCTGCTGGCATTAGCTCAACAACTGTCACAACTGAATATCCCATTAAAAATCATCAAGGTTGATCATTTCAGCCAACTCCCTGCTCACCTACATCAACTTTGCCAGCAATTATCGATCGGGGATGTTTACGCTAACCAACAATATGCGATTAACGAAAAGCTACGAGACGAAAAATGCCAACAACTATTCGAGAACAACGCAATAAATTGCCACTGGTACCATGATTTCTGTGCTATTGCCCCCGGTCAAGTCCTCAAGGCAGACCTGAATTATTATAAGGTTTTTACTCCCTTTAGCCGCCAATGGAAGCAACAATTCCAGTTTGGTATATCGCTGCCACCGGCAAAACAGCAAGCGAGCTCGGTAAACTCAGATCCGTTGCTTGAGCATGATTTTAAGTTGGGCGATCACCCGAAAATATCATGGCAAGCCGGTGAACAAGCAGCACAAGCCGTATTGAAAACTTTTGTCGCCACCACAGTCGCGCACTACAAAACTGATCGAGACATCCCCTCAATTGAAGGAACCAGTTCACTCTCCCCTTATTTAGCTTTAGGTGTAATCTCCCCTCGGCAATGTCTATCCGCTGCCTATCAAGCACTAAAAAGCGCAACAGCTAGCGCGCAGGAAAGTATTTATTGCTGGATAAATGAATTGATCTGGCGCGATTTCTACCAGCACATTGTTGATAAAAATCCGCATATATGCCGCCACCAAGCCTTCAAAAGGCCCACTGACCAATTACCATGGCGAAAAAACACAGCTGACTTTGAGCGCTGGTGTCATGGGCAAACAGGGATTCCCATCATCGATGCCGCGATGCGGCAATTGCTGCAAACTGGTTGGATGCATAATCGTCTAAGGATGATATGTGCAATGTTTCTCAGTAAAAACCTGTTTATTGACTGGCGCTGGGGCGAGCAGTTTTTTATGCGTCATTTAATCGATGGCGAATTCGCCGCCAATAATGGTGGCTGGCAGTGGAGCGCATCCACCGGAACCGATGCAGTGCCCTATTTTCGTGTATTTAACCCCGTCACACAAAGCCAACGCTTTGATCCTAATGGGCACTTTATACGCCGGTTTGTACCTGAACTATCAGCATTAGATAACAAAAGCATCCATATGCCTAAGCCAGAACAACTCGCTAATATCACCTATCCGGCACCGATGGTAGATCTTAAAAACAGCCGTCTTGAAGCTATCAGTCACTTTAAAATGCATTCAGGCCACACTAAAACAACTACGGCGAATTAAAAGCAGCCCCATTAACTCCACAACACCCTGCTCTGGTTGCCCTATGCGAATAATATAGCGCTGAAGTTGGCAATGTCGGCAACTTGCTTGAAAAACGCCGTACTGTTAAAGTTCGGCGATAACTCGGCATATAAAAATGCCATCAAGTAAAACCATAAATTAGTGAAAGAGAATAGATGGAGGCGTTGAAGTACAGGCGTATCTTGATAGTTGACGATGAAGATGCCGATCGCATGCTACTCTCCGCTTACCTTCAACGATACGATTGCCGTCTATTTTATGCGGGTGATGGCCTTGACGGTATCGAGCAAGCTCGTGCCCACCAACCTGACATCATTTTGATGGACTCGGCGATGCCACGCTGCAACGGCCGTGACGCCTGCAAGGTTATCACGCAAGATCCTAGAACACAGGATATTCCAGTTATTTTCATCTCTGCGATGACATCACCAGAGCAACGAGTTCGAGGCTTGCTCGCCGGTGCGGTTGACTACATCAATAAACCCTTCGATTTTAATGAAGTTAAATTGCGACTGGTTATTCACCTGAGAAACCGGAATCTTTCAGCCGGAAATCAAAAGAACTCCGAGATGGCCTCGCCGCCAACCAGCAACCTGCATACCATCCTGTTCCACTCCGCGCGGACACACCTTCTAAAATCGCTGCCTACGACCCTGCCCATGAAAGAATTGGAAAAACTGACTGGCACCAACAGCAAGCAGCTCAATACAGCATTCAAAGCTTGCGCCGGCGTTACTGTCTATGAGTATCTTCGGGAGGAGCGTATGAAGGAAGCAAGAACGTTACTGCAACAAACTCAGCTCGCCATACAGGACGTCGCGTATCAGACTGGTTTTAACGATAGCGCCAACTTTGCCACCGCATTCAAAGATCGATTCGGGCTAACGCCCAGAGAATTTCGACAACAATACAACTAATCTCAGAGACGATTTTTGATCAAAAACAGTTGGATAGCAGTATTCACCGCCGTTATTATGACGCTATTTTTTGTTATTGCGTCGCCAGTGCTGGCTGAATTTGAAAGCGCCCCAAGTACACTTATAGATCTGGCCAAAACGCCGGATAACCGTGAACTCACCGGCGCCATGCTCACAATCCCCAGAGGCAGTGATACTCAAAACCTCGATGATGCCCTGGCTTTCAGCAACTGGATTCAGCTCGATAAAAATACACTAAGCGCGCCACGCCAGCATACAACCACTTGGCTAAAAACCTCTTTATACAACAGCAGCGACCAAGCATTGATCCGCTGGCTAGTACTGGAACCATGGCGGTTAAATCGGGTAGATGCATTCTTGCTCAAGCCAGCCACTAACGAAATCCTTCGGCAGAAAACTACAGGGCTGACTATCCCGCTGCAGGATCGCACCGTCAGCAATGGCAAAACCATTATTCCGGTGCAGCTCAACGCAGGAGAAACGCAACAGCTGTTACTAAAAATATACAGCGACAGCCTTCCCTTTATCAGCGTTACAAACTGGGACCCGGTCGCATATTCCCAAAAGATCAATAATAGCCGGATATTTCAAGTCGCTCTTTTTTCCGGCATCGTGATGTTACTGGTGATTTTGGCACTCCAGCTAAACATCAAGTTAATGATCACCGGTATATGGTTACTGGTCGCTTTCATTTTTGAAACGGAGAAAGATGGATTTTTCAGCAATTACTTGTTGAGTTTTCTCGAAGGCTATTCTACCAACCTGAGAGTCTCTGCATGGATACTCACAGAGCAACTGTTTCTAACAACTTCGGTTTTCTTACTGGGGCTTAACCGCCACCGAAGCTGGCGCATATTTTTGATGATCACGGCCATCTCTGTGCCCGCCATGGCCAGCCTCAGTTTTATACTGGATGGTGCCAGCATCCGTAATTGGGGAATTATAATCACCGGCCTATACGCCGGCAGCTGGCTATTGATGATCGCGCCAGCCCTTCAGTCTAAGCGCCCGTGGCAAAACACTCTGCTATTGCTGCTATTGATTTACTGGTTTGTATCAACATACTTATTGCTAGGCTATACCTTCAACTTTTACTACACTGCAACCTTCGCTGTTGCGAGGATTTACGTCGAAATTATGGTCGCACTGGCGTTGATGCTAACTTACAGTTCCCAGCAAAAACATCAACTAAAAACAGCGACAAAGGCATTAAAGGAGCAACAATCCAAGAGCCGTGAAACACTTGAACTGACAGTCAAAAAGCGCACGGAAGATCTAAACAGCGCCTTAGAAACGGCCCGAAAATCCAGCAGGGCAAAAGTGAACTTTCTGGGGCAAATCACGCATGATTTAAGGTCACCATTGACCGCCATTCTGGGCTACGCCCAACTCCAGGCTACCGACTCAATCTGCGCTCAAAAAGCAACGCAGGTTATCCAAAACAGAGCACTGTATATGAAAGACCTGATAGATGGTCTGGTTGATTATGCCCATGACATCACGGTAGATGACAATGAATTACATGACATTTACCTGATCGCTTTCATCGACAACTTAGTCAACCACGCTCACATTATCGCCAGCAAACAAAACAATCGCTTTCAACTTAAAATCGAAACTGATCTGCCAACGGTCATTCGCTGTAGCAGTAAACAGCTGCAACGAATTTTGCTCAATCTGTTGGATAATGCTGCTAAATATACCCATCAAGGTAGCTTTTCTTTATCCATTGCTATTGCCAGTAACCCAGTTCAGAAACAGTCACTTATTTTTCAGGTCAGTGATAGCGGTTGTGGCATACCGAACGATCAGCTCGAGAAAATTTACACCCCCTTTTACCAAGGTTCTGAAAACAACCCCGGAGCAGGTCTGGGCTTAGCTATCTGTTTTGAGCTCACCGAAAATCTTGGCGGCAACCTTGAGCTAGAAAGTGAACCGGGTAAAGGAACAATTGCTACCTGTACGATTCCCTATATCGCGGGAGATGAGCAACTTGTATCGCCATCTCTGCCGGCCGCGCAAGACTTACTACCTTCATTTGATGCAAAGGCTCAGAAGGCCTGGATTATCGAAGACTCGCTGCTTATCCGTGAATTACTGGATAGTGAACTCACTGATATGGGCTTTGACGTTGAACTTTCGGAATCAGCGGAAGCGCTTATAGAGACAGTAGCTCTTGGCACAGATATGCCCGCCGTTATTATCACCGATTACCATTTACCTGGATCTTCTGGAGCAGAAGTGCTTCGTATGGTCCGCTCTCAATGGCCTAGTGTGCCGGTAATTCTGCTGTCAGCAACCCATACCAAATCACACTCTGTTAAAAACTCATCATTACGTTTTTGCGCTTACTTATCCAAACCCGTCGACCTACTAGAACTACGCCTAAAACTGGCAGAACTATGTAAACTCTCGCCAATCAACTAAAGCCATCCCTGGCCAATATTTTTAGCACTAATCCACCATGGTGATACTGGTAATTTGATCTGATATGCTCAAGGACGCCCCACTGCTTGCATCGGTATAGAGCACATAGCCGTCACTCGTACCACCGCTTGTCCATTCGCTGTTGTTCAAGAACACCGCATCATTCCCATCCCCTTCAATTTTCAAAGAGTTACCATTGTCGGTAATATCCAACACGTCCTGGATACTTAAACCTATCGTATTATCACCAATCGCATTACTACCATCGATATCGAGATCTAGCACCTCAATATTTGTCAACCTGGTAGTTAAATCGTTCGCTGACAAATCCTCACCAAAGCGCAGCTGAATGGTATCGTCGCCACCTCGGCCATCGATGCTCTGGCCTGTCCATAGAAAATTATCATCGCCTTGGGTGGCCAGTTTATCAGAGATGTTAATGGCTACGGTGTTCGTTACCTTGGCGCTTGAAGCGACTATTGTCCCAGCGGCATCTACCTCTTGAGTTTGAGCGGTAATGTTTATGGTTTGTGAACCGTTGGTACCCGCGTGCAAGAACCCGAGTCGATCCAAATCTGCCTGGGATAAGTTATTGATGGTGTGTGTATTAGACGTTGCATCAAAGCTTACGCGGCCATCGGTCAACGCCTCATCGCCAATGTAAAATACGGTTTTTGCACCATCTGGAAAGCCCTTAAGCTCTAACTGTGTCAACTCAACATACGCGTCAGAATCATTGGCTTTGATGGGGTCTTTCATATCTGCATTCAGGTTGAGAGACACGATGTCGCCCGCGTAGCCAAAACTGAGGGTCGGTAAAAGCTCAAGGCCGTCCGCTTTAGGATCTATCGTGAGATCAAATTCTATCGGCCAAGCTGTAGAGCTATTGCCAGTCTCGCCACCGACTAAATACATTTTCAAATCCTTTAATGTGCCACTCCAATGAGCTGGAGGCTGAATGCCGATATAAGCCGGTAGCGCATTTTCGGTCAAAGGAATCGTCCAGTCGTTAGTCGTCCCACTGCCCCCGACGTTAGCAGCCATCACGGCCTCTGTTCCATCTGCATTCGCACCGTAATAAACCGTAAAGTCCGTTGGCAAACCCTCAATAAAGGCTAATTCAAGCACCTCATTGGTATCAGGCAAGACTGTACCGCTAATTTCTAACTTCGCTCGGGTTATCGTTTCACCATCATGTTCTGACCCCACTGTGGTGATGGTTACATTAGGCTCAGTATTAGTCGGTTTCACTGTCAGGTCTTGCTCCCCCTGTGAAACCATCGCCACACTCCCCGTTTCCTGATTTTGCACCCAACCCTTCAGCTGAACACTGCCACGGTCATAAGCCCCAGCAGGCGTGTAAGTGAGCTTCAGTTCCGTATCTGGCGCAACGCCATCAAGAACGTAATATTGTCCATCGGTCAGCCCCGATAGCCCTGAAACAGACTCAAGAATAAGGTTTGCGCCATCTTGGCTTAATACACCGGGTATTTCTGTACCCTCAAGCTGCAAATAAAGTTTATCACCAACGATGCTCCAATCGCCGGTCTTATCCGCCGAGTTAGACACAGTAATGGCAATATTTACAGGCTGCCCTTCCTCAACGGCTGCCGCTACGATTGCAACGGTTGCTTCGTCGGTGGCAGGCGATAGTTCAACAACCGGCTTAAGTGAATCTTCGCTCTGTACGCCGTTGCTATGCAGGGCTACTGTCACATCCAGAGGTAAGTTTCCGGTATTATTAGTATTGTTATTGGCATTTTCAGGAGGGCTAACGATTATTCCTGCCAAGGCATTGTCTAGAGCACTTTGCGCTGAAGCATTGCTAAGGCCTGTAACTGTTTTGGTCCAAATAACTTCAACCACATTGCCCGCATTATCTAGCACCTCTGTACGAGTCATGCCTGGAGAGAAGCTCGTTTCATCATCAAACGCGGTACGCAAAGTAATGGTCATATCAAAGATGCCGGCGTTAGCATTGGCCGTATCGATGCTGCCGACTACAATTTCATTGAGCGCAAACGGGCTGTCTTCTGTCTGAGGTGTATTAACCGCACCTAAATCCACTTGCGGTAATTTGTCTATGCCACCCCCCGCAAAGTCAGTGCTCAAATTCCAAGTGATACGACCCTCTTCTGTTTTGACCGCATCACCATCCCGAGTCACCACAATAATCGTAATAGGTGCATCCTCAATACTGCCACTCTGACTATTTACATTGAAGACGATATCCTGGCTCATAGCTCCAGTAAAAACACCAGTGGCGGGCAACAGCCACTGACCTGCACCGGTAGGTTCACCTCCTTGCACAACCACCCCATTTGGTACACCTTGAACCAGTATATGAGTTAGTTTCTCACTACTGTCATAGTCGTTTTCATTACCCGCATTAGCGTCAGGATGCTTGGCAATATTCAGACCAACGATGACATCACCCGCCGCAGTCAACTCATACGAAGAAGAACCTATTTGTCCGTTAATTGCTGTCAAGGTAAGGTCTACAAAGTCAGTGACTGCTTGTACAACAAGATTATGCCCAGTAACTATATAGTCGCTCTCGACTGGGATTGTGGTAAGGTCAGCTGCAGTATCAGACACCTTATACTCGACATTCAGGCTGATAGTGCCACTGGCGTTTGGCGAAGCTTGTGCATAAATGCTTTTCACCTCTTCTACACCAGTCACTTCATACCAACCGCCAACTGCCGTCAAAGGATTGGTTCCCGCCGCGTCACTATAGAAAGTCACTCCATCGACACTCTCAAAACGTATAGCACTGATTTCTTCGTCGTTATCACCGTTTTTATAGTTTGGTGAAAAATCGACACGGCCGAGCTGATCTTCAGTCATCGTGCTGCTGATATTTAATTCAGCCTCCGGCGCAGGGATGACCTTGAATTGAATGTTCTCTGGAACAAAGAATGTTTCTGAGGGGTTATCGCTTTCCGTTACAACAGGCTCAGCGCTGAACGTCACCGTACCACTGTAATTTTCGGGCACTTGAATTTTCACTGACCCATCAGCGAGTTTCTCAGGCGTCACCACCCAAACTCGATCAGTGCCACTGCCACTACCTACCGGAGGCCCTACACCAACCACACTGAAGTTTTCATGCAAACTGCTAATCCGCAAGGTAACAGTTTCTGAGCCATCGCTTGTTGTTTCACCGGATTTAAGTTCGGTGATCAGATCTTTGAGTGCTACCGTGTTACTGCCATTGTCTAGCAAGGCTTCGTTATATTCTTTGCTATTATCCCAAACCATATCCGGCATGTCCGGCGCGCCTTGTACAGTAATAGTAATAGGCAAGATATGTGGGTCACTCTCAACAGGTATTGTTGTCTGCACGCTGCCACTGGCATCGATATAAGTCATCTGATCCACAGAAACTGTCTCGACCACCAGATTAATTGTTTCATTACTGTCTTGTGGTGGCGTGAGCTTCGGCTGATTATCGATGTTAAATTTCTCAATTTTAACTGAAAACGTGCCGTCGGTTTCATTTGTAACAGTTACACCCGAGCCTATATCTGGCGTGGAGCCAGAATGATAGTCAATACCATCATAGGTAATAACAGCACCATTTTCTCCACCGCCAGGAATACCTTTGATGGTGACATTAAAGGTTTCATCAGAATCGTCGCTGCTCGGGATAATATTAAGAGCAATTGCGTCAGTATCAGGATCCCGCCCTGAATCTTCCCTGGCCGTGATGCGCGCACCTACTTTTAGCGTCACTTGATCGGCCATGGGGTCAATAATGATGTTGGTGAGCCATGATTCACCGGAAACAGCCATCTCGGTCGCTACCCCGTCGTCCTCATCGTAATCAACAGTTCCCGCCTGCACCTTGATTTTAACTACACCGCTAAAGTTTTCCGGGCCTTTAAACTGAACAGTGTCTAAGTAAGCCACAGGTATTTTTATTGGCGTACCGTTAAAAACCAATGTGTGGGTTACGCCGCTGGAATCGATGTACTGAAAGTAGGAACCGTCCAGCTCACCATCCGTACCAGCATCAGCCATTGCGCTATTACCCACGGTTTTATACGGTGTAAATATCCCATAGGTTTCTTCGCTACCGGCGCCATCGACAAAGCCAGTACCATCAGTATTGGTTTCCTTACCGTCTTCGTTACCCCAGTTATCACTTAACTTGAAGGTTTCACTACCTACAGCGCCTTCCGTTCCTAACTTGAAATAGTGGTCTTCCTCACCTCTACCAACGTAGATATGATTTAGATTGATGGTGACGTCATCACCTCCAGGACTGGCAGTATCTTCATCAACACTTTCGGCAACAGGCTTGACTACGACGGTTAACGTTTCTATTTTGCTTACAGGATCACTTAATGAACCACCGAAAATAATACTGTGGTCAACACTGGTTACCTCTACTGCCAGATCAATATCCTCACTGCTATGCGCAGGCGGTGTGAGTGTAAATTCTTGGAGAATAGCCTCGCGCTGTGTTTCAGTCAGCGTATTATTAGTAAAGATAATGGTGTAGGTGTTGCCATCCCAAGTGCCTGTCCACCCACTGTTATCTACAGGTGTACCCATCGACCATGTTTGTCCCTCTTGAGCCCAGGTATCAGCACCAGCAGCTATTGTCCAGCCAGCTGGAACGGTGAACGAGACCTCGGCAATTACCTCACCTAATGTTCCATCCACCGTCGATCCATCAGTTATTTTAATATTTTCAAGAAACTCTATGGCGGTATCTTCAAGACCCTCAACATCATCTACTGCCACATCACCCGCTATAGGTTTTACGTGTAAGTTGAGGGTGACGCTGTCAGTTTCCAACTCAGGCGTAGTAAAACCAGTGTTACCTTCGCTATCTTCGTCAGAATCAATAGCACCCAAGATAACCTCAATATCGGTGAGGTCACCGCTAAAGTCGGCAGGTGGTGTGATTGTAATATTAGGCAGCCCGGTTTCAGTTCCCGCAATCATAAGTGCAGGAATGTCACCAATAACGCCCCCGAAATTGACTGTTGGCATGCCTGACTGACCAATAAGATATTCTGTCTCACCAACAGTGACAAGGGTGTCATCGGGCAAACCTTTCAGCCCTATGAAACGGGTTTCACTGCCATCGGTATCTTTAAATCCATCTGGATTAAGGATGTTCGTGAGGTTAAATGAGGTATCTTCATCAAAGGTGATGTCAGCGGTTTTATCGCTGTTTGAAACAACGACTGTCACTCCATCTTGAGTCGTGTCTTCTTGGACCTTAATAGCAATATCATCAGTAATTGCTTCCACATCAACGACAATAGCTTGCGTGCTGTTAGCTGAAGCAACGCCAACTAACGGCTTGCCGTCGCCATCCACTTCATAACTATCAACTGAAGCCACCACTTCAAAGTTTTCATGGCGATGTAACGGAGGCAGAGCCTGTAAAGCTTCATAATCAGCTTCAGTAATGTAGTGAACGCCAGCGTCTGTCTCAAGTGGCAATCCTTCCTTGATATGGAGGCCAATCGGATCACCCGAGCCATCTACAATCACAAAGTGATATTTGCCATTACCATCATCCGCCAACGCTTCATCATTCTTGTCCAGCAGGATAGGCGCGTAGCCGGTCACACCTGGGGCAGTCGTAAAGGATAGAGTGATCGCGCCCAACAGCTCTGAATAGTCCGTGCCGGAATAACCCGGATCAGTTTGATCGGCAGCCCCTATATCCTTAATCTCAGGTAATTTTAGAAACAGTGTAGCTGCGGTATCTTCTGGGGTTACTACAACACCGTTATCGGCGCGGTCTTCAAGGTTTTCGAACCATGCGGCATCTGCCACTGGGTTAACGGTGATTTTAACGTCACGCGTATAAATGCCACTGGCCGTCGTTACCTGATAAGTAAAGCTGTCTTCGCCACGATAATCTCCATCAGGGGTATAGGTTATTTTACCGTCATCACCAATATCTACGATGCCGTTAAATGGCCCTTTACCAGTTTCAAGGCTAGTTGTGCTCTTGTTGATATCCGCATTACTGAAAAATACAAAACCCTCTTCATCGACAACTAAATCACGTACATCACTAGAAGGCGTATCATCAGAGACCTCTACGTTAAACTTCAAATTAACACTATCACCATCACCATCAGTGGCGGTAACTTCGAAAGCTAAGACGATATTTTCAGCGCTATCATCTGCTAACAAAACATGATCCAGCGGGCCTTGCAGGATGAATTCATACTTAGGGACTCCGCCTACCGTACTAAGCGTGATCACGAAAATCGGTTTACCATCAGCCGTAGCTGCGATGGTGCTCTCATCACCGTTGAGCCCATAAATGACAGGCTCCCCTGAGGATTTTAGTTCCAGATCACGTAGTTGATCGAGTGTGTCGCTAGTAAACGTTATATCTTTAACGGCGTCCCCGCCGAAATTAATGGGCAGGTCCTTTCCAACAATTAATGCGCCAGAATCAGGTGTACTACCTGAGTCCAGGTTTTCCTCTTTAACAATCGAGTTATCGGTAAACGTACCATTGCCAACATCGATATCGACACTGGATTGATCCAGCGTGGGACCGTCGTCTTGGAAAACTAAATTTTCGCCAATATTAATCGTTTTGCTATCGGAGGCCGTATCACCATCACCGTCAGTAATGGTGGCGGTGCCAGTGAGCGTGATTAAATCAGCCGCTAATGTTTTGATGTCTGAATTGAAATCTGGCCCGCTATTAGCAGTATCGTGATCAATCGCCAGCATCTGTGTGAGCGTGACCTCACCATTAGCTGCAACCGTCGTGGTAAAAGCAGTATTCTCATCATTAATATCTTCGGCTACCGCCGCAGTAGAGCCGACGATCTCAGTACCTACTATATAAAGGTTAATACTATGATTATTGGTTGTTAATCCTGATGAGATAGAGGTAGCTCCGCCGTCCAACTCCAGTGTATAAGCCCAGGAAACTTCGCCATCACCATCAGCGCCGTAGTTAGGTAGCGCATCAAAAGCATCTTTGAAGCTTACGGTAACCTCACTGATGCCGGTCAAGGTGTCTGCATCATTTGTTACTAGCTCACTTAACACAGCACCAGTAACCGTCGCTGTAATGCTTGGGCCATCATCCAAGAAGGTAAAACGATCACCGATTTCCAGCGTACTTGTTGCTTTGTCTCCATCACCATCAGTAGCAGTGGCATTGATACTGATAGCGCCAGTATTAATAGAGACAGAATCATTATCGTGGGTTTTGATTGGATGCTTAACAGCGCGATGCTGATCTAAAGTAATAGCACCGCTGGCGCTATCGATAGTGATCGTAAATACTGCCTGACCATCTGCTGTACCCGTAACCTCAGTACCTTCCGTATTAACCATAAGCGTAACCGGATCACCTGAAGCGGTATCTACCAAGCCACTCACTGCATCAATACTGAGCGTGTAAACTGTATCCTCTGCTGCCGCACTGTCAGCACCGTAATTAACAACAAACAGCTTGCTGAAGTCATCGGCTACATTAGTTGTAAAGTCACTTTCATCAACCGTTAACGCCACCAAATCTGCTGTTTGATTGATAACAGGCAAATCATCAACGATGCGCACATCCACAGCGCCAGCGGTGGTGTCACCATCCATATCGGTCAAGTTGACCTGAAAGCTTTCAAACAAGTCATCCTGCCCTTGGGCGCTATGGGTTTCATCATCTATCAAGATATAGGTGTAATTCACCTTACCAAGGTCTGCGTCATAAGCTGTGACTTTTAGTTCATTACCCAATGCCGTAGTAATAGTTGGCAAAAGTTGAGCAACATTATCCAGCACTAAATGATAGGTCGTGCCATCGTGAGTGATACTTAGCTCTGCAATACCATCAGGCGAAGTGATGGTAAAAGTGTTATCAGCAGTGAGGCTGCCCGCATCAACACCTGTACCGGCATCACGACCACCGACATCAGTAAAAGCACTTTCATGCACGACCACATCACTGCTGCCAGGGGTGCTTGTTAAGCCATCGATGCTTACATCAGTGGTGTTATCAATGCTTATAGTGAGTCTGGCGGTATCGGTATCATTGTCACCGTCGGCAAGGGTGTATTCAAAGATATCTTCGCGATCTCCAGGCGTATTGGCATCACGTTGATAGCTGTAACTGCCATCACTCTGAATAGTCAGCACACCGAACGCACCATCAATTGTAGTCGTAGCGTTACCAGCAGGCAGCGATACCTCTGTTTTATTATTGGTAACAGGATCAGTGAAGGTGACTAAGGCAACCGTTGCCCCGTCTGCCCCCAGTACATCAGGTTCGTCACTCGCGTTTGTGCTTCCGCCAATGACGTTACCAGTGACAGCTGTATACGAACCACTGCTGACACGGTTAGCGTCATCAACAGCTATGGGTTTATCGTCTACGATCTTGATGCGCAGTGTTTCAGTACCAAGGTCACCATCACGATCTTTCGCAGTGATATTAAACGACTCGGTAACATCACTTGCGTCAATGTCAGGTGCTTTGTTTAAGATATATTCGTAATCGACAATGATGGTTCCATCGACGGCTTGTGTAAATCCATAAAGTTTCAGTTCACCATACTCAGAACTAATGATTTGAGCAGTGGTGCCCAAATCTTCTATGGCAGCTTTGCTTAACACTATGCTGGCAGGAGATCCGCTAATATCGTTATAACTAATAGTAATGGTCCCGTTTTGATCTAGGCCATCTAGCGCTTTTAAGGTGAATTCAGATAGAACTCGAGTGTCATCAACCTCAGGCTCGGAGCCTTCTAATAAGCCACTCTCAAAGACCACTTGATCGCTGATAACAGCATCAGGCATGGTAGCCGTATCGATAATCGGAACATCGACAGTGACACCATCATTTACACCATTAATGGTGATCTTTAATACGGCATCATCTTCACCACCTTCACGGTCAGTCATGGTGTAGCTAAAGATGTCTTCTAATGTTTCGCCGTCTTTTAGAGTTCGAACGTTAAGGTTATTTTTGTCGGGGGTATAAACATAACTGCCGTCTTCTTGCAGTTTTAACGTGCCATATTCACCTGGTATGTCAGTATCAAGCCCACCTGATCCAAAAGGCTTACTACTGCCAGCGACTACGCCCGTCAGAAAAAGTTTATCCCCATCCGGATCTACGTCATTTTTAAGGATGCCATTGAAAGCATCTACAACCAAAGGTGTGTCTTCATCTGTACTGCCGATGTCGTCCTCAGCTGTCGGTATTAGATTAGTCACTGCCCAGGTAAAACTATGCTGGCTGCTATTTCCAGCAGGGTCAGCAACAGTGATGATTACCTCGTATTGGCCCTTACCTGCATTACCATATTGACTGGCAGAGCTATGAATCTTGCCGCTGATAACGCCCGTATTTGAATCTATTGTTAATCCGTCAGGCAGGTTAGCCGCACTATAAACCAAGCTGCTACCGCTAAAGGTATCGTTAAATTTTCCACTGAGATCAAGGTTAATACTGTCAGCATCTTGATCGTTTTGAGGGTCTAATGAGCCCGTTAGTAAAGGCGGAAGGGTATCCACCGGCTTTTCATCACGGCCGCTGCCGCTGTTTCCCGTTGGGTCAGTAATAGTGGCTTCAACGCTTACATTCCCCTGTCCAGGGTTGACCGGAACCTGTACAGGTACGCCGTTGTTGATATCTTCCTGGGTAACCGGGCGCTCAAGCAAAACTTCACCATCCGGCGTGGTAACTTTCAGGATGTCTCCCACATTAACGGTGCTGTCGTCCAAAATGACCTTGGCGGGCACTTCATCGTTAGTGATTTCCGACCTGTTGTAAGTACCGTCAGGGCCAGCACCTTCCAGCTCAACACTCAATAGCGGCGGTGTCGTTTCTACATCGTAAGGGCGCTCTGCAGCTGCAGTAATAGGCTCATCGGCCGGATGACTACTGGTGACAGTTGCTTCAACAATATTGTCTTGCACAAGCTCGCTACCGGGAACATCTGTATGCCAGGTTTTGCCGTCTGGATTCACAGTTGTCTCATAGCTTCTACCGTTTACTGTGATGGTAACTTTATCACCGGGCTGAGCATCACCTCCTACGGTTCCTGTCAGCGTAATAGTCTGTTCTGCCTCAGCTGCGTTGATAATGTCATCGTCGGCAATCACATTAATAGAAATACTCAGTTCTGGGTGGCCCACTCCGCCCTCAGACTGTTCATCGCTATTACCTGACTGTTCACCGCCTCCCTCGGTGTGTTCATCGTCATCACTTGGCTGATTGCCTCCATCACCAGAGCGCCCCGCCTCCCTATACTCATCACCTCTATTCGGGCTTTCACCCAAGTGCTCATAGCGGAAATCTTTATCAAGCTCGCTCTCAGGCAAGGCTATACTCAGCGAGTGCAGCACTTCCTGAAGTCGCACAATGGTAAGCGGGGTTATGCCATCTGCTTCAATAATTTCGGCGATACGCACCAACTGTACAAAGCCATGCCCTTCAGACAAGACAATCTGTCCAGGCTGCGTCGATGTCACTTTATCTATTGTTGATTGTTCACTGGACTCAAATCTCGACAAGTTTTCAAATTGCTCTGTGAGGCTCCCGCGCTCTTCAGCTGTGACCTGATGCTCGCCTAAAAAAGTCAGCTGCTGATTGTCACCAAAGTCCAGATCAACACGCGCCCCTTCCGCCATTATTAGCGTTTCATCAACACTCAACTGATCGCCCACCTCAAGCGCACGACGCTCACCGTTAGCGTTTTCAGCCCAAGCTTGTCCGACCATGGATACAACAATTGCCAGAATAGTCATAAAGACCTCAAAAATAGTTATTCATGCGATTTCAACGCATATAGCAGATCGATTTCAGCGTTCGCTCAAAGCATTGGCTTTGGCACGCAGCAATGGTTTGAGTAAGTACGATAAAATACTTTTCTTACCAGTCATGATGTCTAGTTGTGCGGTCATTCCGGGGATAACGGATAAATGCTGTGCAGAGTCTTTTTCAGTGGTCACGGCACGCACAAGGTAAAAAGTGTTATCTCGGTCATCAGTTATGGTGTCGGCACTGATGTGCTGGATCGTTGCAGAAATCCCACCATAAATAGAAAAGTCATAGGCATGCAACTTGATCGTTGCTGGCAGCCCAGGGCGTAAAAAGGCGATATCTTTGGGTGCAATTTTCGCCTCGACCAGCAGGCGGTCATCGGTGGGAACAATCTCAACGAGTGCATTTCCAGGCTGCACTACTCCGCCTAAGGTATTCAGCAGCACGCGTTGAACCGTACCGTTAACCGGCGATCGAATTTCAGAGAGCTTTACCTTGTCCGCCAGCCCAGCAACGCTCTTTTGCAGACTGTTTAGTTGTGAACTTGCATCGCTGAGTTCTGCTCGCCATTGATTGCGCGTAGAGGACTCAACTTCTAACAATCTGGATTCCGCCTCTTGAATACTGGCCTCTACCTGTCGGGTGCGGGCAGCGGCCTGAAGATATTCACCATCCGCAGCGACCTGATCGCGTTGCAAACGCAATATTTCTATCTCTGAAACAGCCCCAGAAGCTAACAAGGGCTGCGTTGCCTGCAACTCTTGTGTCGTCATGCGATAGGTCTGCTCTGCAGCCGACACTCGCGCTTGCACTTCGCTTAATTCCTGCTGTCGTTGTTCACGCTGCTCACGGGCGACCGAAAGTCGCTCAGCCAACTCTTTCAGGCTGGCCTGGTAATAAGCCTGCTCTTGAAATAAAACCTGTTTCTGTTCTGCCGTTTCAGCGCCATCAAAATCCAGCTGAAGCGGCTCATTGTGAATCTGCGCTCGCAACCGCTTCACTTTCGCCATCAACGCAAACACGCGCACGCTGCTTTCCTGAAAACTGGCAACAAAACGCGTAGAGTCTATACGCACCAACAGATCGTTTTTGCTTACCTTTGCGCCCTCTTCAACAAAAACTTCCTTAATAACACCACCATCCGCTGACTGTATAATCTGAAGCTGTCTTGACGGGATGACCTTGCCCTCACCGCGAGTCACTTCGTCTACCTGTGCAAAAGCCGCCCAGATAATCAACACAATAAACGTCAATGCAATACCGTATAACAGGCTGCGTGCACGAAGCGTACTTTGCTGCTCCATTGCTTGATCGGCATCAGCAGACCATTGTTGTGCGTTGTTGCGAAACGCTGAAAACAAACGCCGAAATAGTCGATCAATAAAAAAATTACCGCGAACTTCCATGGTATGAGCTATGTTCAAGCGCTCAAATGCCTGCTGTTCAAGCTGTTTCTGAGTAACTGTATCTGTAATCTTTGAATCGTTACTCATTGTGCACCCCGTTGAATACTTCCCTGCTGGAGCGCCTGGAGCACACTCTTTTTGGGGCCATCGGCAACAATTTTTCCCGCATCCATCACAATCAAACGATCGACCAGATCCAGTAAACTGGTGCGGTGGGTAATCAGCAACATGGTTTTACCCTGACTAATCTGGCTCAAGCCTTTGCTGACATGGTTCTCCAGCATACTGTCCATGGCGCTGGTGGGCTCATCAAGTAACAAAATACTGCTATCTGCCATCACCGCGCGGGCGACTGCTATGGTCTGACGCTGCCCACCGGATAAGCGATTACCCCCCTCCCCGACTTGCATCGACAGGCCATCTGCATGATCACCCACCAAGCCTTTCAAACCAGAAATATTGATCGCCTGTATCAGGCGCTCGTTGCTGGGATGCTCTATGCCCAAAGTGACGTTGTCATACACCGTACCACTGAGCAGCTGAACGTCTTGCGGGATGTAACCGATATTACGACGCAGCTCAACTGGATCAATCTGGCCGATGTTCACACCATCTACTAACAAGCTGCCAGAAGTTGGCCGGTACAAACCAAGAATAAGTTTTTCCAGCGTGCTTTTCCCCGAGCCCACCCGGCCGAGAATACCTACCCGTTCGCCAGCCCGGATATGCAGCGACACCCCGGTTAACGCCTCGCGTTCTTCTCCCGGATACTGAAATGACACATCACGCAGTTCAATTTCACCACGCAGCTTGCCCCTGCTTATAAGCTGCTTGCCTGACACACGATCCTGCTCGGCATCCATGATCTGATCTACAGATGCCAGTGCTGTGGCCGCCTGGTAATACTGGGTAAGCAGCGAAGCCGTTTGCGAAACGGGCGCCATGGCGCGAGAGGACAGCATATAGGCCGCGATCAGCCCCCCCTGACTCATATCCCCATTAATGACCAGATAAACCCCTGTGATAATCATGACAACAGAAACAACCTGTTGCATCCAGGAAGCTCCCGCCCCAACAGACATGCCAAGCATGCGTTGCTTGCCCGAACAGCCCGACAAAAACCGGGTAGATTGCTCCCAGGCACTTTGCATCCGACTGCTGGCGTTGAATATTTTGATCGTAGGAGCGGCTATCAGGCTTTCAATCAGGCCAGAATTGCGCTGGGCACTGGCCTGACTCATGGTATCTGAAAGCTGGTGCATGGCGGTCTGCACAGACAGGGCGTACAAAATAATCAGCACTGCACCGATCAGCACGGGGATTACCATCACTGGGGAGATCAACGCGATGATGACCACAAATAGTAAGAAAAAAGGTAAATCGATGAGCGCAGTAACAGTCATGGAGCCGATGAAGGAGCGAACCGATTCAAAGGATTGAATATTGGCTGCAAAGGAGCCCACAGAAGGTGGCGCATGCTCGAGACGGGTGCCCAAAATCCGCTCCATAATACGCGTCGATAAAGTGATATCGGCGCGACTTGCCGCCAATTCCACAAACCAGCTACGCAGCAAGCGCAACGTCAGATCAGCACAGATGATAATCAGGACACCAAGGGCAAGAACCCAGAGCGTCTCCACCGCGTGGTTTGGCACCACGCGGTCATACACATTCATAACGAACAGCGGCATGGTCAAGGCAAACAGGTTGATAAAAAAAGCCGATATCAGGATGTCTCGGTACACGGGCCGATTAGCCTTAATCACCCCCCAAAACCAGTGGCCTTCATCAGTCGCAGCACCGGCCCCTGTTTTACGCTGATCTAGTCGAAAATCCGGGCGGCAGTACAGTGCAATACCCGTGTACTGTTCTTTAAAATGAGCAAGTCCTAGCTCTTGTGTGTGCATATCCAATTCCGGCAACAGCACCTGCACGGTCTGTCGCTGGGTGTCTATACTTTGCAATAGACAGGCGCGATTCCCCTCCAGCAACACCACACAAGGAAAGAGTAAACTGTTCAGCCGCGCTAAAGGCTGCTGCACCAGCTTTACCTTCATATCCACCCGCTCCGCTGCGCGAGCAAATATGGACGGCGAAAGCCTACCATCAATCAATGGCAGGCCTGCGACCAACGCCTCATAAGTCGTTGCCGTGCCATTTTCAGCAGCCAGCCACAGCAGACAAGCACTTAAAGGGTCGTAGGTTAGATTCATAACAACCTTTTACACTCACTTACTGACATAAATAACACGCACTTCAACACGACGGTTCAATGCCCGACCCTGGGCAGTATCGTTGCTTGCAGTAGGCTGGTAGGCGCCTGCGCCCGATACTCGCATAACGGTATCTGCAACGCCGCTGCTGGCCAAGGCCTCTCGCACCGCGACTGCCCGAGCCAAGGACAATTTACGATTCAGTGCATCTGTGCCGGTGCTGTCAGTATGACCAATAATACTGACCGATTTCGGCGTTCCACGCTCCAACAGGCGCTGGGCAAATTGCTGCAAGCGAGCAACAGCCTCAGGTTTAAACTCGGCACTGCCGATATCAAACAAAGTATCGCTACCGAGGCTCAGCAGCTCTTCCGCATCAGCCACTTGCAGATAGCGATCAAAACCGCTGGCACCGTCTTCTGGCAGCGTACAGTAACGACTGGAGCCAGGATTGATTGACCGATCGATATCCCCCAGGTCGGGCAGCTCTTCACGGTTGACAGCCAAGGTATCCAGCAGGCGTCCCATACTGTGAAGAGTTTGCAAGCGATGAATCTCTAAATCATAACTGCCGCTGACGTAGGCGCGCTCAGCTTGAAAAAGCTCGTTTTCAGAGTCGAGCACATCAAGTAACGAGCGACGGCCGATATCGAACTGCTCACGATAGGCAGTAAGTACTCCCGCAGCCTGCTCGCGATGTCTGGCCAAAGAGGCTAGTTTGACCTGTAAATTAAGCACATCACTGTGGGCAATAGTTGCGGTCTGGCGCAAATCAACACAGATTTTATCCCGCATGCTTTCAGCCTGATTGATACGGCGACCTGCCGCACGCTCTGCCGCACGATCACTCCCCCCGCGGTACAAGTTATAGCGCATACGCAACTCTATAACTGTGTCATCTCCATAGGAGTGTGGATCTGAGCGCTGGTCAAAACTATTGTTGTTTTTGTAAGCACCATGGCGAGCACCTAACTCAAAGGTAGGGTAGCGACCAGCCTTTGCCTCTTCATAAGAAGCATCGGAAGCCTGAATTTCCTCAAACGCAGCAAATAGTGCCGGATTATTGGCATAAGCTGTTTTGAGCACCTGCCTTAGCTCCTCCGGCACGGCCCCATCCCGAACCTTGTAAGGGCTTAGATTTTCTGCGGGGAAACGGCCAACCAGACGCTGAAAACGGGCAGTAACGCTCTGCAGGTTAGCAATTTCGGTCATTAAATTAGAGCGTGCCAGCGATAAACGCCCATCAATCTGTTGCAGGTCGCCTCGGTTACTTATGCCTTGCCCAACACGATCACTAACATGGCGCTGGACTCGCTGATGATTGGCAACATTTTTCTGTGCAAGGGTAACCAATGCTCGGTGCCTGAGAACACTCAGATAGACCTCACTGGACTCGAGCGCCTTAGTTTCAGCCTCCTCCAAAAATTCATAATACCGCGCTCGGCTACTATGCTCTGCTCTTGCAACAGCATTGCGCACTCGGAATCCATCAAACAACATTTGAGTAAGTGACACTTCAGCATAGTTACGACTATAACTACCACGACCATCATAATCACGGTCACCTCTGCCGCCAGAAGCATTAAGGTCAAGAGATGGCAGGTACCCGCCAAATGCCTCCCGCTGATCATGAGTTGATGCTTGAAACGCATGCAGGCTAAATTGCAACTCAGGATTAGTTTCCAGTGCTTCCTGCACAACGCTCAATAAATCGTCTTGAGGCTTTTCTGCAACAACAATAGCCGGGGTAAAGCACAAAGAAAGCACAAAAGTAAGCTTTGCTACGAAGGGTGTTCTAACCATAATATCCTCTAAACAATCCGCATAAGCTGCAAGCTTTGAAACGGGTGTGGTCTTCACGCTGGTTTTTAGGGGTTAAAAGCACTTGCTCCGTAGCTTAAAAATGCACCCGAGGGCACAGATCCAATAGCATTCAACACAGAGCAACGAGCTTATAAAAACCGAATCAGCCAACCTAACACTACTCGAGAAGAGAACCTTTGGTGGTGCGAAAAAACCTGTGCACGCGGGAAATACTTTTCCTAAAAACGCCCAAAACAACCACAAAAACAATCAACAAATCTTGTTTTCAATAAGCGTAATACTTCACTACAAACACGACTCACTAGTTTCATCCCCCCCCCCTCCTATTGAATTCAGAGCGAAAAACCTAGCCCCACCCTGTGGCGACAAAAAAGATGAAAGCAGCTGGTTTTCAGCGTATTGGTAGATACGGGAGCCATTTATCATTGACAAACAACGCTTATACTGATATGTGTCTGCATGAACCCTACAAAAAATAAGGATAAGGCCATGTATAGGAACTCCCTCTTCACCCTGACTCCAATCGCGTTGACACTGTGTATCAGCAATGCCTTCGCCCAACCTCCCAGTAGTTACTCACCCGTTGTCGAGGCCGAATCTTTCGACAAAGTCAAAACCCGCATGGAGCGAGAGAAACCGGGCATCGAAACCCGCTTCAACGACCTGCTAAAGCAACGCTACGACCTCTCTGATAAACCTCTTAAAGGTGTGACCATGAGCCGAGGTAAGGCGGTTCAAGGTGGCGTGCGGGTTAAGCTACCCCGCAACACAACATGGGATGATCTTGCGTCCATGTCACCTGAGCAAATCAAGCAGAAAAATCTATGGCCAGCCGGTTTTTACCCCCTGCCCCACGAAAATCACAAAGAAGGGGGCATGCTGTTTCCCCAGTTCCACATTGACAAAATGATCAAACAGGATGGCAGGGATCTGACGAGATTCGACCTCTCCTATCAAATGCCCGATCACTTTCTCCCTGAATACCCACCCGCTATCTTCCTCACCACGCGCTCTGATCTCGGAGACGTGTCTCAGGGGCAGGTAGTTTCCATCGACAACTATTACGAGCTGTTCAATGGCATTATCAACCCCAAGCAACTGGACGGACTGCGGTTACTGGTCACCCCCACCATGCAACAGCAATTCAACGCTACTGCCGACCGGCGCTCTGCAAAGGCCAGCCTTGGGGTGACCTGTCTGGACTGCCACGTAAATGGCCACACCAACGAAGCTACCCACTTGGTGGGGGATATTCGACCCCAGTCACGGCGCCACAGGATCAACACCCCCACTCTGAGGGGCGTCAATGTCCAGCGTCTTTTCGGCTCGCAGCGCGCACTGAAAACCATCGAGGACTTTACCGAGTTTGAGCAGCGTGCTGCCTACTTCGACGGTGACCCAGTGATTGCCACCAAGAAGGGCGTCAACATTCTCGAGCGCGGCAGCGAGGTTCACAACATGGCAGAATTCCAGGCGCTATTAGATTTTCCACCCGCTCCCAAGTTGAATGTGCTGGGTAAACTAGACCCTGCCAAGGCAACCGAGGCGGAGTTGCGAGGCGAACAGATATTCCACGGCAAAGGACAGTGCGCTGAATGTCACGCACCACCCTATTACACCGACAACTCCATGCACAACCTACAGGCTGAACGGTTCTTCAAGGACAAAGATATTCTTGGCCGCTACGCCACTGCTGACGGTCCCATCAAAACTTTCCCTCTTCGGGGACTTAAAGAAACTTCACCGTATCTGCACGATGGCCGACTACTAACCATTGCCGATACTATTGAGTTTTTCAATCTGGTACTGGGCACGCAATTAACGACTGACGAGAAAAAAGATCTGGAGCAATTTCTTTTTACCTTGTGAGCTAACGTCGTGAATCAGCTCTGGCAGACTGCCATCCTCACGTCTTGCCAGAGCATGATCACTTAGCAGCAATAACAATGTTTAAAGTCCGAACTGAAGCTGTTTTGGTTTCGAGTATTTTTATCTTTCGTTATATTTTTAGCTGTCATAAATCTTTAATTTAACATTCACGTTAATGACATAAGTAAAGCTTAAATTTATCACTATGAAATATAGCGATAAAACAATACGCAACACCTCCAAAGCCTTTTTCAAGACACTGTGGTTATCCGACATTCACTTGGGTAACCGTGATTGTCACGCCGACTACCTACTGCAGTTTCTACAACATATCGACTGCGAGAAACTTTATCTGGTCGGCGATATTGTCGATATGCTGGCCATGAAAAAAAGAATTTACTGGCCAAAGGAGCACGGCGCGGTACTCAAACAAATCCACTATATGGCGCAAAACGGTACCGAAGTAATTTATATACCCGGTAATCATGATATGCCGCTGAGACACTTTGAGACTGGCTTATTACTCAACATCCAACTACATCATCACTATATTCACGAAACCGTCGACGGCAAAAAACTACTGGTTGTGCATGGCGATGAATTCGATCACGCCGTGCTATACCGGGCAATGAACCGTTTGATGGGCGATTCGGCCTATGACTTTATGGTTTTCCTTAATCGCTGGATGCATCGCTTTCGCAGCATTTTAGGCCTGCCCTTTTGGTCACTAGCCAGTTATTTAAAAAACAATCTGACACAGGCCAGAGCAACCATTGAAGCATTCGAAGAAGCCGCTGCGGCCGAAGCAAGACAAAGACATCTCGATGGTGTGGTCTGCGGGCATATCCATAAAGCCTGCTTACGAGAAATCGAAGGGGTATTGTATTGCAATGACGGTGATTGGACCGAAAGCTGTACCGCTCTGAGCGAAGATATCCATGGTCAACTCAACCTACTGCAGTGGCAGGACATTGAGAAAATTATTGCTGACAAAAAAATAACCCTTGTCAATGCAGCATAGCCAACGCAATAAAATTGCTACCAGGTGAATAGATTATGATAAGCATAGAAGCCGTCATTGAAAGCAAATACCCCGGTTTTACTCAGCGCAGCCCCATCATCGGAAAAACTCTGCTCAACCTGTTGCGTATTTTATGCCATGAGCGTGAGTTCAAAAATTTTAAAGAAAACTATCCCCATCTAGAAGGCTTCGATTTTGTTGAGCAGGCATTAAATTACTTCGATTTTTCTTATCGGGTTAAAGACAGTGAAATTGAACGCATTCCAACCCAAGGACGCGTTGTTATTATCTCCAACCATCCTATTGGTAGCCTGGATGGTTTAGCCTTATTAAAAATGGTGGGGGAAATAAGGCCCGACGTTAAAGCAGTAGCTAACGAAATCCTCTACGCCATCGAGCCACTGCGTTCGTTATTACTCCCGGTCGACAATATGACTGGCCGCTCAGGCAAACAACAACTCCGCGCTATACGCAATCACCTTGATAACGAAGGTGCGTTGATTATTTTTCCTGCTGGCGAAGTATCTCGTATGGGCCCTACCGGCATTAAAGATGGCCGTTGGAATAACGGATTTTTACGTTTTGCCAATGCTAAAAGCGCACCCATTTTGCCGGTATTTGTCGATGGCAGAAACTCCATCTTCTTTTACGGCTTATCACTATTGGCCAAACCTATTTCCACCCTTTGGTTGATCCGAGAGATGTTTAAGCAATCAAAAAATCATGTTGATATCAGCATCGGTCATATGGTTTATCCTGAGCAGCATCAACAATTGGATTTAAAACCTGATGCAGTTGCCAAGTTATTCAAAAAACACCTTTACCGTTTACCTAAAAAAAATAAACGTCAATTAGGTTTTATCCCTGAATACGATGCGGTGGCCCACCCTGAAAATCGCCAATTACTTAAACAAGAAATAAAACAGTGTGAGCTGCTGGGCCATACCAAAGACGACAAAGCCATTTACCTATACAACTATCAAACCAATTCCGCAGTCATGCGCGAGATTGGTCGCTTGAGAGAGTTAACCTTTCGTGCCGTCAAAGAAGGTACCGGCAAGCGTCGTGACATCGACCGCTACGACAGCTACTACGATCATCTGATTTTATGGGATGATCAAGAGCTGGAAATTGTCGGCGCTTACCGCATGGTACAGAGCCAAAAAGTCGCAGACAGTGGCGCCGCTGATCATAACCTTTATACCCAAACCCTATTTGAATACAGTGATGACTTTGCTCCCATGCTCGCCAACGGGCTTGAATTAGGCCGTAGCTTTGTACAACCAAAATACTGGGGAAAGCGCAGCCTTGAATATTTGTGGCACGGTATTGGTGCTTATCTACGCAAGTACCCTCAGCTGCGTTACCTATTTGGCCCAGTCAGTATCAGCCACGACTACCCCGAGAAAGCTAAAGATCTACTGATCTGTTTTTACAGCATGCACTTTGCCAGCGCCAAGCATTTAGCTACTGCTAAAAACCCTTACTTATTAAATTTCAGCGATAACTTTGAATTGGCAGAGCGATTTGCCGGCGAAGATTACTCTGCTGAGTTCAAACAGCTAAAAGGCGCACTCAACCACATGGACGCGGCGGTACCGACACTGTACAAGCAATACACCGAACTATGCGAACCCGGCGGTGTTGAATTTGCCGCCTTCAATGTCGATGGTGATTTTGCCAACTGTGTCGATGGCTTAATTGTGGTTGATTTGGCTAAAATTAAAGACGAAAAACGTAAACGCTACCTGAGCAAATCCTGATTACTATCGACGAACTGCACGCCCTGGCTCCAGAAATAGCGCAACTAGAGAAGCTCGTTATTCAAGCCACCCCCATATTGCGCAGTCAGGTGATAACCACCTTAGCGTATCGTGGTAAAACACTACCGGTACGCGCTTGCTATTTAGGTAGCGAAGAACCCAATGTACCGGTACTAGCTTTTATCGGCGGTGTTCACGGCGTAGAACGAATTGGTAGCCAAGTTATATTAGCCTTTTTAGAAACTTTGGTAGAGCGTTTAAAGTGGGATAAAAGTTTATTATTCGGGCTGCGACACCTGCGATTGCTCTTTATACCCATCGTCAATCCTGTCGGAGTTATTAATCAAACTCGCGCGAATAAATCTGGTATTGATTTAATGCGTAATGCGCCGATAGAAGCGCAGAGCCAAGTGCCCTTTTTAGTAGGTGGCCACCACCTAAGTTCAAAACTACCCTGGTACCGAGGCAAACGAAATACCGCGATGGAACCCGAAGCTCAAGCCCTGTGCACCGCTGTACAACAGCAGCTACTTAACTCACCGTTCACCATACTACTCGACGTTCACTCCGGCTACGGTTTTAAAGACCAGCTATGGTTTCCATTGGCCAGTAGCCATGAGCCCATTGAAGTACTGCCTGAAATTTACGCGCTCCACCAACTATTAAATAAAACCTACCCGCATCTTAATTATGTATTTGAACCCCAATCACATCAATATCTAACCCATGGCGACCTCTGGGATTATGTCTATCTACAAAACCCCAAAACAGCCGGAATCTTTCTGCCACTAACCTTGGAAATGGGATCTTGGAACTGGATCAAAAAAAACCCACTGCAAATCACCCGTTTTTCTGGTTTATTTCATCCAACCAAACCACATCGTACCCAACGGGTATTGCGCCGTCACACGGTGTTACTGGAGTTTTTAATCCGCGCCACCAGAGCTTACTCAAAGTGGATACCGCAACCCGATCAACGCGAACACCTTCGTCAACTAGCGATAAGCGCATGGTATTCAGTGGATAAGGACTAATCATGGCTAAACGTGTTATCGATAACATTAAACATTGGATACTGTTACGTGGACTTGCACGGGAGCAGCAACACTGGGGGGACTTTGTTGAACGAAGCCAGCGGGTATTTCCTGACCGACAGTTTTATTGCCTGGACCTACCCGGCTGCGGTGAATGGTTTAAAATATCTTCACCCCTAACAATCCAGGCTATCCGCCAGCATCTGCAGCAACAAATCATCTCAAATAATATTAGCGAACCATTCGGGGTTATTGGTCTGTCGCTGGGAGGAATGGTAGCACTTGACTGGCTAGAAAAAGACGAGCAATGCCTTGCCGCCGTGATTATTAATACCAGCAGCAACGACTTCCCCTTGCACTGGCGCCTGCAACCGAAAATTCTCTGGAGAGGCCTCGCGGCACTCCTGTCACCCTCGGCAAAAACCAGAGAAACCAACATTCTGGCGATGTCAAGCCGTCAACATCGGTATAACAGCATAGTCATTAATCAATGGGTAGACATCCAGCGACAGCGTCCAGTGAGCGCATCAACCATGCTTAGACAGCTTATTGCTGCCTCGCGCTTTTCCGCACCCAAATCAATCCCCAATAAATATGGGCTGGTGCTCTATAGCGACAAAGACCAGATGGTCTCTTATCGTTGCAGCAAAAAACTGGCTAAGCGTTTCAAATGGCCGCGCCAATGCCATCGCCATGCCGGGCACGACATCCCCTTGGACGACCCCAAATGGATACTCAAGCAAATTAAACGCTGGCATGAATAACTACGCAGCGTTTTCGCAGTTAAAATTATCTACTTGAGCCTCATAATAACCATGGAGCAAGATCTACCCTACCCCGGTATTTTTAGCTTAAAAAAGTGCTATTTGCACAGTTGCAAATCCATTTACAAACCGCGCCGAACAACAAACGCAGTTGGCCGTGCTGTTTGAGAATCCATACCTGCGCGTGATGCCACCGACATACCAAAAGCTCGCTCGCTTTGCCAAAACCGCCCGTATAACAGGGCCTGGGTTTATTGTGCCGGAGAGTCCATGAGAGCTAACGAGGTTTATCATATACGGCAAGATAATGGCCCTCACTGGAAGAAGCAGGCCATTGCTCAATCAGGTGCTTGCAGGCGGATTACTGGTCGGTTCGGTGATTAGCGCCATGATTGTTTTACACCCGCAGGTGTTGTCGTTGCTATTGTTGTTGCTGGTGGCGCTGCTGTCGTAGGGTGGAACTTGTTCCACCAGAACCCGCACCCATAAAATAAATTCGCCCCTCAAAATAATTTTAGACTGTTAAGAGCCGTACTTATTCCCCTGCATCTTCATTATTGAAAACCTGCTCTTTCCAGTTTGTACCCAACCCTTGTTCAATATAGTCGCGCATAAACTGGCGAATTTTCTGGGATGGAGTGACGTCCTCCTGCTCACAAAGCTTTTCAAAGGCCATTTTCTTTTGAGGATCAACCAAGACGGTTAATCGTGCAGTACGTTTTTCCATGGTGAAGCTCATTATTAAAATATCGATGTATTCATTGGATTAATATAAGCGCTTGCCGAACCAGAGTATTGCAACTCAGATACTTTGGTTCGGCAAAATAACCCAGATTACGATTTGACCACTATCGAGGGGCCTGCGCTCACCAAGGCTTTACCCTCAGCAGTATCGGTAAATTGCTCAAAATTACTGACAAATTTTTGCGCCAGAGACTGTGCCTTCTCGGCCCATACAGCCGCATCATCGTAAGTTTGTCGAGGGTCCAATAAATTTTCATCAACACCTGGGAGCGCGGCAGGAACCTCTAGATTAAAGTAAGGTAAAACCTCAAACTCAGCCTGCTCAATTGATCCATCCAGGATGGCATCGATAATGGCGCGAGTCGCTTTAATGGAGATGCGTTTGCCACTGCCATTCCAGCCGGTGTTGACCAGATAGGCTTGAGCACCTGATTGTGCCATACGCTTGTTCAGCACCTCAGCATACTGAGTTGGGTGCAAGCTAAGAAAAGCTGCGCCGAAACAGGCTGAAAAAGTCGGCGTGGGTTCAGTAATACCGCGCTCGGTACCCGCCAGTTTAGAGGTGTAGCCCGAGAGAAAATAGTAACGCGCCTGCGCTTCGGTCAATCTGGAAACGGGGGGTAAAACGCCATAAGCATCAGCGGTCAGGAAGATAACTTTGCTAGCGTGACCACCAACGGAAATTGGTTTAACAATATTATCAATATGATAAATGGGGTAGGAAACGCGAGTATTCTCAGTTTTAGAGGCATCGGTATAATCAATATTACCGTCTGCATCAACTGCCACGTTTTCTAACAGCGCATCGCGTTTGATCGCCGCAAAAATATCAGGCTCTTGCTCTTGGCTGAGGTTGATAGTTTTAGCATAACAGCCACCTTCAAAATTGAATACGCCGTTGTCGTCCCAACCATGCTCGTCATCGCCGATCAACGCTCGTTTAGGATCGGTAGACAACGTGGTTTTACCGGTACCGGACAACCCGAAAAAGATCGCCGTATCGCCATCTTTGCCAATATTAGCCGAGCAATGCATAGACGCGATGCCCTTTTGTGGCAGCAAATAGTTCATCACTGAGAACAAGCCTTTTTTCATCTCACCGCCATACCAGGTACCACCGATTAACTGCACCCCCTCGGTCATATTGAAGGCAACAAAGTTTTCGGAGTTCAGCCCCTGCTCTTTCCAATGCGGGTTAACGGCTTTAGCACCATTTAACACCACAAAATCAGGTTCAAAGTCTTCCAACTCTGCTTCGCTGGGACGGATAAACATATTCTTGACGAAGTGCGACTGCCAGGCGACCTCTGTGACAAAACGCACTTTTAGTCGGCTGGCTGGGTTTGCCCCGCAAAACAAGTCATTAACGAATAAGCGTTTGCCGCTGAGCTGATCGCCAACTACGGCTTTAAGCGCACTCCAGGTTTCCTGTGTGATGGGCTTGTTGTCGTTGTTACCCTGATCGGACCACCACAGAGTATCGCTGGTGGTGCTGTCTTTAACGAAATACTTATCTTTAGGTGAACGACCAGTAAAGATGCCAGTATCAACAGCTACTGCACCACTGTTAGTCAGGTGTCCAGCTTCATAACCTTCAAGATCAGGATTCATCTCTTCCTGAAATAAGGTGTCATAATCGGGGTTATAGATAACGGCTTGTGGCTTGCGAATACCATAGTTCAAAAGTTCTTGCTGTAAACGGGATTGGGCCATTGGGATATCCTTTATTCAGGTGGGTTACTGACACTCACGACAACTGTTCTCATATTCTCACGACAATTCACCACAATAAATGAATCATTGAATGATAATTATATTATCATATAATGTGCGTGTAGCAACCCTCTAGGTTTCAAGCAACCTTCCAACACCCTCATACAGCAAGATTTACAGTTTGGTTGGTTTTGGCTACGAACTTTTGGTAAGTCTATCGAACCATTTCAGCTTCAGGAGAGTCGCCAATGTCTCACCGAAAACATCTTTTTTCATTACGAGTAGGCCATGCGCTACGCGAGGTTCTCGCGGAGGGCTATAGCCGCCATGATCTGCTGAAAGACATCATCGCCGGCATGACAGTGGGCGTAATCGCGATCCCGCTGGCGATGGCTTTAGCTATCGCCAGCGGCGTACCCCCGCAATACGGCTTATATACGGCGATTATTGCTGGCGCCATCATCGCGCTCGCCGGCGGTAGCCGCTTCAGCATTTCCGGGCCCACTGCGGCGTTTGTGGTTATTCTCCACCCCTTGGCAGCGCAGTATGGTTTAGCGGGGCTGCTACTGGCCTCACTGATGTCTGGCGCAATCCTCGTAGCCATGGCGTATGCCCGACTTGGTCGTTTCATTGAGTACATTCCCGAGTCAGTGACACTGGGCTTTACCGGGGGGATTGCTATTGTCATAGCGGTGTTGCAGATTCCCGACTTTATTGGCTTAACTAACCACGAGTTACCGGAACATTTTATCGATAAAGTCATAGCGATAACGAGTAACCTGCAACAACTCGATATAGCGAGCACATTGATAGCCACATTCACACTTGCAGTAATGATTATCTGGCCACGACTACGCACGCCGATCCCTGCGCATTTGCCGGCACTGGTATTGGCCAGTGCGCTCGGGATGGTATTAGCAGCGAACGGGGTTGATGTGGACACCATTGGCTCACGCTTTCACTATCTGCTGGCCGATGGCACTGAGGCGGCCGGTATTCCCCCTTATCTTCCCAGCTTTGAGTGGCCTTGGAGCCGCGCGGGGGCAGATGGGCAACCACTAACGCTGTCTTTAAGCTTAGTGGCCGAACTACTACCAGCGGCCTTTGCTATCGCTATGCTCGGGGCGATTGAATCACTACTCTGTGCGGTGGTGCTCGATGGTATGTCTGGCAAACGCCACAGCGCTAACAGCGAATTGCTAGCCCAGGGGATGGCTAATATAGTGACACCCTTCTTCGGCGGTATAACTGCCACTGCAGCCATTGCGCGCTCGGCAACCAATTACAAAGTAGGGGCAGTCTCACCTATTGCCGCGCTCGTTCACGCAATGGTGGTACTGTTTGGACTGTTGCTGCTTGCCAAAGCACTAGCCTATGTGCCAATGCCAGCAATGGCGGCTCTATTGATGGTAGTTGCCTGGCATATGAGCGAGGCCCATAAAACCAAAAAGCTGCTGAAGAAATCCCCCCTAAGTGATGTACTGGTGCTACTCACTTGTTTGCTGCTCACAGTGCTGTTTGACATGGTGATAGCTATCACCACCGGTATTCTGCTGGCCTCGATGTTATTTATGAAAGAAATTGCCACCCTCACACAGGTGGTTGAAGTAACTGAAGATCACGACTTTGTACACCAATCGTTGCCCAGTAATTGGAAGGTGTTCAAAATCAACGGTCCTTTATTTTTCGCCGCAGCTGATCGTATTTTGGGGGAATTGGCGCAACGCATTCAGGGACTTGATGGTGTAATTATTCACATGCACTACAGCGCCTACCTCGATGCCGGCGGATTTTCAGCTATCGAAAAGTTGATTAATCACTGTGAAAAAAACCGCATCTCAATCCGTTTTTCGGCCTGGCAGTTTCAACCCCTAAAGACGCTTGCCAGAGCTCGCGGCGAGGCGAAAGGCCCCCTGGACCTATCGTTTTCAAGCCTTGACGACGCGATTAATGATGCCATGAACAAGGGTAAAGATAACATTTATGAAACTGAATAATGCTATTGCCATGGGCGAAACAGGTGCCTGGAAAGAGGCACAAATAAGAGCGAACCCAGGCAGTCGAAGCCAATGGTTCGTGACACTGTACAACGATCAAAATAAGTCCTTTATTCTCGCGGATAATGACGACAACCCCATTACCGTGGATGATATTAATGTACTGACTCAGCTGATTAAATCCATTGGCCTAAAAGAACTAACTATTTTTTTGTAACCCTGATAAGGAACTAGCTATGAGCAATTACCCCCCCTGCCCCAAATGCCACTCTGAGTTTACCTATGAAGATCGCGATCTACTGGTCTGCCCAGAGTGTGCCCACGAGTGGCAAGCCACTAGCGATGAGAGTGACGTTGAAGAAATTGCCGTAGTCAAAGACGCTAACGGTAACGATCTTCTTGAGGGCGATAACGCTACACTGATTAAGGATCTTAAAGTCAAAGGCAGTTCAAGCGTATTGAAAATGGGCACTAAAATTCAAATCAATCGTATTGTCGATGGCGACCATAACATTGATTGCCGTGTCGACAAGGTGGGTGAAATGATGCTGAAATCGGAGTTCGTCAAAAAAGCCAATGGCTAATAGATGAAGTTGCCAGCCTGCAATTTCGCAGGCTGGCATTGCGATTCAGCCAGTCAATTGGATGACTATTAATTAGTTTTTTCATATATAAATCGGTGCTACTTTTTGATAAAACTAAGCGATCTCCTCAGCCCCCCCTTCCGAAAGAGTGAAAAAATCATTCATCTTACTCAAGATGACTATGGGCGCATTTTAGTCATCGACGACGGTGATCACCGAGTATTAAATTTTAATTCTTTATTTGAACAAAGCAGTATGCAGCTTTCTTATCCTTATCAACTGGTACATGAATACACACAGTATATGCTGCTCGCGCTTGCTTTTATCGAACCCAAAAAGATCACCCTGCTAGGCCTTGGCGGCGGAAGCTTGTTACGCACACTCCATCACCTGCTGCCGAATTGCAACTTCAACGTAGTCGAACTCAGGCAGGCAGTCGTTGATGTCGCACAGCAGTATTTCTCGTTACCTGATGATGATCGAGTAGTGATTAGCGTTAACGACGCCCTAGAAGAAATAACACAAATCAAAAACGCTAGTAGCGATATTATTTTTTCTGATATCTACGATGCTCATCAGATGGTACCAGGGCAATTACACATGACATTTTTAACCCAATGCCATAGAGCATTGAGCCCCCAAGGTTGGTTAGTGGCTAACTTACACAGCCTTCCAACCGACAAGGAAGTATTTTTTGAAGAGCTGCGCAGCCTGTTTCCCACTGTTATTTTAGGCACTATTGCTGAAAACATTATCCTATTCGCCGCTAAAACTCAGCCCCAACAGACTAATCCAAACCTTGAGCGTCTTGGAACTATCGAAGGGCTATTACAACAACGTCTTACACATCTTATACCGAAACTCCGACCGCTCGAGCTTCAATTCAAATAAAAAAAGTTATCACTGCGCTGAAAAACGCTCGAACTGCATCGCCTGCAAGCGACTGAGGGTACGTCGAAATGGCATAGTCAGATGACCCTCAAGATACAGCGATGCCAATGGCACGGCCGCTTCAATATACAGAGGTATACCACGGTCATAGCATTCATCGACCAGCGCAATAAAGCGCCGTACACTATCATCTGTAATCGACAGCGCAGGTAGCTCACGATCACCTGCTGCGACACGCTCCACACCATCTTCGGTGCCGCGGGCAATCTTCGCTGGGCGCTGACGAGCACTTAGCTCAGGCACACCGCCCAACAGTATCATCGGAAAACGATCACACAACACAATAAAATCCGCCGCCGAAAAATGCTGCCCACAGAGGTCGGCAAAACGCAGCCATACGGCTGCTACGCTATGACGCACCACCGGCAACGGGCGACCATTAAGTAATACTGCAGTATCAACAATAGCTAGCGAGCCACTGACACGATCAAACACTGCTGACAGTGCATCGGGATCAGCAACCCAATAACGTTGATGACTAACACCTGAGTGAAGGCGATGATCTTGCCCTCCATCCACCTTAATCACCTGCATATGTTGCTGCAAAGCGGCTATTGTGGGTAAAAATCGCTCACGGTTAAAACCCTCTGCGTACAACTGGTCAGGTGCTTGATTGGAAGTGGCGACCATAATTATTCCTGCGTCGAACATGGCTTGAAATAAACCACCCAGCAACATCGCATCACCAATATCACTCACAAACAACTCATCAAAACACAGTACCCGCAGCTCTTGGGCAAGCTCCGTAGCCAACACCGTTAGCGGATCAGCCACACCGGTCAAGGCAAATAAGCGGCGATGCACCCATTGCATAAAATGATGGAAATGTTGCCGTCGAGCAGGCACTTTTAAGCTGCGATAAAATGCATCCATCAACCAGGTTTTACCTCTGCCAACGGGGCCCCATAAATAAACCCCTGAACCCACATTGCGAGGATTGTTATGCAAAACACGCCAACAGTTTTCAAGCGCCGTTACCGCTTGTTCCTGGGATGAGTCATCGACAAAACCCTTTTTTTGCTTTGCTTGATGGTAGGTCTGGAGAGGAGAGAGAGAATACATCGAACGAATAGTAAGAGGGAATCAGCCGATAATCAAATTGACCGTTAAAACTCCGCTATTTCAGCCCCCCATAATTAGGCTTGCTGAACACATAAGCCTGATGCGAGCCTGCCAACTACACATTGGTAAAATAACAACTTGGGGCGACTGAACCGAGCAATATATATTTGCATTATCAATATAACTCAATTAAAAATTAATCTTAGCTGAATCAAAAAGCTACACCTTACTCAGAACCAGCGCCCTCCCCTTTCCTTTTTATGCAAATGTTAGTCTAGACAAGATGCCCACCCCACTTTAAAGTACACCCTTTACCAATATTTTGGAGCTCTACAGCCAGTGAATAACTAAGCCTCTTCCAAGCGTTACCTCTTTTGCTTAAATGGAAACAGGATTAGTTTATGCAGGCTCGTCAGACCGCAGCTTTAGCCGTTCAACACCTCTATTATCAACTGAATAACGGCAACTATTTGTTCCGAGATCTCAACGTCATTTTACCCAACCATATTCAAGGGCTAACAGGCCGAAATGGTGCAGGTAAATCCGTGCTCGCTGAATTGCTCATAGGACAACGACAACCACACACCGGACAGATCCAACGTTATTGCTCCATCGGCCTACTACCACAAGCCCTGCCGCCCTCAAGCACTCAAACGATTGCTGATTATTTATCTGTCAATGTCGCTCTCAAGGCGTTAAAGCGTATTGAAAGGGGCAGCAACGACGCAAAAGACTTCGAGCGTGCAGGCGACAACTGGCTAATCCGAGAGGCACTTTGTGAAGCACTGGTAAACTTCGAGCTACCTCATTCATTATCAACCCCCATCGCCAGCCTCAGTGGCGGGCAACTTACTCGATTAGCATTACTAAAACTTGATCGAGAAAATGCCGACTTTCTAATTTTAGATGAGCCCAGCAATCATCTGGATACCGCAGGAAAAAGATGGCTCGTCAATTGGTTACAGGAACAAAAAAAAGGCTCATTGCTCATCAGCCATGATCGAGCGTTACTACGTGCGGTAGACAGCATGTGGGAGCTAAATTCTTTGGGTATAACCCATTATGGGGGGCACTATGACGCTTACTATCAGCAACAACAATTACAACATAAATCCACGCAAGCCAAATTAGAAAAGGCACACGCCAATACCAAAAAAATTGAACTCGCCAATAAACAACTGCATGAACGAGCAGCCCAAAAGTCCGCAAAAGGTTGCCGGGACCGTCGTACAATTAATCAAAGTAAAGTCCTTCTGGATATTGCAAAAGAACGATCAGGTAAAACAGATAGCCGACTTAAAGCAACACTTCAAGCCAAACTCAATCAGGCACAAGAATACGCCAGAAAGGTTAACTCACAAGCTCAGACCCTTTTGCCACAAAACTTCACCGTAGCATCTCCGGCAATAACCCACGGCCGACTTTTGACACTAAACAACGTGATGCTACCGTATATATCATCCTTGCAGCATCCAATTTCTTTCACAATATCAGCAGGTCAACGGATTGCCATCACCGGCCCCAATGGTTCGGGAAAATCAACATTATTGACGGTTATTATGAACCAGCTTCAGCCATTATCAGGCACTACCTCTCAACGCCGGGGCTACTTTGCTCTGCTCGACCAACATTGCCAGTTACTCAACCAGAGCCAGACGGTACTCACCAACCTACAGACCCTTGCTCCCGGCTGCGACCTACAGGTTTATCACACGCTGTTAGCTCAGCTGCGTTTTGCGCGTCACCAAGCGGATGAGCCTGTTTCCTGCCTCAGTGGCGGAGAACGAATGAAATTAGCAATAGCTGCTTTGCTGAGCGGTAGCAAAGGACCAGATCTATTGGTATTAGATGAACCGAACAATCATCTGGATTTAGACACCCTGGGTATTCTGGAGCAAGCGTTAAAGCAATTTACTGGCGCACTCATTATCGCCAGCCATGATGACGACTTTATTCAGTCGCTTGATATTAACCAGCACTATTCACTTTGCCCAGGCGGGCTTTATCCAACGCAGGCAGTCTCTAAATCCCCCTAAATATCTGCCCATAATATTTCGACAGCATTGCAATAGGCGAAACGTTCTACTTCATCCTATACAAAGCTGGATAGCTCTGCTCGAACAGCACGGGGACGCCCAATTCAGGCTACCAAGATACTGCAGCGTATTTCCCCGCCGGCCTCGATGCAGCACTGGCTTGTGCAATACTATAGGTTGGGTACGTTTGGGTTACTGTTAATATAGCCTCAAACCTTCTCAGTCCACCATACTGAGAAGCAAAAGTTGGATCAACGGAGCCAAAGGAGCTTAAAGGTACCTGTGAATATATCTCAAAGCTGTCGCCAACCTTAACACCACTCTTTTAATTTTTTCCCTGCACCACCGAACCAACTTTGGTTAAAATATTCACTAGGATTAACCATAGACATATCGACAATTGATCCCGATACAACAAACTGAACTTGATAAATCTAAAACAAGATTTATTTATATCGAACACGCCTATGAAGGCACGGCAGCCTCTACGGCTATATCAAAGACTAATGTTTAAATAAGTGGATTGATGGACGGCTAAGCCTATTTACCAACAGCCAAGCATCAACAACAAAAAAGGTAATTATTTATTCTCTGTATTGCACTGCGCCAGAATATGAATATAACGGCCCAACCGCATGTAGGGCGCTTGATTAGAATATACCAGCTCCATCGCCAAAACTTGATCTTCACACTGATGCCCGCCACGCTTGTCGACCACGTAATCAGTAAAAACCCGAATACCTGCTTCCGACAAGATGGTAAAATTTGATGCCGATAACCAAGCCTCAACCTGCGGTATAGCAATAGCATTATTGGGCGTTAGGCTGCGCTGATTGGCACGGTAATGTTGACTTTGATTAACCCAGTCAAAGTTACCGCGAATTAAATTTCGGTACACCATACCCTGGGGATTATAAAAGCAAAACGATAAATAGCCGCGGGGCAATAACAGCGCCCGTAACGCAGGGATAAGCTCAGCAGGTTGCGCCAACCACTCCAACAAAGCGTGACACAAGATCAAATCAAATCCGTGTCCGGCTGGCAGTGCCTGATTCAGCTCCTGATAAGGGCCGGTATGCCAAGTAATATTATCGTATACACCAACAGCTTTGGCCGTTTGTTGTGCTTTAGCCGTCATGACGCCAGAAAGGTCATTAAACACAACTGTATGCCCCAACGCAGCGAGCTTTATCGCAAAATAGCCCAGCCCACCGCCCACATCCAAAACCCTTAATGGTTTTAAGCCCGCCGTAGCTAGTGCTCGAGGAATGAAAGCGTCTAAATCTCTACTGATAACTGCCTGACGAATTTTACCTTTAGCGCCCCCATACACCCTATGCGCAAAACGTTCGGCCAAATCATCAAAGTTTCTGTCTGTAGTCGTAACCACAAAAAATCTCCAGTGCCATAGCACTAACGCACATTATTAAAATGTGGCTAAGATATCCGCAGTGATGAATAAGTGCTAGCTTTTAATACGCTTAGCACCACAAGGGTAATGACAGACTAAATCACACCGCTATTGGCCGCTGCCAGCGACAGTTAGCAGAGAATTGTTTACTCAAAAATTCCGCTTGATCAGCCAATATCCGACGGCTATTAACCAAAGCTAAATATTCGGCGGGATTAGGGCGGTAAGGCAATGCGAGTAATTCCATGTTCGCCTCAGCGAGGGTGCGGCTGCCTTTATGCTGATTACAGCGACGACAAGCGGCGACGACATTCCTCCAACTGTCCCTGCCTCCACGTGAGCGCGGCAGAATATGATCTCGCGTTAGCTCCTCTGCAGGGAAAAAGTGCCCACAATATAGGCATTGGTGATTATCTCGTTCGAATAGAGCACGATTGCTTAACGCGGGCCGCCCTCGTGGCCGCCCTAATTTATCTCCCCCGCAAGCAATAATACTGGGTAGCTCTACCACTGTGCGCAGCCCTGTATTACGGTTATAGCCACCACGGATATTGAAGATAGTTTCACCTAAGCTCCAACAAACAAGCTCGCGGGAATACAAGCAAACGGCTTCCTGCCAGTTGAGCCAGTCGATAGGTTGACCTGCTTTGTTTAATCGCAATATTTGCATTAGCCCGACCTATTCAAAGTAATAGACGTGATTGCTATGCCAATTAACCAAAAAACTATTCTACTACGATATCTTATTCAGACATAAAAATCAGTACATGTCTTGCACATAGACCTCGGTGCAGCATAGAGAAAATCTATAAACTTTAGCAGCGATAATAGGCTCTATAAAAAGCATTCGCCGATATGCTATTTAAACACTTTGTCCACGCCGACGCTGCTTCAAAACAGCCGACTGCCGTTTCATTATATGCTGAATCAATAGCTCCTGATCGTGGGGGTTGATCTCACTAAAATTCAGTCGCAAATAATACCGTTCCTGCTCAGTTGGCGTAACTGCTACCGAGTCCGTCGGCAATGAAGCACATTCAATAACCTCAGCCATAACCACCACATGCAATTCGGACGGCTGCAACACTATGTCCAACTGTAACTGCTGCCCTTTTTCCAAATACTCTTCGTTGACGAAAGCTATCCCGCAAGCACTAACATTGACTTCACGAACGGTATAGGCAACCTGATGAATCAACTCCGTATCTATATCCATTTGCCGAATGACAAAATTGAGCTTTTTGTTGATTAGATCTATCAGCTCAGCAGCAATAGGAGCCTGAATTCGACAGCTTTCTAATAGGGTCTGAATTCGATTATCAAAATTAGCGGCAAAGTCAAAATTACTACCATGCTGCTGCGTTTGTAAAGCAAAGGCTTTCGCCTCTTCTGGGCCGAGTTTTCGATAGGTAATACCCATCGAGTCATCAATACGAAAATACCGGCGACGTTCAATCTGTCCATTATTCATTAGAATATCTCGGTACTGTCCAGGTTAAACAAAGGTGTTACTTTATCACTCTCTAACTCCAATGAATCAAACAACGCCGGATCATTTTGCTTTAGCTCTCGTAACCCCTGCTTAACATCTTCGCCACCTAAGCCTTGCTGAATAACAATTTCAACGCGTCGGTTTCTAGCTCGCCCCTCAGCACTGGCGTTACTGGCAATGGGCCGGGTATCGGCAAAGCCACTCACCTCAACCCTATTGGGATTTAAAATATTCCCTTCAAAAATAGCCATCGCCACTGAAACCGCACGACTGCTGGATAACTCCCAGTTAGACCGAAAACGAGGGGTGCTAATGGGAATCGTATCAGTATGGCCCTGAATCGAAATACTACCCTCTTTAGTGGCTAGGACATCACGCATTTCCTGCAATAGCGGTAAATAATTACCGGACAACTCAGCAGACCCTGAAGCGAAAGAGCCTTTCTCGCGAATACGGATAATTATCTTGCGCCCGGTAGTTTCAACCTCAACCTCTCCCCTGGCAATTTGCACCTGTAAGGCCTTAGCTAAATCCCTCGCATCTTGTTGGGTTTGCTGGATCATCTGCTCGATTTTTTCAAGCACTACTTGCTGCTTTTCTGCTTCGGCCAGCGCTTCTTTAGGCTGGTTATCACCCGCCTCAACATCGTATTCCTGCGCAGTTTTTACCTCTAATGACAGCTCGGTCAAATCATCAGTATGCTGATATATTTCGTTGATCGGGGTGGGGTCGGGGCGACCTGGGCTAAAATCTTGAGCAATAATGCTGGTTCCTTTGGGGGGATCCTTCACCTCCAGTACATTTTGCACCCCAAATGCCTGGGTCATAGAGCCCGCCAACCGCTTAAATTTCATTGCGTCTATCTCAGAAAACGATAGCAATAGCACAAAAAAGCACATTAGCAGCGACATCAAATCGGCGAAAGTCCCCATCCATGCCGGTGACCCTGGCGGTGGACAATCAGGACAGTTGGCTTCGTCGTTATTCATAAGACCAGCCGCCAACCCTTATGGGCTTGCTTACTCATCAGCCTTCGCCCGCTGATTTCCTGGTAAATAATTGCGCAACATCGCATCAATAACACGAGGATTTTGCCCACTCTGAATCGCCAGCAGCGCATCAATTACCAAACTCTTATTCATCTCCTCTTCGGAGCGGCGCAAAGTCAGTTTGTTTGCAATCGGGATGGCAACCATATTAGCCAGCATCGCACCATAAAGCGTCGTCAACAGGGCCACCGCCATCGCTGGCCCAATCGACTTAGGATCATCCATATTCGATAACATCGCTACCAAACCAATTAAAGTCCCAATCATGCCCATCGCCGGGGCGACATCACCCAGCGCAGTAAAAATATTAGCCCCTGCCTGGTGACGCTCTACGGTTTTATCTTTGTCTTTGGACAACAAGGCTTTCAGCACATCAGGATCATGGCCATCAACCAGTAACTGGATACCGCTCTGTAGAAAATCGCTACTTAACTCCTTACCTTCTAAAGCCAGCAAACCACCTTTACGCGCCTCGTCAGCCAGACCTACGATTTCTTCAATCAATTCAACCGGATCAGTAACCTTAAATATAAAAGCCTTTGCTGCCACTTTGCCGGCCCCAAGAAATTGGCCCAAGCCAAACTTAGACATCACCACAAAAATACTGCCGACAATAACGATCATCACTGATGGTATATCGGCAAACATACCGACTCCACCACTGAGCATCATAGAAGCAAAAATGACGCCCAAAGCACCGATCATGCCGATAAGAGTTGCTAAATCCACGCCTTGACTCCCAATTCATCCACTCGCTGTAACTATTTACTGTCACAAACCTAACCGCATCTTACGACGGCGATAGGTAGGTACGTTATTGTTTTACTTGTATCGACTCAATACCACAATGAGTCCACTAACAAAGCAGATTATATTTTTAGCCGTTATTTACCGCCAAGAATTTTTTAACTGCTTCCTTTTCAAATACTTATCCTTTAGGCCTAGGCAGACAGTTTAGACCTAAATATCAGGCCGTGCAGTAGAAAGCACTTAGGTGAACCGCTGATACATATTTTTATCGACTTGCTTCACACTGTACAACGCCAACACAGAGCCTATAAAAAAGCAGCCAAAAGTATACGGCCTCCGCGGCACAATAAAAATATCAACAAGCTCTTAATTAGCGGCTAACTGACAATAATCTTTAACCAACTTATCTCCTCTGTAAGCTTTAGGGATTGACCAAGGTAATCACCTCAGTTACCTTTGCCACGCATAACTGCCTAGATTTTTATCCTAGCCCAATACTTTTACGCGCGGAGTAACCAGCCATGGCTAAAGCCAAAAAAAGCCTCGACTTTGAAGAGGCTCTGGATCAACTTGAAGAGCTAGTAGAAGATATGGAAAACGGCGATTTATCCTTGGAACAGTCGCTAAAAGCATTTGAGCAAGGCATCAAGCTAACCCGCGAATGCCAGTCGGCATTAACTCTGGCCGAGCAAAAAGTACAAATTTTAATCGAAGAAAACGGCAAACTTAAAACCGTCGAGTTTGACGATGCCGAACTTGCTGAGGATGACCTCGAAGCATGAGCGAAAGCTTTAAAGCCCAACTAACACACGCCAAGCAACGTATCGACCTTGCCCTTAGCCATTATCTGGGTAGCTGCCGCTCCCCTTATACCGCGATCGATAGCAGCCCCTATCTTGACCAGCTACAACAAGCCATGCGCTACAGCCTCGTCAATGGCGGCAAACGTATCCGCCCACTACTCACCTATGCGGCGGCCACAGCTATAGACAGCCAGCAAAACCCAGCTGATCTTGATCGCATTGCTGCTGCCATTGAAATGATTCATGCCTACTCACTCATCCATGATGATTTACCTGCAATGGATGACGATGACTTGCGGCGGGGCCAACCAACCTGCCACCGCGCCTTTGACGAAGCAACGGCTATTTTGGCCGGGGATGCGCTACAAGCAAGAGCCTTCGAGCTACTAACAGAGCTAGAACACTGTGCCGCCTCACAACAGCTGGACCTAATTAAGATCCTCGCCGCAGCCTCCGGCCCACTCGGCATGGTTGGCGGCCAAGCCATCGATCTCAGCTGCGTCGATCAAACCATCGATATAGACCAACTTGAAACCATTCACCGACTTAAAACCGGTGCACTAATACGCGCCGCTATTGCCATGGGCGCAACGTTTGCAGGGGCAAGCGCCCAGCAGCTTCAGGCTTTAGATACTTATGGCACTGCCATCGGCCTGGCCTTTCAAGTGCAAGATGATATTCTCGATGTCGAAAGCGATACCGCGACACTCGGTAAAACCCAAGGTGCCGATCAAGCTCTCAACAAGCCTACCTACCCCTCTTTATTAGGCCTGGACCAAGCCAAAACACTGGCGCAACAACTACATCAACAGGCACTTAGCGCACTAGAGAGTTTCGGCGAGAAAGCCAGCCCACTCAGAGAACTATCCAACTATATTGTTTCTAGAAATCATTAGCTGACCGCTTGGCAGGCTTATTTTAGAACAAGTAAATAGTGCAACTTTGCGTTACAATTCGCTCCTTCACCCTCTAGACACCACAGGGGCAAATCAACCGGACTCTAATAACGCCGTATGTTCACAGAAATACCCTCCTTACGTCCAAGCACCCCCTTGCTGGACAACATTGATGAAACCAGACAACTACGACTGTTAGACGAACAACAGCTGCCACAACTGGTGTATGAGTTACGTGAATATTTATTGTATTGCGTCGGCCAAACCGGCGGACACTTCGGTGCTGGGCTGGGCGTCGTTGAATTAACCGTTGCCCTGCATTATCTTTATAACACGCCTGATGATCGCGTGGTTTGGGATGTTGGCCACCAGACCTACCCACATAAGATACTCACTGGCCGCCGTGATCAGATGCATGGCATGCGCATTGAAAATGGTTTGGCGGGATTTCCTAAGCGTACAGAAAGCCAATACGACGCCTTTGGCGTTGGCCATTCCAGCACCAGTATCAGTGCAGCGCTGGGCATGGCCATGGCGGCGCGTCAGCAGGGCATTGATCGCAAAGCCGTAGCGATTATCGGTGATGGTGCAATGACCGGTGGCATGGCTTTTGAAGCGCTTACCCACGCCGCCCATGTGAACGCTAATCTATTGGTTATTCTTAACGACAACCAAATGTCTATCTCTCACAACACCGGCGGTCTAAACACATACTTTTCTAAAATATGGGCCAGCAAAACCTATACCAACCTGCGCGCCAACAGCAAAAAAGTGCTCTCAAAAATACCACCAGCCTGGGGTTTTGCCCGCCGCTTTGAAGAACACATGAAAGGCATGGTAGCACCGGGGATGATTTTTGAAGAGTTAGGGTTTAACTACATTGGCCCAATTGATGGCCACGATCTGCCCACGCTCATTAGCACCATCGGCAATATGCGCGAACTACCTGGCCCCCAGTTTTTACATATCATCACGCAAAAAGGTAAAGGCTTCGCCCCCGCCGAGCTTGATCCGGTCGGCTATCATGCCATCAATAAAATTGAACCTAAACCCAAGGCAGCCTCGACAACAAGCAACAAAGTCATACCTAAACCCAAATACCAACAGGTCTTTGGTGACTGGTTATGTGATATGGCTCAGCTTGATGATCGTTTGGTAGCCATCACCCCGGCGATGGGTGAGGGCTCCGGCATGATTCGATTCTCCCATGAGTTTCCTGATCGTTATGTCGATGTTGCGATTGCCGAACAACACGCGGTAACCCTGGCTGCAGGCATGGCCTGCGATGGTTTAAAACCCGTAGTCGCTATTTATTCAACTTTTTTACAGCGCGGCTATGATCAATTAATTCACGATGTCGCCCTGCAAAATTTAGATGTATTATTTGGTATCGACCGCGCAGGCCTAGTTGGTGAAGATGGCCCAACCCATGCTGGCAGTTTTGACCTGAGTTTTTTGCGCTGTATTCCTAACATGCTTATTATGGCGCCCTCGGACGAGAATGAAACTCGACAACTCCTGTACACCGGTTTTCAACATTGCGGCCCCGCAGCAGTGCGCTACCCTCGCGGCACTGGCCCCGGCGCAGTTATTGAGACGCAGATGTGCGCACTAGCCATAGGCAAAGGTATTATTCGCCGCGAGGGTGCCAAAATCGCCATCCTTAACTTTGGCACTTTATTAACAGAGGCAATGATCGTCGCCGACAAGCTCAATGCCACGGTCGCCGACATGCGCTTTGTTAAACCCCTCGATGAACAGCTAATTAATCAACTGGCCGCTGAGCACGAGCTTATTGTTACCCTGGAAGAGAATGCAATTGCGGGGGGGGCTGGCTCAAGTGTCAGTGAATACTTGAACAGTAAAGGAATTATTGTTGCGATGATGCAACTGGGCTTGCCTGATAGTTTTATCGATCATGGCAAACACCACGACTTGCTGGCTTCCTGCGGCCTAGATCATACAGGCATTCAGCACGCTATTGAGCAACGTCTAAAAACACTGCCTGAGCAACCCTAATGACGAAGACTGGCGCTTAAACGCCAGACAAGCTACTCCTCCATTAAATGACCCATTTTGCCGATTTTGGTCGCCAAGTATTTAGCATTGTGAGGGTTTTGCCCTGTATGTAAAGGGATACGCTCAACCACCTCAACACCTTGATCGTTCAGCGCTTTTACTTTGCGGGGATTGTTAGTCATCAACCGTAACTGCTTAATATTTAGTTGATCTAACATCGGCTTGCAAATACTGTAATCACGCATGTCGGCACCAAAGCCCAACAGCTCATTCGCTTCAACCGTATCTGCACCGTTATCTTGTAATTTATACGCACGAATTTTATTCAGTAAACCAATACCTCGACCTTCCTGGCGTAAATACAGCAAAGCTCCACGACCTTCTTCAGCGATTTTTTGCAACGCAGCATTAAGCTGAGCACCGCAATCACAACGCATACTAAACAGAGCATCGCCGGTAAGACATTCTGAGTGAACACGAGCTAATACCGGCTCACCACTACCTACATCACCCAAGCTCAAGATCAGGTGCTCTTTATCGTTGCTTGTATCTTCAAAGCCATGCATATCGAATTCAGCCCAAGGGGTAGGTAACTTGGCAGACTCAACAAAACGTATGGGCACTTAATTCTCCTAATTTATACACTATAGCTACGCTATATCTAGACTATACCTAGGCTATAGCGACACTATAACCACAACTACAGCAGGCCCTAAAAAGGCCAACATTCTAACAGCACATGGGCCATGAGGCGAGTTTACTGTGTTGATTAAAGGAGGCTTTGCAACTTAACGTCTGCAGATAATCGATCGACAGGAAAGGGTGATTAATATTTCGCTTGTAGCAACAAAGTGCCATTTTGTTCGCGCATATTAACATGCTTCAAATAGCTCATACCCAGTAATATCATGACCGGATAATCGCCTTCTACTACAGAAGCCAGCACCGAACCAACCTCAATACCACCCACATTTAAGGAATTAAGCGTGAGCTGATAAGCTGCAGCCTCACCGCTGGCAGTAATCACCCGGGAAGGTACGCCCTGCTTATAATCTAAACCGAGACGCTGTGCATGCAAGCTACTCATCGCCACACTCGTGGCCCCAGTATCAACCAACACACTGACTCGGCGGCCATTAATACTCGCGCTGGTTATATATTGATTAGCCGATGTACGCGGTATAGTTAATTCGGTCTTGGTCACAGCAGTAAAATTACTGGTAATCAATTTACTTAAGGTGAGCTGCTGGCGCTGGCCGTTGACTTCAATAACGGCCAGCTTGGGATTGGCGGTTACCAGCAACACCCCCTCAGGGCTGCGCTTACCCGCCTTCAACATCCGCTGCCGACCATCAATCATCAGCACCGCAGTGTTTTTAAACAGAGCCTGCGCCTGGATTTGCATGCTGGATGCCACTGGGCTGAGCAAGAACAACAGCAGCGAACTAATAACAACTATTGCCCGTCTATTGGTCACTATCAAGCTAGGCATATCCCTTTCCTCACTCTGAACACTCTTTACGCCAAAGACAAACTGCCTATACCGGTGCTTGCTTGGAAAACTCTGGCATATGATCTTCGCTGGTCGGCCAACCCAAATGCGCCACAGCACCAGGGCCATTACCCACCTGATGAGCACCAGAAATACCCTGAGTAACATAAGCCTTAGCCAAGCCTAGCGTCTCTTGCATTCCCATACCGTGACCAATCCCCGCGGCGATAGCAGCCGACAACACACAACCCCCACCACGATTATTAATCGTCGCGTAAGCATTGACAGAAATCCACAGGCCCTCATTACCATCAGACCAATAATCAAAGCGCTTACCCTCTACAGCAGCAAACTGAGCACCGGTAATTAATACCATATTGCTACCGCTGGCCAACAGCGACTCAGCGGCAGCCACAATCTCAGCTGGACTACTGACGGCAGTTCCAACCAGAGCACTGGCTTCCTCAAGATTAATAACCAACAAATTCACTCGAGGAAGTAACTTCGTACGAACCAAATCACCGGTCTCAGCCAGCAAAGCCTCACCACTGGTTTCCAACTCTAGATCATAGACCACAAAGCCTTTGTAATCGTCCAAGTACTTAATAACAATCTCTACCGTCTCCCGATTAGGTAGCGCACCTAATTTAATTGCATTAGCGGGCACATCGCTGTCCAAAGCATTAATTTGAGCAACTACACTCTTTCGCTCTATCGCCAAGGAATAACCCAAAGCAAATGAGTTTTGTGCTGTTAGCTGGGTAATCACCGAACAGCCCTCAACCTCAAAATCTTTAAAGGTTTGTAAATCAGACTGAATGCCAGTACCACTAGAGCAATCAGAGTTAGATATTGTCCAAACAACAGGTAATTTCATAAATTTAAACTAGGCTCCAGCCTGTCCCAAAAAAATAATCATGTTTCAAGCATACAATAAGCAGCTGCATAATTGATAGTCTCAACAGCGCCCCACGCCCATATTGTAACGATAAAAGGCGTTACAAATATTACATTTTCAAATTTAATATAATCTACTCATCTAATCAGCCGATACTGTACGACCGGCGGCCCAAGCTTTTAACTGGCCCACTTTCTCTGCCATAACTATCGACAGAGGGTAGGTGTTTGCTATTTGCTCGCTGATTAAAGCTGTCGCTAAAGGCTGCTTCTGCGCAGAGGCAGTATAAAGTGCCGCGACCACTGCCTGTTCAATTTCTGCACCAGAGAAGCCCTCTGACTGCTCAGCCAGACTCATTAGATCAAACTTTTCCGGATCAAAATTTCGCTTGCGTAAATGGATAGAAAAAATCTCTTCTCGCACAGGTAGCTTAGGTAAATCAACAAAGAAGATCTCATCCATACGCCCCTTGCGCATTAGCTCAGGAGGAAGCTGTGTGACATCGTTAGCAGTTGCCACAATAAATACATTAGCCCGCCTCTCCGCCATCCATGTCAACAATGTACCCAGAATACGTCGCGAAGTGCCATCATCGCTATCACTAGTAGCAAGGCCTTTTTCTATCTCATCTATCCACAGCACACAGGGAGACATCAACTCAGATTGTTGCAGTGCCTTGTTTAAATTTTTCTCAGTCTCACCAATATATTTGTTATAGAGTGCAGCCATATCCAAGCGCAATAAGGGCACACCCCACAAACCGGCAACTGACTTAGCTGCCAGGCTTTTCCCTCCGCCTTGAATGCCCAACAGCATGAGACCTTTCGGCCGGTCTACCGATTGACCCTCTGCATTCAAAAAGATGGCTTCGCGCTGCTTGACCCAATGCTTTAACCTATCCAATCCCCCTACCGCAGAAAACCTGGCGGTATCGTACTCAAAACTGAGCACCCCCCCCATATCAATTAATTCAAACTTGGCCCTGTTTACCTCAGGCAAGTCTGCCTCGGTAATAGCACCATCATCACGAATGGCACCACGAGCCAAACGCCGCGCATCCTGGCGGCTCAGGCCGCGTAAGTTTTTAATTAATTTTTTAAAGGTAAGCTGATCAGTTTTTACCCTGGCATTGGTATTCTCTTTAGCCCACTCTGCCACCTCCTCTCTAACAATAGACATAAGCTGGACGTCGCTGGGCAAAGTCATGGTGAATTTAGCACAATGATGATGTATCTCAGCAGGAATATCTAACTCATGACTGATCAGTACCACTGTGTGCTGCAGGCGCTCATAATTAAGCGCCACGTCTTTTAACAACCGAATATGCTCGGGATTACCGGCAAAAAATGGATGAAAGTCACACAGTGCATAAATTGAGGGCGCGCCAGAGCGTTTGATAGCTTTTAATACCGTCGACGGTGATTCAGGCTCTTCACTAGGCGATAGGTCTTCGCCAAAACCCACCCGATTTAAACCCTCGGTTATCGACCAGCAATGAAATCCCAAACTTTTTTTAATCGCTACCCGTGTTAACAACTCCAGCGCCCGCTGTTCATCATGCGTTTCTAAAACAATGATCGGAACATTCGACTCAATGATTAAACCTAAATCAGCAACATCCTGCAAAACACTCTCTCCAAGTGGTTAATTCACCTTTAGCCAACCCACACCTAAGCCATTAAGTTCGCCGCTAGCTGCAAAATAATCAACGCATAGACTCCAGCCAATACATCATCGATCATAATACCCATGCCGGTCTCAAGGTTGCGATCGAAATATTTAATCGGCCACGGCTTCCATATATCAAATAGGCGAAACAGGGCAAAACCGGCAACCAGCCACCACCAGCCCTCAGGCGCTGCAATCATCGTAATCCAAAAGCCGACAAACTCATCCCAGACAATTCCAGGGTGATCATGGACACCTAAATCCTTAGCTGTTTTACCGCAAAGATAGACCCCCACAGCAAAAACGAGCAGCAATAAACCGAGATACACGGGCAATGAACATTGGCTCAATAATAGGTATAAAGGTACTGCCGCCAAGGTACCAAATGTACCAGGTGCCTTAGGCGCCAAACCACTGCCAAAACCAAAGGCGCAACAGTGTATAGGATTGCTGAGTATTGCTATGCTATTCAGTTTTTTTATTGGATCACTCATCAATTATACCGCTCAATTATTATCATCAGCTGGACTGAAAGTGCACATAGCCCGCTTTTTCAGGCACAACAATAGTGCCTTGACCATCCACACAGCTGACACCGCTGCCGGCAGTAATTTCGCCTATTTCAGTAATAGGTATATTCAATAGTTGCGAACAAGCAGCTATTGCTTCGCGTTTATTTTTAGCCGCAGTAAAACAAAGTTCATAATCATCACCACCGGTCAGTGCATAACCAAGTGCATCATCGCAAGCAACTTCGGTAACGACTATCGATATAGGTAATTTGCTTTGTTCGATACGTGCAGCTACGGCACTAGCTTTGCAAATATGCCCTAAATCTGCCAGTAAACCATCTGAAATATCTACCGCCGACGTTGCAATAGCTAATAGCTGCTGCCCCAACTCTACCCGTGCACGAGGCTGGTAAAATCGCGACTGTAAAAACTGTCGCTGCTGCTCATTAACCTCAAGCCTGCCTTGAATCATCGCCAGCGCCGCAGCATTATCACCCAAGCAGCCACTCACAAAAATCGCATCGCCTATTTGCGCGCCGCTACGAAGCAAAGCAGTATTGATTGGCACGCTACCGTGTACTTGCACAGAAAGCGTCAGTGGCCCTTGCGTGGTATCGCCACCAATCAAAGGAATCGCATACACAGCCGCAGCATCACTTAAGCCTCGGCTAAACTGCTCTAACCATTGGGGGTCAACTTGCGGTACGGTAAGTGCCAGAGTAAATGCTAAAGGTTTAGCACCCATGGCAGCCAAATCACTAATGGAAACAGCCAGTAAGCGCTGACCAATATCATAGGGGGCGGCATCTTCTGGAAAATGCCGGCCAGCTACCATGGTATCGATAGACAGCGCCAAACGCTGACCTGGGGGAATTGACAAGATGGCGCAGTCATCACCAATGCCAAGGTCAATTGCAGAGCGCGCAGTATTCGATGAGTTATAACCTATCGAGGAAAAATATCGCGAGATAAGTTCAAACTCGGTTAATGCGTTAGAGCCAGCCATCATTCAGCCCCATCCCTTAGATCGGCAATCGTTATTTACCCGCTCTAATCTCAACCGAACGTACTTGGTGGGCTAATTTATCTAACACCCCGTTGATATATTTATGCCCATCTGTTGCACCGAATTTCTTTGCTAAAGCAACGGCTTCGTTGATGATAACGCGATAGGGAATATCAATACGTTTGATTAATTCGTAACTGCCTAAACGCAACAATGAGCGTTCAATAGGATCGAGGTCATCATTAGCGCGATCGAGAAAAGGCTCAAAGGCGCTTTCTAGCTCTTCTAAATTAGCGGGTACATGGTGAATAATATCGTGAAAATATTCGATATCGACTTTAGCGAAGTCGTAATCCGCTAAAAATTGTAATTCAATCTCTGCGACCGGGTATTTGGTCATCTGCCATTGATACAAAGCTTGCATCCCATAGTGACGAGCCTTACGGCGGGCGGCGGCATTAATTCCTGATGTATTGGGTGCTTTATCAGACACAGACTTATCTCATTTTCAATATGGCTAAAGAACAATCACGAAGGCAAAGCTTCGTATTTATGGAACCGCTTTTACACTAAATTTTATTGCAACAGAACTACTAAAGTAGAACTACAGCTTACCGATCAAACATAACATTTCCAAAACACAGGCAGCGGACTCTTCGCCTTTATTTTCTGCATTTTCACTCTGTCCACAACGGTCCAGTGCCTGCTGTTCGTTATCTACAGTTAATACACCAAAGGCAATCGGCAAACCGCTATCAAGACTGACCCGCATCACGCCGCTAGAGCACTCGCCTGCCACATACTCAAAATGTGGAGTACCACCACGGATAACCGCACCGAGGGTTATGATCGCATCAAAGTTTTTAGTGGCCGCCACATGCTTGCAAGCAAGTGGAATTTCATAAGCACCAGGGCACATAATGACTTCTATGTCGGCAGCACGTATACCATTACTGGTTAAATGCTGCTGCGCCGCAGCCAATAAACTATCAACGATAAACGTATTCCAACGGGTAATAACGATTGCTATCTTTTTACCCGCCAAAATAGCTTGATCATATTGCGGAAACTCAATGCCTTTCATAACACTCTCTCTATCAACATCTGCTCAGCCAATTTTATTCCGGGGCAACAAATTCAACGACTTCCAAATCAAAACCAGAAATAGCATTGTATTTAATCGGTGCTCCCATCAAGCGTATTTTACTGACACCAACATCACGTAAAATTTGTGAGCCTAAACCCACTGTCAAATAAACATTGCTATTGCTACCACCTTCGCTAGGCGTAAGCGGGGCCGCTTTTTTACCTGTAGCTATTTCAATACTGGCCAAAACTTCTGCTGGCGTTTCCTGATGAGCCAACAAGACCACAACGCCCGAGCCCTCTTCGGCAATTCGCTTAATACAGCGTTGTATATTCCAGCTGACAGTATCGCCAGGCTGAGTACCAAATAAATCACGTATTGAGGCAGCGGATTGCACCCGCACTAAGGTAGCCTCTTCAGCAGCGACATTGCCTTTGACTAAAGCGTGGTGTAAATCGCCAGACAATAAATCTTTATAGCTATGTAGGCTAAACTCCCCATGGTCTGTGTTCACCAAGCCTTCACTCAACTTCTCAATCGTACGTTCATTAATCACACGATAGTGAATCAAATCAGCAATAGTGCCAATTTTAAGATTATGCTGTTCGGCAAATTTTTCCAGCTCAGGTCGACGAGCCATGGTACCGTCTTCATTCATGATTTCGACAATAGTGGCCGATGCTTCAAAACCCGCAAGACGCGATAAATCGCAACCCGCCTCAGTATGACCCGCACGGGTTAAAACTCCCCCTGGTTGCGCCATAATCGGAAAAATATGGCCTGGCTGCACAATGTCAGACGGCTTAGCGCCCCGAGCAACCGCCGTGCGAACTGTATGAGCACGATCGGCAGCAGAAATACCGGTGGTAACACCCTCTGTCGCTTCTATCGACAGGGTAAACTTGGTGCCAAACTGGGTGCCTGTAACACCATCAACCATCAACGGCAAAGCCAACTGACGACAGCGATCTTCAGTAACTGTCAGGCAAATAAGACCACGAGCGTTTTTAGCCATAAAGTTAATATCCTGAGGCTTCACACACTCAGAAGCCATCACCAAATCACCTTCGTTCTCACGGTCCTCGTCATCCATCAAGATCACCATTTTACCAAGGCGAATGTCCTGAATTAATTCTTCAACGGTATTTAATGCCATGATGACTACCTTTATATATTTGAATGTATCGACAGTAAATTAAACGGGACTTGTATCTATCCGCCAGTCGTCCCCTACTGGAGTTATTGCTTCGATAGTTAACCGCTGCTGTTGGTTCATACTAGCCAATGGCAGCTGCAACAAGGGACGTGCCTCGCTACCTAAAAAAGTGGGGGCCATGTAAATCGAGTATTGGTCGACTAAACCCGCTTGAGAAAATGCGCCAGCCAATGTCGCACCTGCCTCTACCATAATTTCATTGCACTCACGATGCGCCAAGGTCCACAGCATTTTCACCAAATCAACCCTGCCATCCGCGCCGGGAATATAGATAACTTCTGCACCCGCCTGCTCCAACTGCTGCTGAGCCTCAATATTTTGCTGCGCAGCTACCACTAACGTCTTACCCGGCTGCGTCAATATTTTTGCGGTAGGAGACAGACGCAAGCTTGAATCCAGTATCACGCGTAAAGGCTGTTGCTGCACGATTTGCTCGGCAAAATCAGACGGCAAACCAAGCTCATCACACCTGACCGTTAGCGACGCATCATCAGCTATCACCGTATCAACACCTGAAACTATCGCGCTACTCCTCGCTCGCAGGCGCTGCACATCTTGCCTGGCTTGGGCTCCGGTAATCCACTGACTCTCACCCGATGCCATTGCGGTGCGGCCATCCAAGCTCATCGCCAATTTAATCCGTACCCACGGCATCGCCGTTTCCATACGCTTTATAAAACCAGGGTTTAGCTGACGAGCCTCTGACTCTAACAAACCTGTTTCGACCTCGATACCCGCGGCCCGTAACGCAGCGATACCTTTACCAGCTACTAAGGGATTCGGGTCTTGCATCGCAACAATGACGCGAGTTACTTTGGCGGCAATAAGCGCTTGGCAGCACGGCGGCGTCTTACCGGTATGACTACAAGGCTCCAGCGTCACATAAGCGGTAGCACCACTAGCATCCCCGGCATCGGCAATAGCGTTGACCTCGGCATGCCCCTCACCCGCTCGAATATGATAGCCCTGGCCAATCATTTCTCCATCACGTACCAACACACAACCCACCCGAGGATTGGGCGCAGCGGTATATAAACCACGCCAAGCCAAATCAATAGCTAGCTGCATATATCGACGATCTGCTTGCTGCTGCTCTGATGTAGTCGTCATGATCAAATCCGTTTAGTCATCACCGCTAACAAGGGAGGGCTCCTGTGCCAGACGATCAAGCTCCTCGCGGAATTCATTTAAATCTTTAAAATCCCGATAAACAGAAGCAAATCGTACATAGGCCACTTGATCTAGCTGCTTTAATTGCTCCATAACTTGCTCACCCAACACCAGCGATTGCACTTCACGCTCTCCAGTCGCCTGCAAGTTATGTTCAATTTTAGAGATAATAGCCTCAATTTTTTCGACGCTGACAGGGCGTTTTTCCAGTGCCCGCACAATACCAGCCCGCATTTTCGCCTCATCAAAGGGCTCTCGATTACCATTTTGCTTGATAATCCGGGGCATCAACAGCTCGGCGGTTTCGTAGCTGGTAAAACGCTCTGAACACGCTAAGCATTCGCGGCGACGGCGCACCTGACCACCCTCAGCCACCAGCCGAGAGTCAACCACCTTGGTATCGTCATGGGAACAAAAGGGACAACGCATGAATGCGGCCTGCTATGAGCTATAAAAAGTGGGGGGAGTTTAGCATAAAAGCCGTCGCGGTTGGACCCCAGAAAAACTGATGACCAACCACTACCGCCGAACAAACAAGGGGTTATTTATATACCGGGAAGCGCGCGCAGATCTCCAGCACCTTAGCCTTAACCGCGGGGATCACCTGCTCACTCGTACCTTGCTCCAATGAATCCAATACATCACAGATCCAATTGGTCAGCTCACGGCACTCGTCTTCCTTAAAGCCACGCGTGGTAATAGCTGGCGTACCCACACGCAAACCTGAAGTAACAAAGGGTGAGCGAGGATCGTTTGGCACCGCATTTTTATTCACAGTGATATAGGCTTCACCCAAAGCAGCATCAGCATCTTTGCCGGTGTATTCCTTGCCGATTAAATCAACCAGCATCAAGTGGTTTTCAGTACCACCAGAAACGATCTTTATACCGCGCTTAATAAAGGTTTCAGCCATCACCTTAGCGTTTTTAACAACCTGCTGCTGGTATATTTTAAATTCAACGGTAGCGGCTTCTTTGAAGCTAACTGCTTTTGCCGCAATAACGTGCATCAACGGACCACCCTGACCACCAGGGAAAACCGCGGAATTGAATTTCTTTTCCAGCTCTTCGTTGTGCTTGGCCAAAATGATACCACCACGAGGACCACGCAGTGTTTTATGCGTAGTAGAGGTGACTACGTCGGCGAATGGTACGGGGTTAGGGTATACGCCCGCCGCGACCAAACCGGCAACATGTGCCATATCAATCATTAGATAAGCACCAACTTTATCAGCGATTTCGCGAAAACGCGCCCAGTCAACGATACCGGAATAAGCTGAAAAGCCCGCTACAATCATCTTGGGCTTATGCTCCAAGGCCAAGGCTTCAACTTGATCATAATCGATCAACCCAGTCTCTGGGTTTAAGCCATACTGTACGGCGTTATAAAGCCTACCGGAAAAATTAGGTTTAGCACCGTGGGTTAAGTGCCCACCAGCATCCAGGCTCATCCCTAAAACCGTGTCACCAGCCTGCAATAACGCCAAATAAACTGCCGAGTTTGCCTGTGAACCAGAGTGTGGCTGCACATTAGCGTAATCCGCACCGAATAGCGCTTTAACACGCTCAATAGCTAATACTTCTGCTTTATCAACAAACTCACAACCACCATAATAACGCTTACCAGGGTAACCTTCGGCATACTTATTGGTCATAGAGGAGCCTTGAGCTTCCATCACTCGTGGGCTGGTGTAGTTTTCAGAAGCGATCAGTTCAATATGCTCTTCCTGACGACGATTCTCTTCTTGGATAGATGAAAATAGCTCGTCATCAAACCCTTCAATACGCATATCTTTGCTAAACATTGCTTACCCCTATCTACCAATAGAAAAATGGCCATTAAGAAAACCGCGCATTGTACATTATTGCCCCAATTTAGGCAGCTGATTTTTAGCAGATATGGCGGATAAATCCCAGCTTAAGGCCAAACCCTAAGAACTCAAGCCGACAACCTACCGAGGTAAAAACTGGCATATAGCAAAGACGTCAACACAGACACACCAACTGGACAGCCCCCCCCGTTAAGTGGGTAGAGCCAGAGCCGTTTGGCTCTTCATCATTAACGGGGGACACCGGCATTCATTAAACTGATTTTGCGAAGATCATTTTAATGGAGAGTACCGATGCCCCACGCAAGTAGAATTATAGGCATACCAGGCCTAGAAATAGA